>JAYUHQ010000370.1:0-46056 GCA_043766895.1 Aestuariivirga sp.
GATTTGGCACCAGAACATGTGCGGCCCCGCGTTGTGGCCTTGCTTTATGTAACGCTGTTGTTTGGTATGGCTGTCAGCGCAATTATATTCGGAAGTTTGCTGCAGCATTTTAGCCAGCTTCACCTCATCCAAATTATTCAAGGTGTGGCCGTCACATCAGTTGTACTCAACTGCATTGCCATGTGGAAACAAGAAACCCGCAACCCACAACTCACTTCTGGTGATGAAGACGCAGTAAGCTTCACGCAGGCATTTTCGGCACTGTTGAAAACTGGCCGCGTGTTTCGGTTGTTGGTGGCGCTTGGCCTTGGCACTGCTGCCTTTGCCATGCAGGACATTTTGCTTGAGCCATTCGGCGGCCAGATCTTTGCGATGACAGTTGGGCAAACCACGTTGTTGAATTCATTTATGGCAATTGGAACCCTGTGTGGCTTTGCCCTTTCGGCACATCTTCTTTCCAATGGCAGTGATCCTTGTCGGGTGGCATCCATCGGCGCGGTTATGGGCATTGTGGCATTTTCTGCCGTGGCCTTTGCGCCGGCAATAAGCTCCACACAGATGTTCACAATATCGGCAACCTTCATCGGCTTCAGCAACGGCTTGTTTGCGGTGGGCATGTTAACGGCCGCCATGGAAATTGCCGCTGGAACATCATCTGGCTTGGCGCTTGGTGCTTGGGGCGCGGTGCAGGCTACTTCTGGCGGCCTTGCCGTGGCCTTTAGTGGCTTTGTGCGCGATTTTATCAGCACATTTGCAATGAAGGGCACATTCGGCACCACGTTGCAAACCAACGCCACGGGCTATTGTTTTGTCTATTCGTTTGAAGTTTTTCTATTGTTTGTAACACTCGTTGCCTTGGGTCCGCTGGTTCGCGTGGCCGGGCGTTCAACACTCACACCACCGAACACAAAGTTCGGCCTCGTTCAATATCCAGGATAAAAAAAGGGAGCAAAACATGCACACGACTTTTGTTGGAAATATCGATCTCGCCCAAGTGATTTTGGTTTTATTTATAGGCTTCTTCTTTGGCTTGGTTTATTATCTGCACCGCGAGAACAAGCGCGAGGGCTATCCGCTGGAAAGCGACCGTTCGGGTGCCATTACAGTGCAAGGTTTTCCCGCCGTGCCAAAGCCAAAAAGCTATTTGTTGGCCGATGGCACAACAGTTCAAGCGCCACGCGCTCAACCCCAAGACATGCGCACCGTGAATGGCACACCGGCCGCCAATTTTCCGGGTGCGCCGTTAATTCCCAATGGTGATCCGATGACGGCAGGCGTTGGCCCCGGCGCTTATGCCGAACGGCGCGATGTTCCAGACGTGACCGTTCATGGCACACCAAAATTGGTGCCATTGCGTGCCGCCCCGGATTTTTATGTTGATCCTTCTGATCCTAATCCGATTGGCATGAACGTTGTGGGCGCTGATGGCGAAGTGGGCGGCGTGGTGCGCGATGTTTGGGTTGATCAAGCTGAATATCTTATCCGCTATTTCGAAGTTGAAACTGGCGATAAGGGCAAAAAGCGCAATGTGCTTTTGCCAGCCACGTTGGCCCGTGTTGTGGGTGCTGCAAAACAAGTTCGGGTTAAGTCTATTCTGGGCAGCCAGTTTGCATCTGTTCCAACACAAAAAAAGCCCGATGTTGTAACGCGTCTTGAAGAAGAAAAAATCTTTGGCTTTTATGGTGCTGGCACGCTTTATGCCACGCCACAACGTGCGGAGCCATTATTTTGAGCGCGCAACCTGACATCATCCCCGAAGGTCTGCCAGACCATCTGCCCGAAGGTGAACGCCTTTTATGGCAAGGCCGCCCAGATTGGAAACGCTTGGCCATCAATGCGTTCCACATTCGCAAAGTTGCAATTTATTTTGCCGCTTTGATCGTGGCCCAAGGGGTTTGGAAACTCAGCAATGGTGCAACATTGGCGGAAGCCGTTCACGCTGTTCCGGCCATGTTGGGCTTAGGGCTTTGTGCTTGTGCTATTCTCTTGGGCTTTGCCTATGCCAGCGCACGCACCACGCATTATACGCTGACCAGCAAACGCGTTTTGATGAAGGTTGGAATTGCCTTGCCTGTCATCATCAATTTGCCGCTGCGCCAAATTGATGGTGCGTCGTTTGCGCCAACTGGCAAAGGCTGTGGCACAGTTTGTTTTAAAACAGGTGGTGCGACAAGATTGGCCTATCTGTTGTTGTGGCCCCATGCCAAACCTTGGAATCTCACAAGGCCGCAACCATCCTTCCGTGATATTCCAGATGTTGAAGGTGTGGCATCGCGTCTTGCATTCATATTGGGTGGACAGATGCCAGTTGCCGAAATACAAAATACAATGCCTCAGGGCCACTTGATTCCAGCGGAGTAAGAACAATGTCAGCCAGCGCCGTCCAAATTTTTGAAACAAAACCGTTCAGATCAATCTTCATTGGTTTGGCCGGGGTGTTTCTGTTGATTGGTGCATTTCGGTTAGCAGGCTATCAACCGCCACCCTCTTTGCCATCAGAACCCGCAACCCAAATGCGCGAGTTGAAAGTTGAAGATTCAGTCGAAGGCAGCGTTATTGTGCGCGATGCAAAAACCGCTGAGAGCATTGTTCAATATAAGCGTGGAGAAGGCAGCTTTTTTCGCGCCACGCTTAGAACCTTGGTGCATGACCGCTTGCGTAAAGGTTTAACACTTGATGGAAATTTTCGGCTGGAAACCCATTTGGGCAATCAGCTGTTTCTCATTGACGAGGTCTCAGGCAAAACACTTTCGATGAATGCCTATGGCCCTGCCAACACGGCGGTTTTTGCCGCACTCATGTCCAACCAGAAAAAAGGAGAGGGTCTATGATGAATCCCTTCGCCACCAAAGTGAGCGAACACGTCATGTGCACTGTCAATGTTATCAACACATTTGAATCTTTACAGGCCCATGTGGTGCTTGATGGAGATGTTAAAATTCAACCCGGTGATGAAGTGCGGGTTGAAGGCGCTGAAATTCGGGTGCCCTATGGCCAAACCCATAGCGAGCGCCGCCAAGCCACAATCAGCCGTGCGGGCTGGCTGGAACGCCAGTGGACAAAATTGACCGGAAATTTGGAATATATGGAATTGCTCGAATTCTCGTTCTCGGAGGAGAAAGCATTATGACCATTGAAAAATTAGGCTTTCGCGCCAAAAACACAACCGAGATGGCGGCCACCACAACTGCGCTGAGCCCACGTTTTTACACCACTGATTTTGCGGCTTTAGACAAAATGGATGTGGCACCGGTGCGCGCCGAATGGGACAAGCTTTTGGAAGAGCTGCGTGAAGATCCGAACAAAACTCATTTCCGCCGTTCTGAAGAATGGGATAAAGTTTCGCTTGATGATTTAGAACCGGGGCTTCGCAAAGAATTTGTCGATTTTCTCGTAAGCTCCCTCACAGCAGAATTTTCGGGCTGTGTGCTTTATGCTGAAATGCGCAAGCGCGGCACCAATCCGGACATTACCGAGCTTTTCAAATTCATGAGCCGCGATGAAGCAAGACACGCTGGCTTTATCAACGACACATTGAAAGATTTTGACATCGGTGTGGATTTGGGCTTTCTGACCAAGGCCAAGAAATATACTTATTTCAGACCCAAGTTCATTTTCTACGCAACCTATTTGTCAGAAAAAATTGGCTATGCGCGTTACATTGCCATCTTCCGTCATTTGCAAGCTCACCCTGAAAGGCGCTTTCACCCGATTTTCAAATGGTTTGAAAAGTGGTGCAACGATGAATTTCGCCATGGCGAAGCATTTGCTCTGTTAATGCGTGCAAACCCGGAATTATTGTCCGGCCTCAATAAATATTGGGTGAAGTTCTTCTTGCTGGCCATCTTTGCCACCATGTATGTGCGTGATCATCAGCGCCCGCATTTTCATGCCGCATTGGGTGTTGACCCAACGGAATATGGCATGAAGGTGTTTCGTATCACGTCAGAAATTTCTCGCCAAGTTTTCCCGTTGGAAATTGATATTGATAACCCGAAATTTTTGGCATTGCTCAACAAGCTGATTGCGATCACCGAAGTGGCCGCAACCCAGCAAGCCAAAGGTGGCCTCACAGCAAAAATCAGCAAGGTTACAACTGGCCTGAAGGCCGGTTGGGTGTTCTTGCGATTGTACACAATGCCCAGCAAACGCAATGAAGCGCCGGCCAATGTGCGCTTGGCGCCGAGTTATTGAGCCATGATGGTGCTTGCTGCTGCAGTTTATGTGCTTGTATTGTGGAGCGTGTTCACAGCTATCATTTTTTATCTTGATAGTTTGGCCACGCGCACATTCAAATGGAGCATGGCAGCGGCAACACTGGTTCTCTTGGGTTGCGCGTATGTGATCTGGACACTGCGCGACGGCAATTCCACATTGGCTGTTGCAGAAAGTTTCGCCGCAGGTCTGCTTGCTTGGGGCTGGACTGAGATGGCACTATACATGGGCTATATCACCGGCCCGCGCAAACAACGCTGTTCTGCAGACTGTTCGGGTGTGGCTCATTTTGGCCATGCGTTAAGTGCCAATCTTTGGCATGAAATTGTGGTCATTGTGTTTGCCGTGGCCATTTACGTTTCTGGAAATGCAACTGCGCTGTGGTGTTTTGTGATGCTGTGGTTGATGCATCTCAGCGCCCGCTTGAATGTGTTCTTGGGCGCGCGCAATGTGAGCGAAGATTTCGTGCCAGCTCATATGGATATTCTAAAAGGCTTCTTGCGCCGCCGCACTATGAATCCGTTGTTTCCGTTCTCTTGTGCGGTTTTGGTGGGGCTGACGATCTATCTTGCCTCATTGCCGCAAACATTTGAAATTTCGATGGCCGCAACGTTGAGCGCGATCGGCCTCTTAGAACACATCTTGCTGATGTTGCCATTGCCCACCGAAAAATTATGGACATGGTCGCTTTCCAAAAAACCGCGTGCAGACGAAAACGGCACGCATGAAACTAAAACAAACGATAATCAAAAACACCATCATCACACCGCAGTTGGAGCCCTGTCATGACCACGCCTATGTTTGACCATCAGAATTTTTTCAATGCAGAACTTGACCAATTGCGCGAAGAGGGCCGCTATCGTGTTTTTGCTGAGCTTGAACGCAAAGCCGGTCATTTTCCGGCCGCGCGCCGCTATAAAGATGGTGTGGCCGAAGATGTTACGATCTGGTGTGCTAACGACTATTTGGGCATGGGCCAACACCCCAAGGTTATAGAAGCAACCTGCGCCGCGTTGCATGCCTATGGTGCGGGTGCTGGCGGCACACGCAATATTTCGGGCAACAGCCATGAACATGTTTTGCTGGAAGAAGAACTGGCAGATTTGCATGGCAAGGAAGCAGCCCTGCTGTTCACCTCTGGCTATGTCTCAAATTGGGCCGCACTCAGCGCCCTTGCTGGCGGCATTCCCAACTGTGTGGTTTTGTCGGATGCGGGCAACCATGCCTCAATGATTGAAGGCATTCGCCACAGCCGTGCGGAACGCCGCATTTTCAAACACAATGATTTGGTCGATTTAGAACGCCACCTGAAAGAACTGCCGTTGCACCGCCCTAAACTGATTGCGTTTGAATCGGTCTATTCGATGGATGGCGACATTGGCAACATCAAGGGCATTTGTGACTTGGCCGAAAAATATGGTGCCATGACCTATCTTGACGAGGTTCACGCTGTGGGCATGTATGGCCCACGCGGTGGTGGCATTGCTGAACGCGAAGGCCAAATGCACCGTTTAACGGTGATTGAAGCAACCTTGGGCAAAGCCTTTGGTGTTGTGGGCGGCTACATCGCTGCCTCGCGCGAACTTTGTGATTATGTGCGAAGCTTTGCTTCTGGCTTTATTTTCACAACAGCACTTCCGCCCGCAATTGCTGCGGGTGCACGAACCGCAGTGCGCCATTTGAAGGAAAGCGACTTTGAGCGCCAACGCCAACGCCGCGCCGTGGCCAAAGTGCGCAAAGCCCTAAAAGCCATTGGCATTCCGTTGATGGACAACGACAGCCATATTGTTCCCGTGATGGTGGGCAATGCCGCCAAATGCAAAATGATCAGCGATATTCTGATGGATCGTTATGGCATTTACATTCAACCGATCAATTACCCAACCGTGCCCAAAGGCACTGAACGTTTGCGCATTACCCCTTCACCATTCCACACCGATGAAGACATTGCGAAACTGACCAAAGCACTTTCTGATTTATGGAGCCATTGTGCGTTGAGCCGTGCTGTTGCTTAAATGATGTTAGGCACATCTGTTATTCGCATTGGCACGCGTGGTTCGCCCTTGGCCTTGGCCCAAGCCCATGAAACCCGCACCCGCTTGATGCTGGCCCATGGGCTTGATGAAAACCAGTTTGAGATTGTGGTTATCAGCACAACGGGCGATCGTATTCTCAATCAGCCATTGGCTGAAATCGGCGGCAAAGGTCTATTTACGCAAGAGCTGGAAGAAGCGCTGCATAACGGGTCAATTGATCTGGCAGTTCATTCGATGAAAGATATGCCCGCTTTGTTGCCAGATGGTTTGGCCATTGGCGCAATATTGGAACGTGAAGATCCGCGCGATGCTTTCGTCAGTGTCAATTATCAAACGCTGATGGATTTGCCCCAAGGAGCAGTGCTTGGCTCTTCATCAGTGCGGCGAAACGCACAGGCATTGCGCATTCGGGGTGATTTAAAATCGGTACAATTTCGCGGAAACGTTCAAACCCGCATGCGCAAATTGGCAGATGGCGTGGCGGCGGCGACATTTCTAGCTGTGGCTGGCCTCAATCGTCTTGGCATGTCTCAGCACATCAGCACAATTATGGATATGAATGACATGCTGCCCGCCGTGGCCCAAGGTGCCATCGGCATTGAAATTAAACAGGGCAACAGCCGCGCACAAGATTTGGTTCAGGCTATTCATCACCATACAACCGGCATTGCTATTGATTGTGAGCGCGCCTTTTTGGCAAAGTTAGAAGGCTCTTGCCGAACCCCAATTGCTGGCCATGCGCGGGTGGAGGGCAGCAAAGTATATTTCAAAGGTCAGATCTTATCGCTGGACGGCTTAACCAGTTCAGAGGTTGAACGACACGGTGCAATCGAAGACGCGGTGGACATTGGCATTGCGGTTGCAGTGGCGGCCGCTGAAAAACAATTGCTTCGCGTCTAGTTTTTTTTGATTTTCATTTTGGGCAAAAAACTTTCGCATCTCTCGCAAACAAATGCCCAAAGAGAAACAGCAGATGGCAGGAGATATTTTTTCTGGTGCCTGACAATATGCCACTTTCTGATCACGGGCGTGCCTTCAACGTGCAACAGCGCAAGGCGGCCTTCTTCAATTTCATGGGCAACCGTGTGATACGACAGCATCGAAATTCCAAGCCCAGCCATCACCGCTTGTTTGATGGTTTCATTGGAACTGATTTCCATTCCGGGCTTGGGCACAGCGCCAATTTCAGACAAGATGCGTTCGGCCAACATGCGCGTGCCAGAGCCATGTTCGCGCACCAAAAAAACCTCGTCGGAAAGGCTGCTGGCCGCCACATGCCGTTTGCGCGCCAAGGGGTGGTCGGGTGCCGCGATCACCACATGCGGGTGGCTGCCAATTTCTTCTTGTTGCACATCAATATCTTGTGGCGGTCTGCCGATCAGCGCCATATCCAATGTAAAATCAGAAAGTCTGGCCAATATTTCCTCGCGGTTGCCCACTTTAAGATTGATATCAACGCCCGGGTGAAGCTTTTCAAAAGCCCGCAACATAAACGGCGCAAAATATTTGGCAGTGCTGACCACACCCAAGGTGACACGGCCTTTAACACCGCCGCGCATGGCTTCGGTCACCTCCGTCAACTCTCCCAAAATTGCGCTGATTTGCGCTTCGGCCAGCACCACTTCTTGTCCCGCTTGGGTGGTTTTGAAGCCATGTTCAGTACGTTCAAAAAGTTTAATTCCCAAGCCTTCTTCAACCTGTTTCAACGTAATGGAAATAGCCGAAGAAGACAGGTTGAGCTTTTCAGCAGCAACCATAACTGTGCCCAGTTCGGCAATGCGGGCAACGGCGCGGAGGTGTTTCAGGGTTAAATTTCGCATTTAGTAAAACTCAATCGGATCAACAATTCTTTCAATTTTACTTAATCACGAATCTGACGGAATGTCACATCAGAAAATAATAAAAAAATATCGGAAACGCTAATTATGGGAATGCACACACTCAAAGATATTCTTGCGAATTTTCAAAAGGGCGGGGCACAGGCTTTGGCCGTTGCATCAACGATTGAGCATCTGGCAGTTGCCGCGGCGTCTGTTGCCGCAGCCGTGGCCGATGGTGCCTCGAACGCCAGATTTTCTGAAGAGGGTGCAATCAATGTTCAAGGTGAGGTGCAAAAATATCTGGATGTTTTTGCCCATAACGCATTTCTCGCCGCTGCTCAAAAAGCCCCCATCGCCTGTTTGCTTTCGGAAGAAGAAGATTTGCCGGTTGAACTTTCAGCCGATGGAAGTTTGGCGCTTGCCATTGATCCACTCGACGGATCTTCCAACATTGGTGTGAATTCTACGATCGGAACCATCTTCGGAATCTATCCAGCTGTTGACGGTGAAATTTCGCAAAATTTTCTGCGCACAGGCCGCAATCTGATTGCAGCCGGATATTTTATTTATGGTGCGCGAACTGAGTTGGTGGTTTCGCTGGGTGGCACACCTTTGGTGTTTGCCCTTGATGTCGCAAGGCACAACTGGTGCTTTGTGCGTGAGGGGGCCATTCCAAAATCGGCCTTTGAATTTGCCATCAATATGTCAAATTATCGCTTCTGGTCTGAACGTGAACGGCAATTTGTCGATCAATGCCTTGATGGCAAAGAGGGCCCATTGGCGGTGGATTATAACATGCGCTGGCTTGCCGCCCTGGCGGGTGAGACGCACCGGATTTTCGCCCGCGGTGGAATTTTCTTTTATCCCGCCGATCAGCGCAAGGGCTATGAGCGCGGTCGCCTGCGTTATATTTATGAATGCGCGCCCATTGCTTACTTGGTTGAAAAGGCCGGCGGCGTTGCCAATGATGGGGCAACAGACATTCTGGATTTGGTGCCAACATCTTTGCACGGGCGCTGCCCTTTGTGTTTTGGTTCAATGGCGCAAATGCAACTTTTTGCCGAGGCTAAAATTTCAAGCGAACGGCAATATTCGCCGCTGTTTTCCAAGCGCGGCCTTTTCAGGAGCGGGGCATAATGTCTATTAAACATCCGATCATTTCAGTAACCGGCTCTTCTGGCGCAGGAACCACAACTGTTAAACATGTGTTCGATCAAATTTTTCGGCGCGAGCATATCAAGGCTGAATTTATCGAAGGTGATTCATTTCACCGCTATGATCGACAAGCAATGAAAGTTGCCATCGCTGAAGCAACGGCGCTGGGCAATAATCACATGAGCCACTTCAGCCCTGAAGCCAATTTGCTGACCGAATTACAAGATTTGTTTATTTCCTATGGCAAAAATGGAACGGGCAAACGGCGCTATTATGTTCATGATCAAAAAGAATCTGAACAACATGGCATGCCGCCTGGAACCTTTACGCAATGGCACGACTTGCCTATTGATTCTGATGTGCTTCTCTACGAAGGCCTTCATGGCGCTTATGTGGTTGGCGATGTGAATTTGCCCAAATATTCTGATCTCAAAATTGGTGTGGTTCCCGTTATTAATTTGGAGTGGACACAAAAAATCCACCGCGACAAATCTCAACGGGGCTATTCCACCGAAGCTGTCATGGATACAATTTTGCGGCGCATGCCCGATTATATTCGTCACATCTGCCCGCAATTTACAGAGACTGACATTAATTTTCAACGCGTGCCGCTGGTTGATACGTCAAACCCATTCATCACGCGCTGGATACCCACACTGGAAGAGTCGATGGTGGTGATCCGTTTTCGCAATCCGCGCGGCATTGATTTTCCTTATCTCATTTCCATGATCAACGGCAGCTTCATGTCGCGCGCCAACTCTATCGTTGTTCCCGGCGGCAAGATGGATATCGCAATGCAACTTATTCTCACCCCCCTCATTTTGCGCCTTTATGACGCGCGAAAAAAATCAATCTGATTTCAAGGAGCGAAAATATGACTGAAAAATCACACACAGAATTGCGCGGCAAGGAACGTTACAAAGCAGGCGTGTTGAAATATGCTCAGATGGGATATTGGGTTGGTGATTATGTACCCAAAGACACTGATCTCATTGCGTTATTTCGTATCACGCCGCAAGATGGTGTTGATCCGGTTGAAGCCGCCGCCGCCGTTGCGGGCGAAAGTTCTACTGCAACGTGGACTGTGGTTTGGACTGATCGTTTAACCGCAGCAGACCAATATCGCGGCAAAGCTTACCGCGTTGACCCTGTTCCCGGTCGCCCTGGTGAATTTTTCTGTTATGTGGCTTATGATCTTATTTTGTTTGAGCCAGGTTCAATTGCCAATTTAACGGCTTCAATCATCGGCAATGTGTTTTCTTTCAAGCCGCTCAAAGCCGCGCGGTTGGAAGATATGCGCCTGCCTGTGGCCTATGTGAAAACGTTCAAAGGCCCACCAACGGGCTTGGTGGTGGAACGTGAAAGGCTTGATAAGTTTGGCAGGCCGTTGTTGGGCGCCACCACAAAACCAAAACTTGGCCTTTCAGGTAAAAACTATGGCCGTGTCGTTTACGAGGGCTTGAAAGGTGGGCTTGATTTTATGAAGGATGATGAGAACATCAACTCACAACCCTTTATGCATTGGCGCGACCGTTTCTTGTATTGCATGGAAGCCGTCAACAAGGCTTGCGCCGAAACCGGCGAAATTAAGGGCCACTATTTGAACATTACTGCGGGCACGATGGAAGAAATGTATCGCCGCGCAACCTTTGCCAAAGAATTGGGCTCGGTGATTGTGATGGTGGATTTGATTATCGGGTGGACGGCTATTCAATCAATCTCTGAATGGTGCCGCCAAAATGATATGATCTTGCACATGCATCGCGCGGGCCATGGTACTTACACGCGCCAAAAAAATCACGGCATTTCGTTCCGCGTCATTGCCAAATGGTTGCGCCTTGCTGGCGTGGACCATGTTCATGCAGGCACAGCCGTTGGCAAACTGGAAGGCGACCCGATGACAGTGCAGGGCTATTATAACGTATGTCGTGAAATCAAAAATGAAGTTGATCTGCAGCGCGGCATCTATTTTGAGCAAGATTGGAGCGATACATTAAAAGTAATGCCAGTTGCGTCGGGCGGCATTCATGCCGGACAAATGCACCAACTTTTGCATCTGTTTGGTGATGATGTGGTGTTGCAATTCGGTGGCGGCACCATTGGCCACCCCATGGGCATTCAAGCCGGCGCACAGGCCAATCGTGTAGCACTTGAAGCCATGGTTCTGGCGAGGAACGAGGGCAGGGACATCATCAACGAAGGGCCTGAAATTTTGCGGGCCGCTGCAAAGTGGTGCAAACCCGTTGAAGCAGCGCTGGATACGTGGGGCAATATTTCATTCAACTATCAATCAACCGACACATCAGACTTCGTTCCACTTGAATCGGTTATGGGATAAGGGAAAATAAAAATGCGTATCACTCAAGGATGTTTTTCATTTTTGCCAGATTTGAGCGACGAACAAATCGCGGCGCAAATCGAATATTGCCTCGGTAAAAATTGGGCAATTGGCGTGGAATATACGCGCGATCCACACCCCCGCAATACCTATTGGGACATGTGGGGCAACCCAATGTTCGATTTAAAAGATGCAGCTGGCGTGATGATGGAAATCAGAGATTGCCGCAAAGCCCACCCCGATCACTATATTCGCATCAATGCATTTGATTCAACTCGCGGCTGGGAAACCGTGCGCATGTCCTTCATCGCCACGCGGCCAAAAGTGGAACCCACAATTGAAATGACGCGTTTAGAAACAGGCGGTCGCAACATCCACTACACCCATGTGACGAGGTATTGAGCCATGGCCGCCACATTCAATCTGCGCGAGGCGTTTCAATCCTCTGGTGTGGCGGAAATTTTAGACACACTTGATCGTGAATTAATTGGCCTTGCCCCTGTTAAACAGCGCATCCGTGAAACGGCTGCGCTGTTGATGGTTGAACGCGTGCGCAAAGATTTAGGCTTGGCCCATGAAACACCAACATTGCATATGAGTTTTACGGGCAATCCGGGCACGGGCAAAACCACTGTGGCCAATCGCATGGCGGGCCTGTTGCATAAATTAAATTACGTCAGAAAAGGCCAGCTTGTGTCGGTTACTCGTGATGATCTGGTGGGCCAATATATTGGCCACACAGCACCCAAAACTAAAGAATTGCTCAAAAAAGCCATGGGCGGCGTGTTGTTTATCGATGAAGCCTATTATCTTTATAAGCCCGACAATGAACGCGACTATGGCCAAGAAGCCATCGAAATTCTTTTGCAAGTGATGGAAAATCAACGCGATGACCTTGTGGTGATATTGGCGGGTTATGCTGATCGTATGGCGAAGTTTTATGAAAGCAATCCGGGCTTTCGCTCGCGCATCGCCCACCATATCGACTTTCCAGATTATACTGATGCAGTACTTCTCCACATTGCTGAAATTATGCTCGATCAACAAAGCTATCGCTTTTCACCAAAAGCACGCGACGCCATGGGCGACTATATTAAGGCACGGCGTGTGCAACCCCACTTTGCCAACGCAAGGTCTATTCGCAATGCGCTTGATCGTACGAGGCTGCGCCACGCCAACCGCCTGCTGGAAACGGGGGATGGCGTGGTGACACCTGAAATGTTGTCGACTGTGGAAGAGCCAGACGTGCGCGCCAGCCGCGTTTTTTCACAAGCTGGTGCGTTGGATAAGCCGTCTCTTGCTTAAGGCGCTAATCTTTGATGTTGATGGAACACTGGCAGAAACAGAAGAACTGCACCGCGCCTCATTCAATAAGGTCTTTGCCTATTTCAATTTGAACTGGCATTGGGATGTAGAAACTTACGGCAAGCTTCTGACCACCACGGGCGGCAAGGAGCGTATTGCGCGTTATGCGTCTGAGATTGGGTATCAATCGCCAGATGCGGCATTGGTCCAGAAGATGCACAGCCTCAAAAATGACTATTATGCAAAAGCCGTTTGCGATGGCGGGCTTGTGCTGCGGCCCGGTATCAAAAAGACCATACGCAAAGCACACCGGCGTGGCATTAAACTTGGCATTGCCACCACCACAAGCCGATCGAATCTTACGGCATTGCTGCGATCATGTTTTTCTGAGGCCGAACACACTGCCTTTAATGCCATTATTTGCGGCGAAGATGTTTTGCGCAAAAAACCTGATCCAGAAGTTTTTTTGCAATGTCTGGCGGAACTTTCCGTCAGGCCAAACGAAGCAATGGTAATTGAAGATTCTGTGATAGGGCTGGCTGCCGCCAAGGCCGCTGACCTACGTGCACTCATAACGCCCAGTGTTTATACATTGAACGATAATTTTGTCGGTGCAGCTGCGGTGCTGCCAGATCTGTCGGGCGGGTTTGAAAGCGTTCTATTGCATTGGGCCGACGAATAAAGCTTGATAGCGCCGCCTTGGCTTGTAGTGTTGCCACATAAATCTGCGATACGTAAAATGGCAGTGGAGAAATCATTTTTTCAGCGTGAAGATGCAATTTTCGCAAAAGGGAATAACCGATATGGATTTTGCTGAACATATAACAACTCTGCAGCGTGATGGCATCACCGGCTTGAAGGGCGCATTTGGCCGCGACTGGGTTGAAGCCATGCGTGAAGATATGATGACAGCGTTTTGGAGTGCTATTCAACGCCCAGGTGGTGCAGTGGGGCGGGGGCCTCGGCGCTGGTATGTAGAAATTCACCCACAAGATATGCGCGGCTTTGTTGATCTGGTAAGCCATCCATGGGTTAGCGGCATGTGCAAAAGTGTTTTGGGGCCAGACTATAAAATTGTTGAAATTGGTTTTGATGTGCCTTTCCAAGGTGCCATGTTTCAACCGTGGCACCGCGATTTTCCATCGCCAACCGACACTTACGTCGATAAAAAAATCACATCGCTGGCCTTCAATCTGACGGGTGTGGATGTTACGCAAGATATGGGGCCATTTGAAATTGCGCCGGGCACGCAATGGGAAGACGGACGCACATGGAAACACGAAATGTTTCCCGAAAAAACCGAATGGCCGCGCTTTGCGGAAAGGGGCGTTAAGAAATATCCCCAAATGGGTGACATTTCATGTCGTTCAGCGCTCACTGTTCATCGTGGCACGGCTCATCCATCGCCCATCGCGCGGCCCGTGTTGGTGTTGGGTGCTGATGCGCCCGGTGCAGGGCACGACAAACTGCATGATTTGATGGTGACACAAGATTATTTTGATGCGCTGCCAGCGCAAGTTAAATCACACTTGGTGTGCCGCGTTGTTGAAAAGCTTATCCCCGTTACCCAAAAACACGACATTGAAGGCTTGGTGATGGGAGCAACAGAATAGCTTGCGCACCGATGGCAAAACCAATCAATGTTCAAAGATTAGGCGGCACTTTCCTTTGTGGTCAACCGCGATTGAAGGATAACCACGGCCAAAAGAAACAGCCCGCGAATAACCGATTGCCAATAGGCCGAAAGCGAAATCCAACCCAAGCCGTTTTCAAAGTTTAGAACGTTGAAAATCAGGCCAAGAAGCATAACGCCTGCAAGCGTTGCCCCAACCGAACCAACACCACCCGTTAACAATGTGCCGCCAACAACCACCGAAGCGATAGCGAAAAGTTCCCAACCCACACCTTCAATGGGTTGGCCCGCGCCAAATTGCGAAGCCAAGATAACCCCCGCCAAACCTGACAAGCCGCCGCTTAAAACATAAACCAAAAATTTCACTCGGTTAACGGGAAGCCCCATCAGGCGGCTTGCGTCTTCATTGCCGCCAATGGCAAGAACTGTGCGCCCGGTGCTGGTGAAATTTAAAACCAGAGAGCCAATCAGATAAGCCACAACCGCAATGAGCGCTGGGATCGGGATATTATAAAAGTCGCCTTGCCCAAGGTTGATAAAGGTGCCGTCATAGGAAACCGAAACGGTTTGATCTTGTGCCAACAAAAGTGCTGAACCATTGGCCGCCAACATGGTGGCCAAAGTGGCGATGAAGGGTAAAATTTTCAGGCGCACAATCACCACGCCATTTAAAATGCCAATGCAAAGGCCCGCAGCAATGCCGCCAAGCGCCCCGACCAACATGCCATAGGGGCTGAGCAGGGCAGAAACCACGCTGCCCAAAGCCGCAGTAGAACCAACTGAAAGATCAATGCCGCCTGTCATGATGACAAAGCACATGCCCAAGGCCACCAGCGCAAACATTGAATTATAGCGCAACACAGATGTTATGTTGAACAGGCCCAGAAAATTATCATAACGCAGCCAACCAAAAAGGATAAGCAACGCCAGCGCAATCACCACGCCTTGGCTTGAGATAAGGGCTAAGAGAGATGTTTTTTTCATGGCTATGACCTTCCATGCCGTTGCAGCCAAACCGCAAGAACAATCAGTGCTGCCTTTACCAATTTTGCCACATCGTCATTCACGCCATTCGCCAGCAGTGTGTAACGCACGAGTTGAATGATCAACGCGCCAATCAGCGTGCCCGTGACAGTAGCGCGGCCACCGCTGAGTAAAGTGCCACCCACGGCCACTGCAGCAATGGCATCAAGCTCCATGCCAAGGCCAACCAGATTGGCATCGCTTGATGAATTGATGGCAATAACAACCAAGCCGGCAATGCCTGAACACAAGCCGCTGATACAGTAGACCCAGCGTTTAACCCGGGCCACGGGAATTCCGGCCAGCCTGGCAGCATTTTCATTGCCGCCGATGGCCAAAATTTGTCGCCCGAAAAGCGAACGGCGCAAAACCCATGCGGCAATGGCAACCAGTGCCACCATTATAACAACTTGCACCGGAACGCCGAACCACCGGCCAAGCCCAATCCATTGGAACTGAGCCAATTTAAACGGTTGCAGATTTCCATTCGTCGAAACTTGGGCAATGCCGCGCCCGGCGATGAATAAAACCAAAGTGGCAATGATGGGCTGGATGCGGAAGCGGGTGATCAGCCACCCGTTGAACCAGCCAAAAGCCCCAGCAGCAAGCACCGCCACAATCATGCCAACAGCGACCGCAAGATGAATTTCACTGATTTTGACCGCAGTGCCCAAAAAAATCAGCGGCGCAATGGCCCCTGAAATCGCCATCATCGAACCTACTGAAAGATCAATGCCGCCTGTGGCAATCACCAATGTCATGCCAACACCCACGATAACAATGGTGGCAACTTGCGTCAGGTTCACGTTGAGGGTTTGTATCGACAAAAAATGATTGGTGAATGCCATGTTGAAGGCGATAAGCGCAAAAAGCGCCACAAGCGTGGCGTGCTTGGTTATAAATGCACTTATGTTGAACTGGCTGGCATCAGGTATTTTAGGAGTCGTTGCGTCACTCATGGCTTAAATTCTTTTTTCTTCTGTGGAACCATGGGCCATGGCGGCCATTACGGCGGATTCGCTGATTTGTTTGCCGACAAACTCGGCCACATTATGCCCGTCTCGCAATACGAAAACTCGGTCTGAACCTTCGATCACTTCTTCTAATTCAGAAGAAATCATCAACACCGCAAGCCCTTGATCAGCAAGTTCTTTGACGATGGTTTGAATTTCAGCCTTGGCACCCACATCAATGCCGCGCGTGGGTTCATCCAAAACCAGAAGTTTTGGGTTCATCGCCAGCCAGCGTGCAAGTAAAACTTTCTGTTGGTTTCCGCCCGAAAGTTCTCTGATGCGTTGGCCGGGCCCACTGCATTTCACGCCCAGCCGCACAATGAATTTTTCAACCAGAAGGCGTTGCTGTTCTTCATCAACAATGCCCATTTTGGTCAATTGCGGCATTAATGCCAGCGTCATATTTTCCGCCACGGACATATCTGGAATGATGCCCTCTAATTTGCGATCTTCTGACGAAAAGCCAACGCCCTGCGAAATGGCATCAATGGGTTCTGATGGTGCAAAGGGTTGATTGTTAAACGTCAACGAACCTTTGTGAAGCCGATCAGCGCCAAAAATCAACCGTGCGGTTTCGGTGCGCCCAGCGCCCAGAAGGCCGGCAAGCCCAACAATTTCGCCGCGCTTAACGTTCAATGAAACGTCTTGAACTTTGTGGCCAGCTTTAAGCCCCTTAGCCTCTAAGAGAATATCGCCAACTTGGCCTTTGCGGTCACCAAAGGCAGTGGCGTGTTTTGAAACCTGCGAAATATCGCGGCCAAGCATACTGGCCACAAGTTCAATCTTGCTGATGGATTTCATGTCAGAAGTTTTAACGGTGCGCCCATCGCGCATAATGGTAACACGGTCACACACCTGGTAAAGTTCATCAAGTTTGTGGCTTACAAAAATCACTGAAATGCCAGATTGTTTCAACTGTCTGATAACGTCAAACAGCACAGCCACTTCGCGCTCATCCAGCGACGAGGTGGGCTCATCCATAATAACCAATTTGGCTTTAAAGCCGATAGCGCGCGCAATTGCCACCATTTGCTGCGTTGCTGTGTTGAAGTTCAGCAAAGGCCTACGCACATCAATATCAATTTTGAAGCGGGCCATAAGCAAGCGGGCTTCTTCGTGCATGGCTTTCCAGTCGAGCAGCCCATAACGCCTGCTTTCACGCCCCAAGCAAATATTTTCAGTGATTGATCGATAGGGAACTAAGTTTATTTCTTGATAGATTGTGCTGATGCCTTTTGCCTGCGCATCTTGCGGCGAGCGGGCTTCAAAGCTTGCGCCATCAAAACGCACATCGCCGGAATCGCGGCTGACATAGCCTGTTAAAATCTTGATAAGTGTTGATTTTCCCGCACCGTTTTGGCCGATCAGCGCATGAACTTCCGCGTGGCCAACTTCAAGCGAGGCTGCCGTTAAGGCAGGAATGCCAGCAAAAGCTTTGCTGATGTTTTGCATCGAAAGCAAATTGCCACGATCGGGAATGTTTGCCGATTCCATGTTTAAAATCTTCCTTGCCCCGGTCAATACGCTCATCCCAACGGCTTCACATGTCAAGTGTGAAGAAACGTTCGGACGGGTGACAATGATAAATTTAGGGCCCAGTTTCTTTCCATCGGAAACCGAGCCCAGGGAGAAGCGTTTTACGCTTCAAGCATCAGATCAATATGAATCTGCAATGCTTGCGGCAGCGTTGGTCTTGTCAAACACACGATCAGTGTTGACCATCTTTGCTGGAATTGTGTCACCCTTGGCATAGGACATTGCCGCAGCATAAGCAGCAGGTCCAAACTTCGGATTGCATTCAACAGTAACACCCATTTTGCCATCAATCACGGCTTGCAAACCATCTTTTTCGCCATCAATAGAAACGATCAAAATGTCTTTGCCAGGAACCTTGCCTGCGGCTTCAATGGCTGAAATTGCGCCAATGGCCATTTCATCATTGTGGGCAAACAGAATGTTGGCTTCAGGATGGGCTTGCAACAAGGCTTCAGCCACTTGGCGGCCCTTGTCACGGTTAAAGTCACCCGTTTGCGATGCAACAATCTTCATGCCCGGATTTTGAGCAATCACATCATCAAAGCCTTTTTTGCGATCATTGGCAGGCGACGAACCGGTTGAACCTTCAAGTTCAATAATCGTGCCTTTGCCGCCTGTGGCTTTTACCAACCATTCGGCAGTTGTTTTGCCTTCCAGCAGGAAGTCTGAACCGATGAATGTAACATAGTCTACGCCAGCTTTTGCCAGAGTTGCATCAACACCGCGATCGATTAAAAACAGCGGAATGCCAGCCTTCTTGGCAGCCATAACAGCTGGAATCAGTGGCTTTTCTTCACGTGGTGACAAGAAAATTGCATCAACGCCTTGCGCAATCATGCTGTTAACGTCAGCCACTTGCTTGGCTGCAGAACCAGCAGCATCCGTGTAAACCAACTGCCAACCAAGCTTTTCAGCTTCTGCTTTCATGCTGGCTGTTTGGGCCAAACGCCAAGGGTTGTTGCTTTCGGTTTGGGCAAAACCAACCTTGTAAGTCTTCTTCACAGCAAGCTTCGGCAATCCATCTGCCCAAGCGCCAGTCGTAGCCACACTGGCAAGCGCCAGCGTAGAAAACAATGCAGTGCGACGTGTAATCATCATTGTAACTTCCTCCCGTTAGTCGTTGTTTCACACCTTTGTTTTCATGTGTGTGATGCATTCAGTCTAGAGGGAGATTTTGTTGCCCGTCAACATTTATTTGTATGACAAATTAATGCGCTGCAATAAATTGTGCCGAACATCGGCTTTTTCACTCGCTGATTGGGCCACAAGAATGCCACCGCCGATTGAGACTTCGACCAGTTTTCCACTTTCAATGACGCGCGCCAGTTGTCGCTCGAAAATCGCTGTGATGATTGTGGGTTGCTTTTACTACACCGTCAGGTGTTTTTGAACATCTGCGCCGTAAAGCGCATCGCGGTTCGCCGCCATCGAGATTTTCCCACGATTGAGAATGACGAAATTATCCGCCAGTCTTCGTGCAAATTCAAAATATTGTTCCACCAAAATAATCGCCATGCTGCCCCGGCTGCGCAACACGTCTATAACCCGTTCAATATCTTTGATGATCGATGGCTGTATGCCTTCGGTGGGTTCGTCCAACAACAACAGCCGCGGCCTTGTAACAAGTGCCCGCGCAATTGCCAATTGTTGCTGTTGGCCGCCAGAAAGATCGCCACCGCGGCGCGAAAGCATACTTTTGAGAACTGGAAAGAGCTCAAAAATCTCTTCAGGAATGTTGCGTTCACCACGGGTCAAACAGGCATAGCCCGTTTTTAAATTTTCTTCCACGGTCAGGGTTGCAAATATTTCGCGCCCTTGCGGCACAAGACCGATACCTAAGCGCGCGCGCTGGGCTGTGCTCAGTTTGGCGATATCATGCCCATCAAATATAATAGCCCCCGATGCAATGGGTTGAAGCCCGGAAATGGCTCGAATAAGGCTGGTTTTGCCAACGCCATTTCGACCTAAAATGCATGTCACTTTGCCCAGTTCAGCAGAAAGTGAAACGTCAGAAAGGGCGCGGCTTGCACCATAAAATACATCGATCGATTCAACAGCAAGCATGCTCATCGCCCCAAATAAACGTCAATGACACGTTGGTTGTTTTGAACTGAATCAAGGCTGCCTTCTGCAAGAACAGTGCCTTCATGCAAAACCGTTACACGGACATCAAGTGCGCGGATAAAATCCATATCATGCTCCACCACAACCACAGCGCTGGTTTTGGCAATATCGCGCAACAGTGCTGCAGTTTTCTCAGTCTCAGCATCGGTCATTCCGGCCACGGGCTCGTCCACCAGCAACAATTCAGGCTCCTGCATCAGCAACATGCCAATTTCCAACCACTGCTTCTGGCCGTGGCTTAATGTGCCTGCAAGGTTGTGGGCTGCGTGGTTAAGGTTGATGCGACTGAGAGTGATATGAATCCGTTCTCGCTGGGCTTCAGATAGTTTCCAACGCAGCGAGGTGATGGCCGACCTGTTGGCCTTCATCGCCAGTTCCAAATTGTCCCACACGCTATGACTTTCAAACACCGTTGGTTTTTGGAATTTGCGCCCAATACCGATGTTGGCGATTGCGGTTTCGTCCATGCTCGTCAATGCATAATCGCCAAACGACACGCGGCCTTCGTCTGGTTTGGTCTTGCCGGTGATCACATCCATCATCGTGGTTTTGCCTGCACCATTTGGGCCGATTATGGCGCGCATTTCGCGCGCGCCAACATCAAGGTTCAGGTTGTTCAACGCTTTGAACCCGTCAAATGAAACAGAAACGCCTTCGAGATAAAGCAAGGTTTCTGTTGTCATTCGATCACCTCTTTAAATGCAGGAGCAGATTTGGATACACGCGTCCACCCCGCAAACAAACCAGCCAAGCCCTTGGGCATAGAAATGGTGACAACGATGGCCAATGCGCCCAAAACGAACAGCCACGCATTGGGCAGAGCGCCTGTGAGATAGCTTTTCGCGGCGTTAATGACGATGGCGCCCAGCGCCGCGCCCCACAACGTTCCGCGCCCTCCAAAGGCCGTCCAGATCACCGCTTCAATGGAATTGCTAGGCGCAAATTCTGATGGGTTGATAATTCCCACTTGCGGCACATAAAGCGCACCGGCAACACCAGCCATGATCGCCGAGACGACGAAAATGAAGAGTTTATAATTCTCGACGCGATAGCCCAAAAACCGCGTGCGGGATTCAGCATCGCGAATGCCGATGATGATCTTGCCGAATTTGGAATTCACGATTTGCCGCGCGATCACAAAACATGTGCCCAGCGCCAAAGCCGAAAGCGTGAACAGAACAGCGCGGGTGCTGGCAGCTTGAACCGAGAAGCCAAGAATGTCTTTAAAGTCAGTCAACCCATTATTGCCGCCAAATCCCATATCGTTGTGGAAGAATGCCAGCAGCAATGCGTAAGTCATGGCTTGCGTAATGATCGAAAGATAAACACCTGTCACACGGCTTCGGAAGGCAAGCCAGCCAAAGCCCAAGGCAAGGATTCCTGGTGCCAGCACGATCACCAAAAGTGCAAATGGGAAATATTCAAAGCCATGCCAATACCACGGCAGAGATTTCCAATTCAGAAACACCATAAAGTCTGGCAGATCGGCGTTGCCATAAACACCACGCGCACCAATTTGGCGCATCATATACATGCCCATGGCATAGCCACCCAATGCGAAGAAAGCGCCATGGCCCAAACTTAAAATTCCGCAAAAGCCCCAAACAAGATCAACGCTCAGGGCCAGCAAAGCGTAACACAGATATTTGCCACCCAAAGTGACGACGTAATCAGGAACATGAAGAACTGAGGCTGTGCTGGTGAACAGATTGAGCAATGGCACGGCCAAGCCAACAATTGTGAGAATGGCCAAGAACACAATTCCTGCACGGCCCAAAAGTGGCATAAGAGTTTTGGAAATCATGCGTCCACCCAGCGGCCTTTGAGGGCGAAGAGACCGCGCGGCTTTTTCTGGATGAAGAGAATAACCGCAACCAGGATGAAAATTTTGGCCAACACAGCACCAGCGAACGGCTCAAGAAATTTATTGGCAACGCCCAGTGTTACTGCGCCAGCCAAAGTGCCCCACAGGTTGCCAACGCCACCAAAGACGACGACGAGGAAAGAGTCGATGATATAGCTTTGGCCCAGATTGGGGCTGACGTTGTCAATTTGTGAAAGTGCAACACCCGCTAACCCCGCTATTCCTGAACCCAAGCCAAAGGTCAGCGCGTCAATGCGAGAGGAACGAATGCCCATGGCATTGGCCATTGGGCGATTTTGGGTAACAGCACGCATCTGCAAGCCAATGGAAGACTTTTTGATAAGCAGCATGAGGCCCGCAAAAACGACGAGGGCGAAAACCAAAATTGCAACCCGGTTGAGGGTGAATGAAAGCCCGTTTGAAAAGTCGACTGAGCCACTCATCCACGAAGGCGTGGTCACAGATTTGTTGGTGGGCCCGAAAATGCTGCGCACCGCTTGCTGCAAGATCAGTGATACGCCCCAAGTGGCAAGCAAAGTTTCGAGGGGCCGGCCATAGAGAAAGCGAATGACGCTGCGTTCGATTGCAATGCCCATAAGGCCAGAGACGATGAAGGCAGAAGGAATTGCAACGATCACGGCGTAATCAGCAGCGGCCGGAAAATATGACTGGAAAAATTGTTCCACCACATATGTTGTGTAAGCGCCCAACATAACCATTTCGCCATGGGCCATGTTGATGACCCCCATCACGCCAAACGTAATGGCCAAACCGATTGCAGCCAAAAGTAAAACTGAAGCTAGAGACAGTCCGAACCAGATGTTCTGAACAACTGTCCATGTGCTGAGTGATGTTTCAATTGATTGGGCCGCCGCATTTGCTGCGTCTTTGGTTTGGCCGCTGGCGGTTGCAGCATAAGAGGCGAGTAACGATGCCGTGTCGCGGTCGGTGTGTTTTGCGAGCGTTGCGATGGCTGTAAGTTTATCAGTTTCAGGCCTATCACTTTTCAACGTTGCTGCAGCTGCTGCAATCCTCATGATATCTGCAATTGTAGGATCTGTTTCGGCAGGAATAGCTTTTTCAAGTGCGGGAAGAGAGGTCGTGTCGCCTGACTTTAAAACGGCCAAGGCGGCATCTTTACGCACTTTTGGGTCTTTGCTGAACAGCGTAAGCCCGCTCATGGCATTGGTGATTGTTTCCCGCAGTGCATTGTTCACTTTGATTTTTTCAAGGGCGCTCTTATCAGCTTGGCCCGCATCTGCGCCAGAAACCGGATCAAGAAGTTTTAATTTATCGCCTGCTTCGGCAGTGATGAAAACTTTGTGGTCTGATTTGC
Source organism: Aestuariivirga sp. (assembly GCA_043766895.1). Taxonomy (GTDB): domain Bacteria; phylum Pseudomonadota; class Alphaproteobacteria; order Rhizobiales; family Aestuariivirgaceae; genus Aestuariivirga. The sequence goes on from JAYUHQ010000370.1 coordinate 23,399, forward strand.
GCGCATAAAGCGTGCCATCAGAAAGCGCCTGAAGAATAGGCACAACCGAAGGGCTGCCTGATGAGACCAAGGCTGAAATTGCCGCGCCACGATCAGTGAAACTGCCTTGCGCCAATTTATCGACAAGGCCGCTGACATCTTGTGCGCCAGCAACTGACAGCCTGAGCAGCATGAAAACAGCAAATAGGATTGATCTGATAACGCCCATAATATTCCAATCCTCCTTATGAAAACCCGACTGGGGGAGGAACCCAGTCGGGCCTTTCAGGCTTTAGAAATTAAGTAGCGCCACCGCACTTGGCCGTGACCACATTGAAGTTTCCGCAATGGAGTGGTTTGCGCCAATCCGAGATCAGGTCTTTTGAACCCGGCAGGAAGTCTGACCATTCATCTCCGGCCACCAGGCCTGTGGTTTGCCACACCACATCAATCTGGCCATCAGCTTGAATTTCGCCGATGAACACAGGCTTGGTGATATGATGATTTGGCAACATGGCAGCATAACCGCCAGTCAGGTTCGGCACTGAAACGCCAATGATGGCATCTTGCACCGCGTCTGAATCTGTTGTGCCAGCCTTGGTTACAGCAGCAACCCACATGTTAAAACCAATGTAATGGGCTTCCATCGGATCGTTGGTGGTGCGCTTGTCCTTCTTGGTGAAGGCATGCCAATCCTTGATGAACGCAGCATTGGACGGCGTGTCGATTGACATGAAATAGTTCCAAGCAGCCAAATGGCCAACCAGTGGTTTGGTATCTAAACCAGCAAGTTCTTCTTCACCCACAGAGAAAGCTACAACTGGAATGTCTGTTGCCTTTACACCTTGGTTGCCCAGCTCCTTATAGAAAGGCACGTTGGCATCGCCGTTGATGGTTGAAACAACAGCCGTCTTTTTACCAGCTGAACCAAACTTCTTGACATCCGACACAATCGACTGCCAATCAGAATGACCAAATGGGGTGTAGTTGATCATGATGTCTTCTTTGGCCACGCCCTTCAGCGTGAGATAGGCTTCCAAAATTTTGTTGGTGGTGCGTGGATAAACATAATCTGTGCCAGCAAGAACCCAGCGCTTCACACCTTGGTTCATCAGATAATCGACAGCCGGAATGGCCTGTTGGTTTGGCGCAGCCCCGGTGTAGAATACGTTCTTAGAACTTTCCTCGCCTTCATATTGAACAGGATAGAACAGCAGGCTGTTCAATTCTTCAAACACTGGCAAAACAGATTTGCGTGAAACAGATGTCCAGCAGCCGAACACCGCGGCGCATTTATCACCTGAAATTAGCCCGCGCGCTTTTTCAGCAAACAGTGGCCAGTTCGAAGCCGGATCAACCACAACGCCTTCAAGCTTTTTGCCCAGCAAACCGCCCTTGGCATTTTGTTGTTCGATCAGCATTAGCATCACATCTTTCAGCGTTGTTTCGCTGATCGCCATGGTGCCTGAAAGTGAATGCAGAATGCCAACCTTGATGGTTTCGCCTTCGGCAAATGCGAATTGTGGAACCAGCGCCGCGCCCGCAAGTGCGGCAAAGGCCACTGTCGATTTTAAAAATCCCCGTCTGTTTGTCATGTTGCTTTTTTCCCTCATGCAATTTGTGCACTGCAAAGGCGTTGCAACCGACATGCCAATTCGTTAACAGAAGTTAACCGATTGTAAATGTTAGATATAATTAGGTTTGATGAGTTTTTAGGCAGGCCCATCGTGATTGATTGTTAGGCGCTGCGGCAGTGGGTGATCAATTATTGTGCGGCGCAAACGGCGCGAACAGGCCTGTATATTTTTTCACCAAAGGTTGCGCATAGCCGCCAAGCTTTGACGTGCGAAGCTTGCTGCGCGCTAACATTTCAATTAGACCAACAGCAACAGAAACGCCGTCAATCACAGGCAGGCCATGTTCGGCAGAAAGGCTTTGGGCCAAGTCTGCCATTCCAGCACAGCCCAACACAATCGCCTCACAACCATCATGCAATTTTGCCGCTGCAATTTCTTGCGAAATGCGCGCCCGCGCAGGCGATCCCGCATCCTCCAACGCCAGCACCGGAACTTCTGCCGCCCGAACTTTGGCACAGCGTGATGCCAAGCCATAGCGCATGAGGTTATGCTCAATGACCGGGATAGACCGCCCGAGAGTTGTAACTACCGTAAACTTATGGGCAATTAAACTGGCCGCGTGAAAAGCCGCTTCACCAATGCCAACAACGGGTGCACGGGCCGCCATGCGCGCTGCATCAAGGCCCGTATCATCAAAACAGGCAATGATATGGCCCGCAATGTTTTTCTGTTCAGCCTCAACGATTTTCATAACCATGCCAGGCATGGCGAAAACTGCATCGTAATAGCCTTCGATTGAAACGGGGCCCATGTCTGGTTGGGTTGCGATAATCTTGGTGTTTAAGCTGGCCGCGGCCTGTGCGGCAATCTCAATCTTGCTTGTAAAAGATTGGGTTGTGTTGGGATTGACCACGTGAATCAGCATGTCAAACGCCCTTGCCAGCGTCACTGCCAAACTTTGCTTGCCGCCGTTGCAGCAAAAGAATGATGCCAAGACAAAACCCGATAACAACGAATGATACGCCAGTTGTTAATGTGCCCAATGCATAAATATCTGGGTTGGTTACGGTTGTGGTTAAACCTTGCAATTCAAGCGGCAATGTATTCACTGATCCGATGGCTTGGCTGGATCGCGCAAGCTCATCCCAAGAGAGTGTGAAACCAAATAAGCCGATTCCGATCACAGAAGGCAAAATAATCGGCAACACGACGAAGCGAAAACTTTGCCAAGGCGTTGCACCTAAATCACGCGCGGCTTCTTCCAAGCGCCCATCAAAGCGATTGAAAATGGCAAACATGATGAGAAGCCCGAATGGCAGCGTCCACGTCAGATGTGCACCAAGCCCAGATGTGAACAAACCCATGCCGGTTTGCCAATCTTTGAAAATGTAGCGCTTGAAAACATCATCGATAATGCGAAATTCAAGTGCAATGCCCAGCGAGGTTACGATGGATGGCACAATCAAACTGGCAATTGCTGCATAAAACAAAATCGACGAGCCTTTAAATTTTTTGCGAAACGCCATGCCGGCTGAAACTGATAATGTAACCGTAATCAACATCACCACCAAGCCCAGTGCCATTGATCTGCGAAACGCAGCGCCGATGTCGACAATGCCATTGCCAGCGAAAAGTTTGGCAAACCAGTGCAGCGATAGCCCGTTCATTGGAAATGTTAAGCCGCCTTGTGGCCCTTGAAAGGACAGCACAAAAATAGCAAACATCGGGCCATAGAGAAACAATACATAGGCCGCAAAAAATAGAGCCAGCAAATAAAAACTTCTGGGGCGACCTTCGCGCATTATAACTCCTTCCGAATGTCGACCAGACGATTAAGCATGGTGATGATCAGAAATGTAATGCCCAGAAGCATAACGGCATTGGCGGCCGCAGCAGGAAATTGCAAAGCATTCAATCGCGTTTCAATAATCTTGCCAGCCGCCGCCACTTGTTGACCACCCATCACACCAATTGTGATAAAATCACCCATCACGATGGTAATCACAAAAATTGAACCAATCACAATGCCAGGCTTGCACAGCGGAATGATGATATTCCACAGCGTTTGCCAATCAGTGGCACCCGCATCATAGGCCGCTTCCAATAGTCTTCGATCAATGCGCATCATCGAATTAAAAATCGGCACAATCATAAAAAATGTGAACAAATGCACCAGCGCCAAACAAATCGAAAATTCAGAATAAAGCAACCACTCCACCGGCTGTTGGGTTATTCCTAAATCCAGCAAAGCCTTGTTCACCAGACCGTTGCGACCAAGCAGCGGAATCCATGCAATCATGCGAATGACGTTCGATGTCCAAAACGGAATTGTGCATAACAGTGAAAGGGCAATCTGCCAGGTTTTTGACCGAACATGAAAGGCCAGAAAATAAGCCACTGTAAATCCGATCAGAAAGGTGAACAGCCATACAATCAAACAGAGTTTTACTGTTTTTACGTAAGTGGCCAACATCGTGCAAAGTTCGGGCAACTTGGTCAGGCACCCTTCAAAACTTTCATAATATCCCCGCGTGGTAAAACTGGGGATCATTTCATATTCATTGTAATCCCAAAAACTCACCATCACGACAAAGCACAAAGGCAAGATGAAAAAGATCGCGAAGATCAGCATCATCGGGCCAGCTTGTAGCCATGAGAAAAGATTTTGAGATTGAGAAGTTTTCAAAGCAATGGTCCAGAAAAGCCGTCACCCCTGCGGGGGCAGGGGCCCAGCTTTTTAGACCGGAGAGAGTCTTTCAAGCTGGATTCCCGCTTTCACAGGAATGACGGTATATTCAGAAAAAAGTGAACGCTATTAGGCCGCGATGAACTCATTCCATTTGCGCACCATATAATCATTCTCGTCCATCACGGCGTTCCAACACGCAACATTGCCCATCCGGTCGTCATAAGAACCGCCATCGCGCACGGCGCCAGCCTTTTCCAGCAACGTGCCATCTGGCGCCTTGATGTCTTTTTCGGCGGGTTTGCCATCCATCCAATAGGCCCATTCATAGGGTTCCATGGCAGCTTTGGCGGTGGGCAACACGGCTGAATAATAGCCTTGGCGATTGAGATAAGCCCCAGCAAAGCCAGATAAGAACCAGTTCACAAATTCATAGGCCAGATCAAGTTTTGGCCCAGCCGTGGCTTTTGAAACACAGAAACCTGATGCCCACGAGCGATAGCCCTCTTTGAGTGGTTGGAATGTGCAAGCAATGCCCATCGAACGCACTTTAGTGACAGCGGGTGACCACATCGATTGAATGACGGTTTCGCCTGATGACATTAAATTGACAGACTCGTTGAAATCTTTCCAGAAGGCGCGGAATTGCCCCGCCTTCTTGGCTTCTGTCATGACAGCCATGGTCATGTCGATTTCTTCTTTTGTCATATTGCCTTTGTCTGGATATTTATATTTGCCAATGGCCTCAACCACCATGGCGGCATCCATAATACCAATTGAAGGGATATTGAGAATGGATGCCTTGCCCTTGAATTCAGGGTTTAACAATTCAGCCCATGATGTGATGGGGCGTTTGATCAAATCTGGGCGAATGCCCAAAGTGTCGGCGTTGTAAACTGTCGGAATTAACGTCACCCATTGTGTGGGTTCTTTTGCAAAAGTTGTTGAGTCAGCAGCTTCCAAGAACATTACCTTCTTTGGTGCCGTGCCTTGATCGCCAATCTTTTTGCCAGAAGGCAATTCCCCCTTGGTGAAAATGGGTGTGATGTTGTCAAATTCTTTAATTTTCTTGGCGTCGAGTCCCAGAATGTTTCCAGATGGAACGAGTTTTTTCAAACTAAAATATTCGGTGTCTAAAATATCAAAGGAATTGGGTTGCGTGATCACGCGCTTGGTCACGTCATCGGTTGTTGCTGAAATATATTCAATCTTGATCCCGGTATCTTCAAAAAGCTTCTTTGAAATCTCATCGGCTTGGTTCACGGCAGTGCCCAAATAGCGCAACACCTTTTCTTCGCCAGCATGCACTGCTGGAAAGCCCGTAATCATGCCCGAACCAAGAGCAAGGCCAGCACCGGTCTTCAAAAGATTGCGGCGACTTACTGTTTTCTTTATCATCTTCTTCGTCTCCCGAGTATTTTTAAGAGCGCTGTTGTTAATGCCATGTCAGCCAAGCGCGTGGGCTAACGATGGCTCCCATGTTGCGTAGACTTCGGCCCCCACTTTTAGTGGTGTTGCATCGAATGTGTTTTCAGGCAGTTGCACCATCAAATCATCGCCAGCCTTGCTGTGCAGCGTGATGTGAAATGCCATGCCCTGATATTCAATTTCTGAAATGGTGCCCGCAATGGCATCGGCTTTTGCGCCGGGTTTTTTGGTTTGCAAATTCATCAAATCGCTGCGCACCGCAAATTTTTTGCCCGCACGATCGACGATGTTGTGGCCACCAATAAACTTTGCCACAAACTCACTTGCTGGTTTGTTGAACACCTCGCGTGGTGTGCCTGCCTGAGCAATTTTTCCGTCATGCATCAGCACAATCATATCGGCCAGCGCCATGGCCTCATCTTGCCCATGTGTCACGTGGATAAATGTAATACCCAATTCACGCTGCAAACGTTTCAGTTCGGCGCGCATGCGGATGCGCAAGAACGGATCAAGTGCTGAAAGCGGCTCATCCAGCAACAACACTTGTGGTTCAGTGATCAGCGCGCGTGCCAAAGCCACGCGCTGTTGCTGGCCGCCAGACAATTGTGCAGGCAGCCGATCAGCATATTTGGCCATGTCAACCAGGGCCAATAGCCCAAGGGCCTTTTCATCACGCACGGCCTTGCCTATGCCACGCATTTTTAAGGCAAAGCCAACATTGTCAAGCACCGTTAAATGCGGAAAAAGCGCGTATGATTGAAACATCATCGCTGTTCCGCGAGACGCTGGCGGAAGGTCTGTTACATTCAGCGCGCCGAGCAGAATGTCGCCTGCTGAAGCGGCTTCATGCCCAGCAATCATTCTTAGGGTAGTGGTTTTCCCGCAACCCGATGGACCAAGCAAGCAACAATAGCTGCCCGCAGAAATTTTCAGATTAATAGTATCAACCGCCAACGTTGTGCCGTAGCGCTTCGTCAATGCAACAAGTTCAACATTTGAGCCAGCGACCATCACACCCCTGCAATCGAAAATCAATTTCACTTGGCCTACTTCGGCAAAGCTTATTTTGAAGGTGAGCAAGGAATATGCCAGCTTAAGATAAGGCGCGTTACTGTTGGAAAAATGTATTTAAAACAATAATATACAGTAAAATTAAGTTCTGCTTGGGTGTTGTAAGCTAGTTGCTGTTGACTAATTAGCAGGCAAAGCATCTGCCAATGCCCGAATTGCAGGCAATTGTATTGATGGTACAGACTGGCTTTAAGCCGCCCGATATTCCAAAGCGGTGTTGACTGTAAGTTCAGAGAAACTTTTCCCTGCTTCATCGGCCACTGCCTTAGGGTTCAAAACATACAGCGCATTTCGACTAAGTTCGATCAATCCAGCGTCCACCAGCTTTGCCAATGTTCGACAAACATGTTCATTGGAAAGGCCCAAGGCATCCCCGATCATGATTTGCGTGATGGGAAGTTCTAATTTCCCGCCAGTCTCAGGAACAAAACGAATAGGTGTGCGCACCATCAATTCAACGATTAAAGCAGCAATGCGTTCGCGCGCTGAGCGCCGACCAAGGCTGGTGAGGTGCTCATGTGCACGCATTTCACTGTCAACAACCCGCTCAGCAACATGCAACGCCAAGCTGGCACAGCCGCTCAGCATGCGCCGAAATTGTATAGTCTGAAGCGAAGCCACGGTGCATTTGGTAATGGCCTCAACACCATAGGGATGCGTATTTCCATTGCCAAATCCCAACAGGGCACCAGCAAATATGAAATCTAAAATTTGCCGTTTGCCATCTGCTAAAGTTTGAAACCGAAATGCCCAACCGGATAGAAGAACTGACACGCAAGTGCGAGGCTCACTTTGCGCAGAAATATTGCCACCTTTATCAAAGTTGCGGATTGACCAATGGAAACTTTCAATGTGATTTAAGTCTTGGTTGCTCAGCATTGTGCCATCTGCGCAGTTCATCAAGTGTCGAAGAACCGAAGTGGAAGTTTGGTGTTCAATTGCCGTTGTCGATGCGCATTTCAACATTTGGATCATGATATAATCCTCAAGTCGCTTACAATTCTTGGTGAGCGTACAATGCAATAAAGCTCTCAAATCCTCTGTTGGCATAGTCGGGGAAAATACTTTGAGTAGTTCTACTCAATGGCGCGGGGGCATCGAATCCAGCAATCGATCCAGCGTTTCAAGCAACAGTTGAAGATCAATCGGCTTATCCAACAAAGCAGAGACACCACAATGTGCAGCGCGCGCGCGCAACTTCACATCACCCAATCCAGTAATAAAAATAACTGGTGCCATTTCACCATTGTCTTGCAGTATTTTGAGAAGGTGAAAGCCATCAGTGTCCGGCATGTTCACATCAATGATTAGGATGTCGGAATGAGAGGCCCCATGCTCTAATATATCGCAAGCAGAGCAAAACGTTTTCACATCCATGCCCTTCAGCGTGAGATAAGCGTCGAGAGAATCGCGCACCGCCTCGTCATCGTCAACGATAGAGATGGCGGGCTTTTTGACAAGCGTTGTCATTTGAATGCCTTGTCACAATGGCAGGCGAATATCTTTCTTTCAAACTATGAAATCTAGTCCGGAAAAATACCTATGACAGTGGCTTCAGGGAAAGCTCGGTGGTCAATGCCATGCGCACCAATTCTGCAACGCTGTCCACCTTCATTTTCTCCATCAGCCGTGCACGATGATTTTCGACGGTGCGCGCACTTATTCCCAATTGAAACGCGATGATTTTATTGGGGTGCCCATCAATGAGATGCAGCAACACATCGCGCTCGCGCGGCGTAAGGCTTGCAAGTTTTTCGCGCGTTGAAAGTGCTTCACGTGAAATCGTCATCGCCGCGCGGCGTGTAACGACGGCTCTTTCAATGGCGCCCAGAAACAATCTTCCCTCGATCGGTTTTTCAATAAAATCAACAGCTCCAGATTTCAGTGCCCGCACGGCGCTTGAAACATCGCCATGGCCTGTAATGACGATGAAGGGCAAGTCCACGCCATGCCCAAGCAAATGGGTTTGCAAATCAAGCCCACCCATTCCTGGCATGCGCAGATCAGCCACGATGCATAAAGTTGTTTCTGGGGAATAGCTTTCCAAAAACTGCTCGCAGGAAGCAAAAGGCGTTGTCAGATATCCTTTCGCTTCAAGCAAAGCGCAAAGGCCAAGGCGCACACCTTCGTCATCATCAATCACGTGAATGAATTCAGCCATTGTTGGGGGCCTTCATTGGCAATGTAAATCTGAATGTTGCTCCACCATGCTCGGTGTTCTCGTGCCATAACTTTCCTCCATGTGCCTCAACAATGGTGCGGCAAATGGCAAGGCCCAAGCCCGTGCCATCTTTTTTTGTCGTCACGAAAGGCGTGAAAAGTTTCTTGGCAGTTTCTGGTGAAACACCTGGGCCTGAATCAATCACGCTAATTTCAATAGTGTGATCTTCAGTTACACGTGATTGCAAAATCAGTTCTCGCCGAACATGGCCCGTCATTGCATCAATGGCGTTGCGCACCAAATTCATCACCACTTGCTGAATTTGAATGCGGTCTATCATGCCTTCCGGACGCAACGGTGAAAGATCGAAGGTTGTTCGAATGCTCCGCGCTTTCGAACCCACAGATGCAATGGCATTGGCTTCCTCAATCACCCGATTAATATCTTCCAGCGCCAACTCTGGTGTTTTTTTGCGGGCAAATTCGCGGATACGGCGCACCGTGTCGCCCACTCTTTTGATTTGTGCGTCGGCTTGGTCAATGGCTTTTAGGCCTTTTGCGCGGGTGGCTTCATCATTCGAATTTAAAAGTTCGCGCGCCACTTCCAGATAGGTTCCAGAGGCCGAAAGCGGCTGGTTAACCTCATGGGCAACCATGGATGTGATTTCTCCAAGGCTGGCCAAGCGAGCGGCGTGGATCAATTCTTCCTGCAATTCGTGAACACGCTGTTCAACTCTTTGCTTATCAGTAAGGTCGCGGATAAAGCCTGTAAACAGTTGGCGATCGCTGGTTTTCGCTTCGCCAATTGAAAGTTCGATTGGAAAGGTCGAACCATCTTTGCGTTGGCCGGTAACGATGCGACCGATGCCGATAATTCTTCGCTCACCAGTTTCCAGATAACGTTCCATATAGCCATCGTGATGCGCGGCAAAATAGGGTGGCATGAGAATTTTGATATTGTGGCCCAGAACTTCGGAAGCAGAAAAGCCGAACATTTTTTCTGCGGTTTTGTTGAATGACTGAATATGCGCCTTTCTATCGATGACGATGATGGCATCTGGCGAAGTATCATAAACCGTCTGGAGAATTTGGTCTTCATTCGGCATTGGCGCAAAATCCTGTCGTGCTGATCGGTGTTTGCCGATGGTTTAGCAAATCGCCAGCATTCAGCAACATTGATCAGGATCAATGCTTTTGTGATCCGGCAGGTTCAGTCTTGGGCATAACGCAATCGCAAGGAGGCATAAGATGAACCCCAATGTTGGAACCATAGATCGTGTAATGCGTGTGGTTATTGGTTTGGCACTGATAGGCCTTGCCATTGTGGCAAAGGCCAGCCCCTATAGCTATTTGGGATGGATTGGAATTCTGCCAATTCTCACAGCCTTCGTAAGCTTTTGCCCACTTTATACTGTTCTGGGTTTGCGAACGAATTCTGAAAAATAGTCGCCCTATAGCTCACGTTATAGTTTAGACTTTTTGGGGCGGTCGTCGTCGTTCAGAATGCGGCTGGCCGCTCCATCAAGATCGTCATATTGCCCACTGCGAATGCTCCACAAGAACGCTGTAAGACCAAGCGCTCCTAATGCCAAGGCTGCGGGAATGAGAAACAGCAGAATGTTCATGCGGCTTTCCGCTCGAAATGGATAAGCCCAACCTCTGGGTTAGACGCATGAGCAACCTTCTTTCTGAATTTAAATGCCAAGCGCAATGAATTTGCGATGACGATGATCGACGAGGTTGACATCGCAATCGCCGCTACAAGCGGTGAAGCAAATCCAAGCATTGCCAAAGGAACCGCCAAAATATTATAGCCAACGGCAAGCACAAAATTTTGCAAGGATATTTGTTGCGTTGCTTTTGCAACTTTATGGGCCACCAGAATGGGCATCAAACTGTCACCCATGAAGATCGTATCTGCGGCCATGCGTCCAACATCGCTGGCACTGGCTGGCGCCATCGATGTGAACCCCGCAGCAAGAGCCGGGCCATCATTCAAGCCGTCGCCGACCATGAGAACTTTTCGACCAGCATCTCTGAGGGCGGTCAAATGGGCTAATTTTTCCTGTGGCGTAACCTCGGCCCGCCAATGTTCCACGCCCAACCTTTGGGCCGTGCGCAATACAGCGGCCTGTCGATCACCTGAAAGAATTTCAATTTGTATGCCTGAAGCCTGCAATTCTGCGATGACAGATGCAGCATCGCTGCGCAGTTCATCTTCAAAGGTGAAGATCGTCGCAGGCCTCCCACCTTGTATCAGCGCAAATTCTGGCAATCCTTGGCTCTTGTCATCGGCAACGCCGCACCACGCCCGCGAACCCAATTTAATTGTTTCACCGTGTTGATGCGCCAGCAATCCGCAACCCGGAATTTCCTCAATATTCTCAATCGTAAGCGGTTTTATTCCCAGCTGTTGGGCCGCTTGGCACAAAGCCCTGGAAAGTGGGTGGCGGCTGGCTTGGGCAAGGCCCGCCGCCAAGGCAAGTGTTGCGGTGGAATGGTGGGAAGCCTTGACTAAGCGCAAATCGCCCCGCGACAAGGTTCCCGTTTTATCAAAAATTACTGTGTCTATTGCACTTAGTTTTTCAAGCGCAGCACCATCTTTGATCATCACGCCATTGCGAAACAAAATTCCACTGGCCACGGTTTGAACCGCAGGCACGGCCAAACCTAAAGCACAAGGACATGTGATGATGAGAACCGCAATGGCCGTCATCAATGATGTGTGCCAATCACCACCTGTCCACAACAACCAACTTACCAGTGTAAACCCCGCGAGAAAATGAACACCCGGCGCATAGACCCGCGCCAACCGATCAGCAATTTGCACAAAGCGTGAGCGGCCTTGCTCAGCAGATGCCATCATGCGGGTTATTTCTGCTAAAAATGTATCTTGCCCAGCAGCAGTCACCCTAACAACCAATGGCCCAGTTAAATTTAACATGCCTGCATGAACCATTGTGCCGCAGGCCACTGCTTCCGGATTGCTTTCACCTGTAACCAATGATCGATCAATCTCGCTCATTCCTGAAGAAACCAAACCATCTGCGGCAAAGCGTTCGCCTGCGGCAACAATCATCGTCATGGCTGGTTGAAGTGCAGTTGTGGCAACCAGCCGCGGGGTTCCATCGTCCTCCAAAATCATGGCGCTTGAAGAAGCCAAAGACAAAAGTTGCGACACAGCAGATCGCGCTTTGGCCCGCATCAAATGATCCAGATAACGGCCTGTAAGCAAAAAGAAGAGCAGGGTGACAGATGCATCAAAATAGGCAACTTTGCCATGGGTGCTGGTTTCATAAAGGCTCATCATGGCAGCAAGACACACCGCCAATGAGATGGGCACATCCATATTAAACTGGCCGGATGACAACGCCCTTGCGGCACTTCTAAAAAATGGTCGGCCAGCATAAGCAACTGTTGGCAAAGCAATGGCTGCAGAAATCCAATGGAAAAGATCACGGGTTGTTCCCTCGGCGCCAGACCACACTGAAACAGACAGCAACATAATATTAGCGGCAGCAAAGCCTGAAACTGCTACTGCCCGCAACAGCATTCGGCTTTGCGCATCATCGGTTTTAAAACCAGAATTGCTGGGATCAAACGGCCGAGACGTAAAGCCAAGTTCGCTCAATGCCGTGGTGATTGCATTGGGATTGAAATCAGCATCGCTCCACCTCACCACAAGTCTTTTGCCCGTGAGATTGACTCGGGCCGATAAAATGTTTGGCAGTCCTTCTAATTTGCTTTCAATAATTGCAATGCTTTCGGCGCTGCCAAGACCAGGGATAATCAAGTCAATTTCAAAGCCGCCAGTTTTTTGTGCAATCACCCATTGTTGCAAATCGCCCTGAAAAAGCATTCCGGCATCCATCACATTTCCGATTGCACAACAGGTCATGGTGTTTACGCCCTAATTGACGAACGCGCGTTGCACAAAGCGCACTGGCTTATGGTCTGGCCCAACCGCAGTCACATCAACGTTCCACACTCCGGTGCCAAGCGGAGTGGCACTGGCATAGATGCCCGGTGCCGTTTCAAGCAGTGTGAGAGACTTATCATCGGTGTCGTTGGTTGGGCGTTGCAACACCATCTTCACCGTTAGGCCCGGCAAGGGATTGTGCGTTCGGTCAAAAATCTCAACGCTGGCAGAAGTTTGAACGAGGCTAAGTTTTATTTGCCAACCCACAGCCTGTTGTTGCCTTGCAACATCGGCATCGTGATTAAAGCTTTGGCTGGCCACATAGCCGTTCTCAACAACCAAGCCCGTCCAACTTGATTTTGCATAGTATGCCAAAGTGATGTTGACCGCGATGATCACTGCAAAAAATGAAACCGTAATCGAAGCCATATGCCAGCCCGTAAATGTGCGTATCATGGTGCGGTGTCCTTGTGAGGAGATCTGAATGTGGCGGTATAATTGCGTGTTTCTGGTTTGCCGCTGCTGACATTTTCAATAACTTGGAAAGTGAATGGCGTTTGCTCGGCTGTAACCGCTGGAGGCGGAACTGAAACAAAAATTTTGAATGCTCGCAACTTATCGGCTTCAACATCGACATTAAAACTGTGCTGCGGCTCACCATCAACACCTGCCATCGTCATGGCCGCAGAAGGCAAGCCATCAAACGTCAATATAAAACTGCGCGGATGTTGCTCCATGTTCAAAATCTCGATGGTGTAACCATTGCGAATGCTGCCATCAGATAGTTTAACATATTGCGGATTGCGGTCACTTTGAACCGAAACGTCAAGGCGGCTGCGCTGCACCAACGAATACAGCATCAGAAATCCCACCAGCAAAAAAACAAATCCATAAATCAGGGTGCGCGGTCTGATGAAAGACCGCCAACCCATCACGGCAGGCTTTCCGGCCTTCTGCGCATCATAGGTTTTCAATGTTGAATAAGAAATCAGCCCGTGTGGCGCACCAATTTTGTCCATAACATTGTCGCATGCATCAATGCAAAGCGCACAGGTAATGCATTCGAGTTGCTGGCCATCGCGAATATCAATTCCAGCCGGGCAAACAGCAACGCAAGCATTGCAATCCACACAGTCGCCAACTTTGTCGCCCGCCGCTTCAATTTTTTTCTGGTGCCGTGAACGCGGCTCTCCGCGCCAATCATTATAGGTTACCACCAGCGAGTCTTCGTCCAACATCGCCGCTTGTATACGTGGCCATGGGCACATGTAAGTGCACACTTGTTCCCGCAGATAGCCACCAAAAACAAAAGTGGTTGCGGTAAGCAAGGCAACGGTCGCATAGGCGGCAATTGGAGCATGAAAAGTAATAAATTGCAGCGCAAGTGTGGGTGCGTCAGCAAAGTAGAATATCCAAGCACCGCCTGTGGCAACGGCAATCAGCAACCACAGAAAGTTTTTGATAAACCGTTTCCAAATTTTGTCAAAGTTCCAGCCAGCAGCGTCAAGCTTGATGCGCGCGTTGCGGTCTCCCTCAACAAAGCGTTCTACGACCAAGAATAGATCAGTCCACACTGTCTGTGGGCAAGCATATCCACACCACGCCCGGCCTATCGTCGAGGTGACAAGAAACAAGCCAATGCCAGACATGATCAACAGACCGGCAACATAATAGAATTCCTGCGGCCATATTTCGATGAAGAATAAATAAAAGCGCCGGTGGGCAAGATCAATCAGCACCGCTTGATCGGGCGCATAAGCTCCGCGGTTCCAACGAAGCCAAGGTGTTACATAATAAATGCCCAGCGTGACCAACATTACAATCCATTTCAAATTGCGAAAGGTGCCTTGCGCGCGTTTGGGATGAATTTTAACCCGGGCAGCATAGAGCGAACGCCGCACGGCGCTGTTATGCGCGACGGCATCAATGGTCTCAATGGTGTTGATAATTTCAATCATGTTATTGAGCAGGCATTTCTCCGCCACCCAGTTCGTGAACATAAATAGCAAGTTGTTTAATTGTGGCCTCATCCAACCTTGCGCTCCACGCAGGCATAACGCCTTGGCGCGGCTTTTTTATTTGCGCCACAATGCTGGCCTTGTCGGTTACATAAAGTGTAATTGCATCCGTCAGGCGTGGTGCACCAAACTCATGTTTGCCCTCGCCTTTGTCGCCATGGCAGGCCGCACAATTGTCTTTAAAAATTACAGCGCCACGAAGTGCGGCAACATCATTATTTGCCTTGCCGGAAATTTTAAGAACATATTCTGCAACATCATCAATCTGCTCTGGTTTTAATATTTTATCAGCCCCAAAGGATGGCATGAGAGACTGGCGAGTATCGCCATCTGCCGTGTAACGAATGCCATGTTGCAAGGTTGTGTGGATATTTTCCAACGTGCCGCCCCAAAGCCAATCATCATCATTCAAGTTCGGATAGCCCTTGCCACCTGCGGCACCAGAGCCATGACATTGAATGCAGTTCAGGCTGAAGGCCGCCTTTCCGCCAGCAACAGCAAACTGCAAAAGTTTAGGATCTTTACGAATGTCTTCCAACGACAAGGTTTTAATTTTGTCCAGCTGCGCAGATTGGGCCAACTTGGCATTGGCAATCTCCTGCTTCAATTCCGCCCGACTGGAATAGCCAAGCAAGCCAGGCGTTGCGCCATGGATCATCGGCCAAGCGGGGTAAGCGATAACATAGCCAATCGAAAATATAACTGATGCAGCATATGTCCAAAGCCACCAGCGCGGCATGGGTGTATCAAGTTCTTTGATCCCGTCCCACTCATGGCCAGTGGTTTCTGTGCCCGTTACATCATCTAAATCACGTTTGGTCATAGTGCTCAAACCCTTTCATCATCTTGAAGGGGGATAAGAGACACGTGTTCATATTGGCGGGCTGTGCCCTTACGGAACACAAACCCAAGCATGGTGATAAAGAACAAGGTAAAACTGAGAAGCACCCAGCTATCTGCAAATTGGCGCAATGTTTCATATGTTGTCATGTGTAATCACCGTGATTCCGTTTCAGCTTTGAATGTTGAAAAATCCACCAGTGTTCCCAACATTTGCAAATAGGCCACCAGTGCATCCATTTCCGTCAACTTGTCGGGCTGGCCGTCAAAGTCACGGATTTGAACTTTTGGATAGCGCTTGAGCAACGCTTCAGCACCAGCGCCACTGTCTGTGGCCTGTGCAATCAGGTCATTCTTGGCGTTTGCAATCATATCATCTGTGTACGGAACACCCACACGTTGATTGGCAAGCAAATGTTCATCGATATATTTTGTATCAACTTCAGTTTGCGCCAAGAACGAATATCCCGGCATGATGGATTCAGGCACGACCGAGCGTGGGTTTGTCAGGTGTTCCCTGTGCCAATCATCGGAATATTTGTTTCCAACGCGCGCAAGATCTGGGCCCGTGCGCTTTGATCCCCACTGGAAGGGGTGATCGAACATCGATTCAGCCGCCAAGCTATAATGGCCATACCGTTCTGTTTCATCACGAAACGGCCTGATCATTTGGCTGTGGCAGAGATAACACCCTTCGCGCACATAAATGTTGCGGCCCATCAATTCCAAAGGTGTGTAAGGGCGCATACCTTCCACTTTTTCAATCGTGTTTTGCAAATAGAACAGTGGAACAATTTCAACAATGCCGCCAACCGCGACAGTGAGAAACCCTAATACCAAAAGCAGAGTGGCGTTGCGTTCAATGGTTGAATGATTGAGCATGGTTCTTCCCTCAATTAAGCCACGAGGGCTGGTAAGACAGCAATTGCCTTGCTGGATTTTTCTTCAAGCACGGTGCGAAGAACATTGTAGACCATGATCAAAGAGCCAAGCAGGAACAACAACCCCCCCAGCATGCGAATAATATAATAGGGGTGCAGTGCGGCCACCGACTCGACGAATGAGTAAACCAAAAAACCTTGGCTATCATATTCGCGCCACATCAGGCCTTGCATGATGCCTGATACCCACATGGATGAGGCGTAAAGAACAATACCCAGCGTTGCCAACCAAAAATGCCAACTGACCAATCGCATGCTGTAAAGCCCGGGCTTGTGCCAAAGCTTGGGCACAAGATCATAGACCGCAGCAAAGCTTATCATGCCAACCCAACCCAATGCGCTGGAATGCACATGCCCAATGGTCCAATCTGTATAATGGCTGAGAGAGTTCACAGATTTGATGGCCATAACCGGGCCTTCAAAAGTGGCCATGCCGTAAAACGCAACAGACATCACCATCATCCGCAACACAGGATCTGTGCGCAGCTTGTCCCATGCCCCAGAGAGTGTCATCAACCCATTGATCATGCCACCCCAAGAGGGCATCCACAACATCAGTGAAAACACCATGCCCAAAGTTTGGGCCCAATCGGGCAGGGCGGTGTAATGCAGATGATGCGGCCCGGCCCAAATATAGAGAAATATAATCGACCAAAAATGTACAATGGAAAGGCGGTAAGAATAAACTGGCCGACCAGCACGCTTTGGCACGAAATAATACATCATGCCCAAAAAACCAGCGGTGAGGAAAAAGCCAACCGCATTGTGGCCATACCACCACTGAATCAATGCATCTTGCACACCCGAGAAAAGTGAATAACTTTTTGATCCAAGAAATGACACCGGCACTGCAAGGTTGTTGACGATGTGCAACATGGCAATTGTAAATATGAAAGCAAGATAAAACCAATTGGCTACGTAGATATGGGGCTCTTTGCGCTTCAGCAGCGTCATGAAGAACACAAGGAAATAGGCCACCCACACAATTGTAAGCCACAAATCAACATACCATTCTGGCTCTGCGTATTCGCGCGATTCGGTAATGCCCAAAACATATCCAGATGCGGCCAACACGATGAAAATCTGGTAACCCCAAAATACAAACCACGCCAAATTTCCCAATGCCAAGCGTGTGCGGCAGGTGCGTTGCACAACGTAAAAGCTGGTTGCAATAAGCGCATTGCCACCGAAAGCAAAAACCACAGCGGATGTATGCAAGGGGCGCAACCTGCCAAATGATGTCCACTGCAAATCTAAATTCAAAACAGGCCATGCAAGTTGTGAGGCAATAACAACGCCAAGCAAGAAACCCGCAACGCCCCAAAATACTGTGGCAACAATGCCCGCTTGAATAACGCTATCGAGATAAGTGTCTTCAGAAGAAACAGGACCCACAACTTCAGCGAACGAATAACTTCGCGCATAATAGATCAAAAAGCCAAACGCGATCCCAGCAATCATGCAGGCATGAACAACATAGCCCGTGTCGTGACCAAAGCCCGCCAATAAAATGCTGATGAGTACAATACCACCCAGCGAAACCAACTTCGCAAGCAATGCATAGCCGTTCATTCGTGCCCAACCCCTCGTTTTGATTGCTAAGAAATGGAGTGTCGGCACACATGCTGCATTGATGCAGATCAATAAGAAGGAATTTCAGGACGTTTTCGTTCAGTTAAGTTATCAACGCAAAACGTTATTGCAAGGGTTTGATCAAACACCTGAAAGTTCAGGGCAGTGTGAACTGCCCTGAATTAAAATTTCCGCGAAAGTTTTAAAAACGCTGTGCTCGTTTCAATGAGACATTAGAATCGGGCGATCGAGTTTGCGCAAGATGTCTCGTGTTGCTCCACCAAATACCATTTCAGTGAATCGGCTGTGGCCATATGCGCCCAGCACAATAATATCGGCACCGTGATCATTGGCGGCACGCAGCAGCGTTTCGGCAACCGAGGCACCATCAGACACAACATCCGTGATTTCAGTTTTCACGCCATGGCGATCCAAAGTTTCGGCCATGCTGCCCGCTGGCAATTTGCCACCTGCTGGAACATTAATTGTAACCAGTCGCGTAAGCTTTGCCTTTTGCAAAAGCGGTAATGCATCAAACACAGCCCGAGACGATTCACGGCTGTCGTTCCAACCGATCATGATTTGATCTGTCTTCGGTTTCACGTCGCCCTTGAATGGCAAGATGAGAACCGGCCGCCCGGCAGCCAGAACAAAGGTTTCGACAAAATCACTTTCCACTTCGCCTGCTTTGTCACGGTTGGTGTTGGAAATGATTACAAGATCAACATTGCGGCAATTATCAATCATTTCATTGGCAATGGAAGGATATGACGAATCCACAACATGGGTTTCATAAGAAAGCTTGTCCATTTTCATGGCTGTCTCAAAAGCTTCTTTTACCTTTGGCAGCTGATCCTGAAAAAACACGCGGGTGCCATCAAAGACATTGGCACCCAACGCATAGCCATCAGACGGATATATTTGAACGGCCGGAATGACATAGAGCCCAGACACATGCGCGTTAAATTTCACCCCCAAATGACGCGCCATTTCGATAAGCTGCGGAACTCTGGAAATCTCATTGAGGCAAACGAGTATTGTTTTGTAGGCCATGTTGGTGCTCCATTGGTTATGCAACCAAAACGCGACTATTGCACATTGGTTCCACCCAATCATGGAACGTGCATATTTTTCGCGCATTGCCATAGATCAATCGAACGGGCATTTTAGTGTGGAAGCTGCTTTTTAAATCAATAAACAAATTCTGCGTTATAATTCTGCTAATCCAAACATTGAAAACTGCATGACAATTCTAAATGAGGTGGCGTGTGTGCCTGTCCTTCAAGTGAAAAACGAGATCTTAACGCCGCAGCAAATGTCGCGGGTTGATCACCTTTGTGGAGTGACAGAAGAACAATTGATCGAGAATGCTGGTCGGGCAGTCGCTGAAGAAATTGTGCGCAGATACGGTGCTCGCAAAACCGTGGTTCTGTGTGGGCCAGGCAACAACGGCAAAGATGGGCGTGTGGCTGCACGCTGGCTTCGCGCGTGGGGGTGGCCCGTAGAAGTTTCAGGTGAAATCGGTGATGCAAAACTTATTATTGATGCGCTTTTCGGCGCGGGCCTCAACCGCGATTTTTCCACTGAACAGGCCGAGAAAATCAACAACGCTGGCGTTCCTGTTGTCGCCGTCGACGTGCCATCTGGCCTTGATGGCATTTCAGGCAAACCGCGCGGTGGCTGTGTCAAAGCAGATTTGACACTTACGTTTTTTCGCAAAAAGCCCGCTCATGTTTTGTTGCCCGGCAAAGAACTGTGTGGTGAGACGGTTGTTTTAGATATCGGCATTGATCAACGTGTATTGGAAAACATTAATCCGCAACTGTGGGAAAATTCTAAACCGCGGCTTCCGGCTTTTGTGCCGCAAGGCCATAAATTCAATCGTGGTCATGCCGTGGTGTTTTCAGGAACGCAATTCAGAACTGGTGCGGCCCGGCTAACAGCCCAAGCAGCTTTGATAATTGGGGCGGGGCTGGTCACGGTGATTGGTGATGGTGATGCCTTGAAAGTTCACGCCAACCACACAACGGCAATAATGCTTGAAGAAATTACAACCGCTCTGGCGCTGACTGAGTTCATGCTGGATACTCGGAAAAACGTAATTTGCATTGGGCCCGCTGCTGGAATTGGCGAAGACACGCGCCACAATGTTAGGGCGGCACTGGCCAGCGCCGCTTTGGTCGTTTTGGATGCAGATGCGTTGACATCTTGTTCAGAAGATCCCGCCGAGCTTTTCCGATGGATCAAAGCCAGATTGAATCAATCTGTTGTTATGACCCCTCATGAGGGTGAGTTTTCCAGACTCTTCGGCAAGCTTGTCAAAAGCACTGATTCAAAAATTGAGCGCGCCAAAGCTGCCGCAGTTTTATCTGGGGCAACCATCATCTTGAAGGGGGCAGATACTGTGATCGCCCATCCTGATGGCAGAGCCATTGTCAACACCAACGCGCCGCCCTCTTTGGCCACGGCAGGTTCTGGTGATGTTTTGGCAGGGTTGGTTACAGGCCTTCTCGCCCAAGCGATGCCAACGTTCGAAGCGGCCTCATCAGCCGTGTGGGTTCACGCGGAAACGGCAGCAGCCTTTGGCAAGAAATCGTTCAATGCGGAAGATTTGGTTCAACACATTGGACAAATTTGTTAGGTGGTTTGTTGCATCCAGCTTTTGCCAATTCACCTGCAGCTTGGAAGCGTTTTCGAACGCCCAAGTTTTTGGCTTTAATTCTTGAGGAGGACGATTTTGGAAATTACTAATTTGATCAATGGCGAAAATTGCCCAGCTGAAAACAACGCCACCTTTGACCGGCATGACCCGGTCACCAAAGAAGTGGCCACCCGGGCCGCTGCATCAAATTTAGCAGACGCCAACGCCGCTGCAGACTCTGCCGCCGCCGCTTTTTCAGGCTGGTCAAAAACCGGCCCCTCAGCGCGCCGCGCCATCCTGAATAAAGCCGCCGACATACTCGATTCAAAGGCCGCTGATTTCACTGCCTTGATGATAAAGGAAACAGGTTCCACAGCACCATGGGCTGGCTTTAACGTTTATCTTGCGGCCAACATGATCAGGGAAGCTGCTGCAATGACTACCCAAATCACTGGCGATATTATTCCCGCCAATAAGCCCGGTTCGCTGGCAATGGGCATGCGCCAAGCGCGTGGTGTTTGCCTTGCCATGGCGCCATGGAACGCGCCCGTCATTCTGGGTGTGCGCGCTGTTGCCATGGCCATTGCCTGTGGCAACACTGTGGTGTTCAAAGTCTCAGAAATGTGTCCGGCAACACATCGATTGATCGGCCAATGCTTTGCTGATGCTGGTCTGCCGAAGGGTGTTTTGAACGTTGTCACCAATGCGCCGAAAGATGCTAGCGAAGTTGTAAAGGCCCTCATTGCCCATCCAGCCGTCAAACACATTAACTTTACGGGTTCATCCAAAGTGGGCAAAATTATTGCCAAGTTGGCAGCTGAAGAATTAAAGCCGGTGCTGCTTGAACTGGGTGGCAAATCACCGCTGTTGGTGCTGGACGACGCAGACATTGATGCGGCAGTTAACGCAACCATTTTTGGTTCATATATGAACCAAGGCCAGATTTGCATGTCCACTGAACGCATTATCGTAGACGCCAAGATCGCTGACGAGTTTACGGAAAAGTTGGCGGCTCGGGCCTCGAAACTTGTCTCTGGCAATCCACGAGACAAAGTTGTGTTGGGCTCGCTTGTCACTGAAGAAGCCGCAATCAAGATGGATGAACTGATTGCAGATGCGCTTTCCAAAGGCGCAAAACTTAAAGCAGGCGGCAAGCGCATGGGCTCTATCGTTGAGGCAACGTTGCTTGATGGCGTTCATGACAAAATGCGAATTTACCATGAAGAGTCTTTTGGTCCAGTGAAACCCATCATCCGCGTTTCAGGCGATGAGGAAGCAATTCGCGTGGCCAACGATACTGAGTATGGCCTTTCTGCTGCTGTGTTCAGCCGAGATATAAAACGCGCCATGGATGTGGCGGCACGCATCGAATCTGGTATTTGTCACATCAACGGGCCAACTGTTGGTGATGAAGCACAAATGCCCTTTGGCGGTGTCAAATCCAGTGGCTATGGTCGTTTTGGTGGAACAGCGGCCATTGCTGAGTTTACCGTTCTGCGGTGGATCACGATTGAAGATCCCAACCAGCATTACCCATTCTAAGGCAGAGCGAACAACAGCCCAAATCAATTTTGAATTGACTGCTTTTATTTGAGTGTTGCTTCTTCTCGTTTCACCCGCGCAATCTTATAGGCATCGAGTGCTGCAATTCCATAGATCAGAAAACCTCCACCGTGTCGTGTAAAAAAGCTGGCAGACGCCGGCATGATGCGAAAGCTGATCCAACCCAGAACAATCATGAAAAAAAGAAATATCAATCCGCGTTGCGGTTTGCCCAACAGCACATGCCCGCTTGCTGGCAGACATAAGCTGGCAAGCAATATGAG
>JAYUHQ010000371.1:0-21306 GCA_043766895.1 Aestuariivirga sp.
ACAACCCGGCGCTAAATCTGAGGCATTGTAAAAGTGGTTTTCACTTGACGTGAATGGCCCTTTGTCCAATACATACCAACAATTTAGATATAAACCCGAATATCAGAATGTATGGTGGACTCAATGAAAGCGACCGTAACCGCCCACAAGGACTATGTGGTTTCCAAGATTGACGATCGTATTTACAGCGCATTTTTGGAACATTTAGGCCGCGCAATTTACACTGGCATTTACGAACCAGACCATGCCACCGCTGACAAAAATGGTATGCGCGCCGATGTGGCAGCACTCGTCAAAGATCTGAACATTCCTTTCGTGCGCTATCCCGGTGGAAACTTTGTTTCAGCCTATAATTGGGAAGATGGCATTGGCCCACGCGATCAGCGCCCTACCCGGCTTGATCTTGCCTGGCACACCTCCGAAAGCAACGCGGTGGGCATTCACGAATTTTCTGATTGGTGCGAGACCGTCAATACCAAGATGATGTTAGCAATTAATCTAGGCTCACGCGGCCTCGACGAAGCGCGAAACTTTGTAGAATATGTGAATGGCCCAACGGGCTCTTACTGGGGCGACTTACGCAAGAAAAACGGCCGCGCCGAACCCTTTGATGTGAAGCTTTGGTGCCTTGGCAACGAAATGGATGGCCCTTGGCAAGTGGGCCACAAAACGGCCGATGAATATGGCAGGCTCGCATCGGAAACCGCCAAGACCTTGCGCGCTTTTGATAAATCGCTTGAACTTATTGTGTGTGGCTCTTCCAACTCTGATATGAAAACCTATCCGGAATGGGAACGCGTGGTTCTCGAACACACTTACGATTCCGTCGATCACATTTCACTGCACATGTATTTTGCCAATCGGGCCAAGAACACCGCAAACTATTTGGCTTTGAACCATAAGCTTGACACTTATATCGCCACTGTTGAAAGCACGATCAATCTGGTCAAGGCCAATAAGCGCTCAAAGCACAATGTCTATATTTCATTCGACGAATGGAATGTCTGGTATCATTCTAACGTGCAAGACCGAGAGATTTTGGGCGGCAAAGGGGGCTGGCCGCACGCGCCGCGTTTGCTTGAAGATATCTATAATTTTGAGGACGTGTTGCAAGTTGGCTGCATTCTCAATACCTTTATCCGCCGCTCAAATGTCGTAAAAATTGCCTGCATTGCACAACTCGTAAATGTGATTGCACCGATTATGACAGACCCTAAAGGGGCCGCTTGGCGCCAGACCATCTATTATCCTTATTATTTCGCTTCAATTTTCGGGCGCGGAACGGCGCTTAATTTGGCTGTGAAATGCGCAAGCTATGATGCCGATGTGGCCGACAATGTACCCTACATTGATGTGTCTGGCGTTCATGATGAAGAAAATGGAATGCTCACGTTCTTCGCTGTCAATCGCCATGGAACCGAAACCCTGGATGTTGAGTTTAGCTTGCATGGATTTAAAACTGCAAAAATCGTGGACCACCAAGTAATAACCCATTCAATTCTTGAAGCTGTAAACACCGCAACCGACCAAACCAACGTCGTTCCCAAAAAAGGCAACGGTGCTAAAATTGAAGATGGAATTTTGAAGGCACCCCTGCCCCCCCACTCTTACCAAATGTTACGGTTGAAAGTTTAGGACAATGCTCTATCGCCGCCTCGGAAAATCTGGGTTACAAGTGAGTGAATTTTCGCTGGGCTCTTGGGTCACCTTCAATAAACAGGTGCACGAAAACGATGCACTAGAGCTGATGACGACCGCCTATGATGCGGGCATCAATTTTTTTGATAATGCTGAAGGCTATGAAGGCGGAAAGTCCGAAGCGTTGATGGGCGCTACTCTAAAAAAACTACAATGGGGCCGTGATACATTCATTGTCTCTAGCAAAGTTTTCTGGGGCGGCACCAAACCCACGCAGCGCGGCCTGTCACGCAAACATGTTTTTGACGCGTGCCACGCGGCACTAAAACGGTTGCAGGTTGATTATCTTGATTTGTACTTTTGCCATCGCCCTGATGTCGAAACCCCCATTGAAGAAACAGTGCGCGCCATGCACGATCTGGTTCAACAGGGCAAAATTCTTTATTGGGGCACATCGCAATGGACGGCCCAACAAATCACTGAAGCCTGGGTCGCGGCCAAAGATTTGAAGATCACGCCACCCACGATGGAACAACCTGAATATAATTTCTTCGAGCGACATAAAGTTGAAGGTGATTTTCTCCCGCTTTATGAACTCACTGGCCTCGGAACCACCATTTGGTCACCCCTTGCTTCGGGCATACTCACCGGCAAATACAATAAGGGCATCCCTGATGACTCGCGCCTTAACCTGGCGGGTTATGAATGGCTGAAGAAAGAATGGCAGAGCCCAGAAGGACAAGCAAAGCTTGCCAAGGTTGAAAAGTTAGCTGTGTTGGCATCAAAAATAGGAATGCCAATTCATCACATGGCTTTGTTATGGTGCCTCTCAAATAAAAATGTCTCCACGGTTATCTTAGGGGCCTCAAAGCAAAGCCAGCTTGTTGATAATCTCAGGGCGCTGGATAATCGTGACAAGTTGACTGGCGATG
The DNA here is from genome assembly GCA_043766895.1 of Aestuariivirga sp. Taxonomy (GTDB): domain Bacteria; phylum Pseudomonadota; class Alphaproteobacteria; order Rhizobiales; family Aestuariivirgaceae; genus Aestuariivirga. The sequence goes on from JAYUHQ010000371.1 coordinate 2,571, forward strand.
TTAAAACTCAAATTGAAGCCATTTTGCAGAACAAACCAGAAGGCCCAAAGCGCTATTAGTGCACGCTTCTGATCGCATTTTCTCGATTCACAAATGATCCCAAAATTTCCACTTGTCAAAATTGATAAACTACGCAATAATTCAATGAGAAAAGCTTTTCCTATAATTTGAACACTGGATATTGGCCTTTACTTTTATATAAATGAGAAAAGCTTTTCCCAACAACAATTAAAGGGAGGAATTCATGAAGTTAGCTTTTTTGTCCAAACCATTAGCGGTGGCATTTGCTGCTACGACTTTTTTAGCCACAAGCAGTTTCGCGCGCGCTGACGAACTCAGTATGTGGGTTCGTGCCAGCGGGGCTGGCGCTGCCCAACATTTGATTGATTTGTGGAACACAGGCCACGCCGATAAGAAAATCGCTGTGACAGTGATCCCCGACAATCAGATGGTCACCAAGCTGGCCACGGGCAGCCAAGCGGGCGATGTTCCCGACATGGTTTCATTTGATCTCATCTACATGCCAGACTTTATGAAAGCAGGTTTCCTCACCGATATTACAGCCGACATGAAAGGCGATCCAAATTACGCTGGCGTTGCCAAAGCCTATCAAGACATCGCCACTTATGAAGGCAAAATTTATGGCGCGGGCTTCACACCCGATGTTTCAATTCTTGCTTGGAACAAAGATCTGTTCAAGAAGGCCGGGCTAGATCCTGAAAAGCCACCGAAAACCTTGGCTGAAATTCACGCTGATGCCATTAAAATCCGCGCCCTGGGGGGTGACATCTATGGTTATTATTTCTCAGGCGCCTGCCCCGGCTGCAATATTTTCGTAACCTCGCCGATGATGGTGGCCGCTGGTTCAAAAATTCTGCCCGCAAACGGCACAGACACGGCCCTCGATGGTGATGGCGTTAAAGGTGTGTTGACTGAAATGCAGGCCATGTGGAAAGAGGGCTTGGTTCCGGCCAGTGCGCAGGCCGACAACGGGGCCAATTTCGTGGCCGCATTTCAATCGGGTAAAATCGGCATCGAGGGATCAGGCGGTTTCCTTATTTCGTTGCTGAAAGAAAAGTCGCCAGACTTGAATTTTGGCGTCGAGATTTTGCCAGGCCTCAAAGAAGGGCAACAATCGGCCTTCGTGGGTGGTGATGTGATTGCCATTCCCAAAGGCTCAAAGCACGCAGACATTGCCAAAGAATTTATCCATTGGGAATTGACCGATGAAGCCCAGCTTGAGGGCTTGGCCAAGAACAACATCATCCCCTCGCGCCCTTCCCTGGCCGACAATAAATATTTCAAAGCAGAACCCCGTGTTGTCACCACGGCGCAAGCCTTGGGTGTTGGCTATGTGCCTTGGGTATTTCACTTTAATGATATGGTGAATTCGGATTCGAGCCCATGGATCCAGATGCTCCAAACCGCAATTTTTGATGGCGATATTGACGGCGCTATTACCGCTGCCCGCAAATCGATGACGACGATTGCTGGTCAATAACCTCCCTGAAGTGGTGGTCGCGACTCGGGCGTTGCGGCCACTATTCTCGTCCCTACCAAATAGACGAGGCGATGTGATAGATTCACAAAGCAGCGGGGTGGCATCATGACGGCAAAAACCTGGACTAAATTCACCGGCATCTTCTATGTTTTGCCCGCATTAATTTTCGTTTGCGCATTTGTGCTGTTTCCTTTTGCCCAATTGATCGCAACCTCATTTTCCAGCCAATCCCTGCTTGGCGGCGGAAAATTCGTTGGCTTGGCCAATTATGAAACGGCTTTTACTGACGCAGCATTTTGGCGAGCACTGGGCTTCACGGCCAAATATACGCTTTTCATTACCCCCATTTTGATGGGGCTCGGTTATCTGTTGGCCTTGCTGGTTGAGCCCAATCGAGGCCTGTTGAAAATTGTTCGCGGCATCATTTTTTTGCCCGTTGTGATCGGGCTGGGAACCTCAAGTCTGTTGTGGTTCTGGCTGTTTGATGAACAAGTGGGCCTGCTTAACAAAGTGCTCGTCGATTTGCACATCATCGCCCAACCCATCGTGTGGTTTACCCAACCAGACATGGCGCTGTGGGCGGTGATCATTTCTGTCACATGGAAAGTTGTCGGCTTCGGCATGATCCTTTTTGTGGCAGCAATCCAATCGATCAGCAAAGAAATCGTTGAGGCCTCATTGATTGACGGCACAGGATATTGGCAACGCGTGTGGCGGCTATACGTGCCACTCACCTTTCGCACCATTTTGCTGGTCACATTGATCAGCGCAATCGGTTCGATGCTGGCTTTCGATCAACTCTACATAATGACGGCGGGTGGTCCGCGCGGCAAAACCTTCACTTCGGTCTATTGGATCTATCAAAACTCATTCATCAATTTCAAACTCGGCTATGGTGCGGCACTTTCAGTCATCCTCACTGCAATCATATTGTGTGGGGCTTCGCTTCAAATTGCACTGACCAATAGGGCATCAAAAGAATGAGCGTCGTTACCTCCGCAACACTACGCCGTAAAACGCCGCCTAAGAGGCAAGTCGCGGGTGGCAACAGGCACCTGCGCTATCTCGTTGGTGCAATTGCCGTGTTCGTTGCCGCTCTAATGCTGTCTCCGCTTGTCCTTTCGTTTCTCGCTTCAATTAAAACCCCAGCAGCTGCTTCGCTTGTGCCGCCAATCTATTTTCCCGGTGAACTCAGTCTTCAAAGCTACATCACGGTTTTTCGCTTTGGCGCCGGGCTTTCAACTTACGTTGCCAACAGTTTGAGCGTTGCTGCCCTCACCATCTTATTCTGCCTTGCACTTTCGGTGCCTGCTGGTTTCGGTTTGGCGCGTTTCAAGTTACCTGCCAAAGAAGTTTTATTTCTCATCCTATTGGCGCCCTTGATGATCCCCTATCAAGCCCTGCTCACACCACTCTATCTCATGTTCGCAAAACTGGGCTTGGCAAACTCTAGCGTGGGTCTCGCCATCGTTCACACAATTTTGCAAATCCCGTTCAGCGTTTACCTCATGCGCAACAGTTTCGAAGCCATCCCTCGTGAGTTGGAAGAGGCCGCCGTTATCGATGGTTGCTCAAGCTTTGTTTCATTTCGCCGAATTTTCCTGCCGCTGGTCATGCCGGGCATGGTGACAGTGGCGCTGTTTGCTTTCATTGCCTCATGGAATGAATTTCTCGCTGCCCTTATTTTTATGAATAAGGAAACGGCGTTCACGGTTCCCATTCTGTTGGTCAGTGTGCGCACTGGGCATTTTGGCGCGGTGGATTGGGGCGCGTTGCAGGCGGGCATCATGATTTCAATTTTGCCTTGCATCCTCATCTATATATTTTTGCAGAAATACTATGTTTCTGGCCTCTTGGGCGGCGCTGTAAAATGACAACGCCAAAAACCCACATTACAAAAACGCCGCTCAAAAAATTACGAGCCCCCACCATTCGTGATGTCGCTAGGCTGGCCGAAGTTGCCATTGGCACAGCGTCAAAGGCCTTGAATAGGAACGGTCGATTGAGCCAAGAAACGCGCGACCGAGTGATGCGCGTTGCCAGCGAAATTGGCTATCGTCCCAATGACTTGGCGCAAAGCCTGCATCGCTCCAAGTCGATGACGGTTGGCATTATTTCAAATGACAGTTTTGGGCGATTTTCATTTCCAATTTTTGAAGCGTTAGAAGAGCGGTTGGCCGAGCAAGGCATCGCCGTTTTCATGTGCAATGCCACTGATGACCCCAAGCGCGAACGCCAACACCTTGATCAGCTTCTCGGTAAGCGCATTGACGGCCTTGTGGTGACAGCGCGCCGCGCTGACAATCGCGAACCGATTGGCCCCTTCGCCCATGGCTTGCCTGTTGTCTATGTCTTCACTCATGCCGACAAAGATGATGCGCTTTCGTTACTTCCTGATGATGAGGGCGGCGCATACCTTGCAACGCATCATTTGATAGAGCTTGGCCACAAACATGTTGCGCATATTACCGGGCCAGATCGTTTCGAAGCCGTTCGCTTACGACGAAATGGCTATTTCCGCGCTCTGGATGAAGCCAAAATTCCGCGCCGCGAAGAACTGGTACTGACCGGCCCTTGGTCAGAAATCTGGGGCCGTGAAGCCATCGCTCAATTGTTTGACGGTAAGATCAAAACACCTGATGCCCTGTTCTGCGGCAACGATCAGATCGCTAGAGGTGCTGCCGAAGCGCTGCGCGATCGCGGCATTTCTGTACCAGATCAAGTGGCCATTGTCGGGTTTGATAATTGGAACGTGATGGCAGAAGGCGCAAGGCCGCCGCTGACCAGCATCGACATGAATTTGAAAGCACTGGGCCGCGATGCCGGAGAGCAATTGATTGCGATGATTTCTGGCGAAAAGAGAAATGGCGTTCGCCGTCTGCCCTGCACACTGGTGATCCGGCAATCTTGCGGGGGCGCACCGACAGAGAAAAATGAAGAAGGAAATAAATTATGAGGCAGTTTGCACCCGTCAAATTTGTTGACGTTCGACTTGAAGGAAAGTTTTGGAAAGAGCGTCTCGACACAGTGCTGGCTGAAACTATCCCAAGCCAACATGAAAAACTTGGTGAATATAAGATTCTTGAGTCGATGGAACTTCACCAACCGCCGCCACCCTTACGCTTTCCTCGTAACCAACATAATTTCACGGTTCAAGTGTTTTGGGATTCAGACATTGGCAAATGGATTGAGACCGCCAGCTATGGTCTGTCACATCGGCGCGATGCCAAGATTGAAGCCCAAATTGAGGCCATTGTTGATAAGTTCGCGGCGGCCCAACTCGCCGATGGCTATCTGAATCTTTGGTACATCGGCCGCGAACTCGACAAGCGCTGGACCAATCTGCGTGACAATCACGAGCTCTACAATGCGGGCCACATGCTGGAAGGTGCCATCGCCTATTTTCTGGCCACCGGTCGCCGCCGTTGGCTCGACATTATGGAACGTTATGTTGAACACATTCGCAAAACATTCGGGCCTGGCCCCAATCAAAAACCTGGTTATTGCGGTCATCAGGAAATCGAACTGGCTCTGATCAAACTTTATCATGTGACCAAAGAACAAAAGCAACTTGATCTTGCCATTTATTTCATCAACCAACGCGGCACCCAGCCGCCGCATTATTTCGATGTTGAAGCCCGTGCACGCGGCGAAGACCCTGCGTCGTACTGGTTCAAAAGCTATGAATATAGCCAGTCTCATCAACTTGTCCGCGATCAAACCAAAGTGGTGGGCCACGCGGTGCGCGCCATGTATATGTACACCGCGATGGCAGACCTTGCGGCAGAGTTGAACGATGCCGGCCTTAAACATGCCTGCGAGGTTCTTTGGCATGATGTGATGGCCACAAAAATGTATGTGACCGCGGGCCTCGGACCATCGGCCCACAATGAGGGCTTCACCCATGATTATGATTTGCCCAACGAAACTGCCTATGCCGAAACCTGTGCTTCGGTCGCATTAATTTTCTGGGCGCAACGCATGTTGCACCTCGATCTTGATGGGCAATATGCCGATGTGCTGGAACGCGCTCTGTTTAATGGTGCGCTCTCCGGGTTGTCGCGTGATGGTCGGCATTATTTCTATGCCAATCCGCTTGAAAGCAACGGCACGCCGACCCGCTGGGATTGGCACACCTGCCCCTGTTGCACGATGAACGTCGCGCGGCTCATAGGCTCGGTTGGCGGCTATTTTGTTTCACACAGCAAAGACGAAATTGCTGTGCACCTTTATGGTGGCATTGCAACGTCCGTTGAGCTTGAACACGGCAAAGTGTCGCTTCGTGAGACCAGCAACTATCCTTGGGCGGGTGATATCAAAATCGAAATCGAGACAGCAAAGCCCCTCGAATTTGTTCTTAACTTGCGAATCCCAGGTTGGTGCAGTGGAGCCATAGCCCACGTTAACGGACAAGATATATCCAGCGCCGGAGCTGTTAAAGGCTATCTGCCAATTAAACGCACGTGGGCCAATGGCGATGTGATAACCCTCACTTTACCAATGCCCGCGCAACGGGTTTACGCCAACCCCGCTGTCAGCATGGATGTAGGACGTGTTGCCTTGTCGCGCGGGCCATTAGTTTATTGCATCGAAGAAATCGACAATCCGGGCGGCGCAGTGCAGCGCTTAAAACTACCGCGCAATGCCGAACTTAAAATAGAACCGCGCGCAGAATTGTTCGATGGCATCATAACCCTCAAGGCAGATGCCGTTGGCATCACTCAAGGTGATTGGAAGGATACGTTGTATCGCGCGGTTGCTCCAACCGAAGCGCCAGCCACACTCACCGCTGTGCCGTATTACTTGTGGAATAACCGTGGTCAAGGTTCGATGCTCGTATGGATACCGGAAGCTTAAAGGCAAGACCATGCACCATGTTGAACTGAAAAATATCACCAAGCGCTATGGCACCTTTCAGGCCATCACTGATCTTTCTCTTATCATCGAGAAGGGCCAGTTCTGCGCTCTGCTCGGCCCATCAGGATGTGGAAAGTCGACATTGCTGCGGATGATTGCCGGACTAGAAGAAGTAACCGAGGGCAACATTCTCATCAGCGGGAACGATGTCACCGATACGCCCCCGGCCAAGCGCGGCATTGCCATGGTGTTCCAGTCCTATGCGCTCTACCCGCATTTGACGGTGCGCCAAAACATTGGCTTTTCGATGAGCGTTGCCCATGCCGCCAAGGCCCATATCGAGAAGCGCACCAATGAAGTGGCCCACATGCTGCAGCTTGAACAGTTGTTAGATCGCCGCCCGGCCCAACTATCAGGCGGCCAGCGCCAGCGTGTTGCCATTGGGCGCGCTTTGGTGCGAGAGCCTGAAGTTTTTCTGTTTGATGAGCCCCTGTCAAATCTTGATGCGTTGCTGCGCGTACAAATGCGCCTAGAGCTTGCCAAACTGCACAAACGCTTAAAGGCGACAATGGTTTATGTGACCCATGATCAGGTTGAAGCCATGACGCTGGCTGATAAAATTGTGGTGCTCGATAATGGGCAAATCTCGCAAGTGGGATCGCCGCTTGAACTGTATAATTTACCCGCCAATAAATTTGTCGCTTCGTTTATCGGCACGCCAGCGATGAATTTTTTGGCCGTAGAGGTAAGCCAGATGTCGGGCAGGAGCAGCACTATCCGTATTGCCGAAAGCCCAAAGATTAAAATATCAACCCGTTTCGAGACTTCCAAAGAAACGGCCACTGATGGATTTGAAATCGGCATTCGCCCTGAACATATTCGATTGGCACCGCAGGATAAATCTAAATCCGACCTTAGTGGAATGGTAGACATCGTCGAACAGTTGGGCAATTTAACTGTTTTATATGTTGATACGCCCGTAGGACAGATCATCGTTGAAAGCCATGGTGCAGATCAAACCAAGTCGGGTGACACAGTGGGATTGGTGTTTGACCGCCAGAACATCCATTTGTTCAATGCGAAAGGTTCTATTGTTTAGCAGGGAAGGTTGATTGACCGCGCCAGCACTATGAACAATTCCGTAAAATCATTTAAGTGTGGTGATCCCTGCGGGAGTCGAACCCGCCTTTACAACGTGAGAGGCTGTCGTCCTAACCGATAGACGAAGGGACCTAAACATTTTGTCTTCAAAATGTCTCTAACCGATTTGCTAGCATTAGATCATGCCGGCCGCAATGTTGATCGTTAAACCAAGCAGCGCCATGTTATAGAAAAAAGACAAAACAGAATGCACAATGGTAATATGGCGCATGTGGCGCGAAGTAACATTCACATCTGATGTGGCCGTGGAACAGCCCACTGTAAATGCATAATAGACAAAATCAAAATAATCGGGCGGCTTATCAGCGCCCACAAATTCTAACCCGCCGCGCAGGGCAATTTGTGAATCTTTGTTGGCGCGCCATTCGTCAAAAAATTCATGGGCATAATGAAGCGCAAACTCAACATGGATAAATGTCCACGCTGTAACGATTGTGGCAAAGGCCAATCCCAAATGCGCTGCTTTCAGCGCGCCTGAGGTTTGTTTCACCATGCCCAGTTGAACAACAATGGCGGCAATGCTGGCAAGCGAGGCCAGAATGGCCAGAGCCAAAATTACATACTGCCCCTCATCTTGAATGGCGGCATAGCGCCTTATTTTGTCAGGGGTAGCTTTTGCCATGATTACCCCGATTGAAATCAAATAGAACACTGTTGCCAAGTTCCAAGAAACCAAAAGCCGGGTTACGATGTTCCAACCGCCAGGCAAAAGAATGGCGACCACGGCACCCACCAACACACTTAAAAACAATCGCGGCCGCGCCACAACATAGCGCACTGGTAAATACAAAGATCGGTGATGTTCAAGCGATGGACTTGCCATTTCAGTTTCTTAATCCTGTTGCCCATTTAAGCGCAATATAACACGATGTGTTGGCACATCGATCACATAAACGGTTTTGCCTGTGTTCACAGTTAAACGATCTCCATTTAACGTTACATCTTTAAACTGGGCGTCGGGTGGCAGTCCAACACCCATGTTTTCGGTTTCAATTTGAGCGGGGGCATAATGGCTGGCTTTGTAGCCGATCGTAACCACCAATGTGAGAAAGAGCGCGACAAGCACAAAACCCATGATATAGACGCCATTACGCAGCCACTTAGGCCCATTCACACCAACAGGTTCATCAGATTTCGTCATATGTCACAGTCTCCTCAAACGCTTGAAATTATCGCCACCGAAAACTGCCGCCTTGATAAATTTTTGGGCAACAGTTTTCCCGATTTCAGCCGCGCTCGTTTTCAAAAGCTTATCGCGGATGGCAGCGTTACTGTCGAGGGCAAGCCGGTGGATTATATTGGCTATCGCTTAAGGCCGGGAAACCGCGTGCATGTGGTTGTGCCTGAAGCCAAGCCTGCTGAGCCCAAAGGTCAAGATATTGAACTTGATATTGTTTATGAAGATAAAGACTTGATTGTCATCAACAAACCCGCAGGCCTTGTGGTGCACCCCGGTGCCGGCAATGAAGATGGCACATTGGTCAACGCGTTGATTGCCCATTGCGGCGAAAGCCTTTCGGGCATTGGCGGTGTGAAGCGCCCGGGCATTGTGCACCGCATTGATAAAGACACTTCAGGCCTGTTGGTTGTGGCCAAAAACGACAAGGCCCACCACGCATTGTCCGAACAGTTTGCCGCCCATGGCCGCGATGGCAAGATGGAACGCGATTATCTGGCCTTGGTTTGGGGCAAGCCAGATCGTCGTTCTGGAACAATTTCCACAGGCATTGGCCGCTCGTCGGCCAACCGCCAAAAAATGGCAGTATCAGATTCATCCCAAGCCAAAGAAGCAATTACCCATTACGAAGTGATCGAAAGCTATCCCGCCTCAAGTTTGGTGCGCTGCCGCCTAGAAACTGGCCGAACCCACCAAATTCGCGTGCATATGGCGCATATTGGCCACCCCCTGTTGGGCGATGGCACCTATGGTTCAGGCTTTATGTCGTCTAAGTCCAAGTTGGGCGAGGCCGCAAAAGTGAGTTTAAGTTATCTGCGCGGCCAAGCCTTGCATGCAGCGGTTTTGGGCTTTGATCACCCAACTTCGGGCAAGCACATGCGTTTTGAAAGCGATTTGCCACCAAACCTTGCCCAGTTGCGGCACGACCTGCGCGGCTTGCAACAATAGAATAACAATAATATAATAGGAATTTTATATGTTTTCAGTAAGATACTGCATAAATACCTATTTTGAAAAATAGTCCTTGACAGCGAACGCTCCCTGCCCTATATCTTGTCATAATCCATCATTGGATCTAAAATCTTGCCTTACAAACAACAAGTCTTGCAAGCCCACGAAGACAACGTTGATTGATTTAAGCTGATTTTGCCAAAAGCCAACACAACTTCCCATACGTAATGTCTCAACCAAGGAGAACGCCGATGAGCCTGATGCAGTTGATTTACGCCTCCACCCCTTTTGGTTTTGACAATCCGATGTTGAATGGCATTCTTTCAGCATCGCGGCGCAACAACCAGCGTGACCAAATTACCGGCGCGTTGATTTGTCGGGCTGATCTTTATCTGCAATTGTTGGAAGGCCCGCGCAGTGCCGTAACCTCAACCTTTCACCGCATTCTGGGTGACGACCGCCACCTCGATGTGATGCTGATTTCATGCGCTGATATTCAAACCCGCATGTTTCCCCAATGGCACATGAGAGATGATCCGGCCCGTTCATGGATGTGGACGCAAGCCGAAGTGGCCAAAGGCGCGCTTGATGCCGCCTCAGCCGAAGACGTGCGCGCCATATTCGAACGACTGATCCGCGAACCCGAATCTAACGTGTAGGTTTAATGAGTCCAATTTTTACAACTTATACGGCAAAATGAAATCATTGCGCGGCTTGGAAACCAACCCTTCGCCTCGCCCAAACCATCACCAGCGCGAGCGGCAGGCTCCAGGCAACCCAAGCGTCGAAAGCATAAAAGGCTTCAAAATGATGTGGCGGGCCTAAAAGTTTCCAGAACGCCAGATATACCCGAAAAAACATGGCCCCGGATGTCACCGCCGCCAACATCAGCATAAAAGCCCGGTGGTGGGCCACCCTTCCCCGGCGGATATTCCACAGCCCCAAGCCCAACAATATCAGCCAAACAATGGCCTGCGCAGTAAAGCCTGCGGCAGAAATTTTTGTAACCGGCGCTTCAAGCGCCACAGGAATGGCGGTAATGCCCGCAACCAAAATATCAACCGCAGCAATGCGCCCCAACACCCTGTGCCAACGCGTATTGCGCATATATAATGTAAGCGGCACCAGCAGCAGCGCCAAGCCGCCGGTGATCATATGAATGGGAAATACCCATGGCATCAATTCAAGCTTCACCGCCAAGCTTTCGGGAAAGCCATCATTATCCCAAGCTTCTGAGATGCCGCGCACCGCAGTATAGGTGACAAACACCGCCAAAGCTGCCAAGATCACCGGGCGTGAAATTGCCATAATTATTGCGGAAGCTTTTTCCAAACGGAGGTTTAAATGTTCCATCGTCATCATACTATCGTGCTTGCCTCGCTTGGCCTAGCCCTGACCTTGGGCGCAAATGGGGCATTTGCTGATGCGAGTTATTTTGGCCGCTGGACAGTGAGCGACGAAAAGCCGGTTTATTCCACCAAGGGCAAAACCTATAAAACCTTTGACATTGCCGCCTGTGGCAAAGATTTCTGCGGTGTTTCTGTGAACGATGACAAAACCTGCGGCAAAACCCTGTTCCGCTTTCTTACCGCCCATGCCACCAATGAAAGCCTGACTGGCCATGGCCTATGGGGCGCTGCCAAAAAGAAGCTTCAAATCGAATATAGCCTGATTGAAGAAAAAACGCCCAATTTGGCACTTGGCCTTGGCGAAGACGACATGGATTTTGGTGGACGTGAAGGCAGCAATCCAACATTTACCGCCGGTTATAAGCGGGTGGGTGATGCGGCCTGTATGGCGAAATAGACGCTCGCTCACTAAACTGTTACTTCAAATGATACTTTAAATTTGAAATCCACTTCCTATATCTGTCGTAACAGGGTTGGGAACAAACCTTCCCAGAAGGATGGAAATAATGGCTAAGCCAATGAATTTGCCTATGATTTCGGGTGCTGAAGGCAGCTTGAACCGCTATTTGCAGGAAATTCGCAAATTTCCGATGCTTGAGCCCGATGAAGAATTTATGCTGGGTAAGCGCTGGAAAGAGCACGGCGATACCAAAGCAGCACATAAACTGATCACCAGCCATTTGCGCTTGGTGGCTAAAATTGCCATGGGCTATCGTGGCTATGGCTTGCCCATTGGCGAAGTGATTTCAGAAGGCAATATTGGCCTGATGCAAGCTGTGAAGAAGTTTGAGCCCGATAAAGGCTTTAAACTGGCCACCTATGCGATGTGGTGGATTAAAGCCCAAATTCAGGAATTTGTTCTGCGCTCATGGTCGCTTGTGAAAATAGGCACAACCGCCAATCAGAAGAAGCTGTTTTTCAACCTTCGTCGCGTAAAAAGCCGTATTCAGGCCCTAGAAGAGGGAGATTTGAAACCCGAGCAAGTGGCATATATTGCTAAAAACTTGGGCGTCGATGAAAAAGACGTTGTTTCGATGAACCGCCGCATGGCTGGCGACACGTCTCTGAATGCACCCTTGCGCTCTGACGCCGATGGCGACGGTGAATGGCAAGACTGGCTGGTGGACGACCACGACAACCCAGAAACCGTTTTGGGCGACAATGAAGAGTCATCGCAGCGCAATGCCATGCTGAGCGAAGCTTTGTCTAAGTTGAACGCACGCGAACGCCGCGTCATTGAAGCCCGCAAGCTTCAAGACGAGCCCGCAACATTAGAAGATTTAAGCAAAGAATTTGATGTCAGCCGTGAACGCATTCGCCAAATCGAAGTGCGGGCATTTGAGAAGTTGCAAAAAGCAGTTAAAAACTCTGCTCAAAAGCCATTAACACCCAAGATTAAACAACTTGAAGTGGGCGCACCCGCTTAATTCCGCGGTGCGCCTTCATAATAGAACTTAAAATCCGTTAACGACCTCGAAAGCTTCACTGGGGCACAACTGTGTTTTGGGATGAAAATCTCCGAATCATGTGGATAATTTCGGGTTAATGTCTCTAATGGTCGAAGCACACCTCAACGTTGAAGAACTGCAAACGCGTATTAGCCGTCTTGAAGCTGATATTTCGCATTTGTCGATGCATGATCATCTCACAGGCTTGATGACACGTGCGGCCTTCATCAATGAAGTTGATTGCGCCCTTACTCACAACCCTGACGCTAAGGCCAAGGGCGCTTTGATCGGCATCAACTTGCGCGGCATTCCACGCATTGCTGGCACCTTGGGCAGGCATGTGAGTGATTATGTCATATCAGCCATCGCCGCGCGGTTGAACGCCATGCCCATGCCAGGAAGTTTCAAGTGTCGCTTAGACTATTCACATTATGCGGTGTTTTTACCCAATCTCACCGATGCTTTGCAGACGATGATGATCACCAAACAAATTATCGCCGAACTGTCGCAACCGATTGATTGGGTCGACAGGCCTTTGATGTTTCAGCTAGGTGCGGGCGTGGCCTTGGCCAAAGATAATGATGGCGATGCCAGCAACTTGGTGCACCACGCTGATTTGGCCCTGAAATCGGCCATGAGCAAAGGCGGCCCCGGCTATGCCTTTTTCAACCCAACCTTGGCCCAGGCAGCAAAACGCCGCGCCGCCGTGTTGCAAGCCCTTCACGCAGCAATCGATGATCAATCAATTCAATTGGTGTATCAACCCTATTACAACACCAAAACTGGCGCTTTGAATGGCTTTGAAGCTTTGATGCGCATGCAAAGCAAAGAGCTGGGCCCCGTTTCACCTGTTGAGTTTATCCCCGTGGCTGAAGAAGCCAGTTTGATTGGTCAATTGGGTGCATGGGCCATGGTTGAAGCCTGCCGCACCGCTGCCAACTGGCCGTCTAACCTGACAGTTTCGGTGAACATTTCGCCAGAACAGTTCTATTCGGGCACCATTGTGACTGATGTTCACAACGCTTTGGAGCTTTCAAGCTTTCCGGCCTATCGGCTTGAACTTGAGGTGACTGAAAGCACCTTGTTGAAAGATTCAGAAATGGTGCTGCAACAGCTCAGCGCCTTGCGTGAATTGGGTTGCTCAATTGTGCTTGACGATTTTGGCACCGGCTATTCCAGCCTCAGCTATTTGTGGAAATTTCCATTTTCGAAATTGAAAATTGATCGGGCGTTTGTCCATGCCCTTGATTCAACGGCCATGGCGCGCGGCATGTTGCAATCCATCATTGGGCTTGCCAATAATTTGGGGTTGAAGGTGACGGCCGAAGGCATTGAAACCCAACACCACGCTGATGTTCTGCGTGAATTCAATTGTGATTATCTTCAAGGTTTCCTGCTCAGCAAACCGGTGGCAGCCACAGAATTGGCCCACGTTATCTTGCAGGAATATGCGCCACAACTGCGTAAACTCAACGTCGAACCATTGATCTTCAAGGCTGGATAAAATGCCAAGCCTTACCGGGCCCACGTTGCGAAAAATTTCGATTGTCGCCGCGTTGCGCCATCTTACGCACCTTGCCACGCAAAATGCCGCTGCTGCTTCACGCATTGCTTTGCCTTGGCTTGCCTTGGCGGCATTGTTCAACGCTTGGGCGCTTTGGAGCCACCCCAATGAGCCCACAACACTTTCAAATATCAACTTCGGCCCCTATGATTATCTCGCAAATGCAGTGAGCATTTTGGCCACATCATCCATCGCCGTGTCTTGGCATCGGCATGTGATTTTGAACGACGACATGAAATTGGTGCAAGCCTTTCACATCGACAAAAAAGTGTTGGTTTATGCAGCGTCTAATTTGTTGATCACCCTGTGCATTGGTGTGCCTGTCTTGTTAGCAATTGTTCTGGTCAACGCGATTGTGCCTGCGTTGATTGTGCCGCTTGCAACGGCGTTTTTGTTGCTCAGCGTTATGTTCATCATTCGGCTGTCACTCAGGCCTGTGGCCATTGCTGTGGGCAATTTGCCGTTCAAATTTCAAAGTGCGTTTGAGGCAACTCGCGGCAACAACTTGGGCATTTTGGCAATCGCCGTCACTGTCGCAATCGTCTGCATGATTGCACTTTTGGTTGCAGGTCTTTTAAACCAAGGCCTTGCGCAATTGAACCCGAAGCTGGATTTGCCAGGCCGTATTTTATTGAGCATTCCAGCCGATTTTTTCAGCTTTGTCGTGGTCAACGCCATGTTCAGCACGCTCTATCGGTTCTTTGTCGAAAACAAAGATCTTTAATCAGCGAACGGATCGCGCATCAAAATTGTATCGTCGCGTTCTGGTGATGTTGAAAGCAAGGCCACGGGGCATTGTGTCAACTCTTCCAAATAACGCACATATTTAACAGCCTGCGCCGGAAGATCAGCCCATGAACGTGCCCCCGCCGACGTGCCCTTCCAACCCTCAAAGCTTTCATAAATGGGTTCAACGCGGGCTTGCGCCTCTTCGGCGGCTGGAAACATATCAATGCGCTTGCCATCAAGCATATAGCCCACACCAACTTTAATTTCATCAAGCCCATCAAGAATATCAAGCTTGGTGAGCGCAATGCCTTGTATGCCCGATGTTTTAATCGCTTGGCGCACCAGCACGGCATCAAACCAGCCAACACGGCGTTTGCGGCCCGTTACTGTTCCAAACTCGTGGCCACGTTTGCCAATCCATTCGCCCACGTCATTGGCTTGTTCAGTGGGAAACGGGCCAGAACCCACACGTGTGGTATAGGCTTTGGCAATGCCTAAAACATAACTGACTGCTGATGGCCCAAGACCAGACCCTGCCGCGGCTTGGCCAGCGACCGTGTTGGACGAGGTTACATAAGGATATGTGCCATGATCAATATCCAGCAAAATGCCTTGGGCCCCTTCAAACAAAATGCGCTTGCCATCGCGGCGCATGTCATCAAGCCTGGCCCACACAGCATCACAATAAACCATTACCTTGTCAGCAATGTCTGAAAGCTGTTTCATAATTGTATCAGGTGAAATTTCAGGTTGGCCCATGCCACGGCGCAGCGCATTATGATGGCTTAACAGGCGCGCAATCTTTGGGCCCAATGTTGAAAGGTCGGCCAAATCATTCACCCGAATGGCGCGCCTGCCAACCTTGTCTTCATAGGCCGGGCCAATGCCGCGCCCGGTTGTGCCAATTTTGCCAGCACCAGCAGCAGCCTCACGCAAATTGTCAAGCTCGCTATGCAAAGGCAAAATCAATGTGGCGTTGGCTGCGATACGCAAATTATCGCGTGAAATGGCAACGCCCTGCCCTTTTAATTTTTCAATTTCGGCCAGCAAGGCCCAAGGGTCTATCACCACGCCATTGCCAATGACAGAAAGTTTTCCCGGCCGCAAAATGCCCGATGGCAATAATGAAAGCTTATAGGTTTTGCCATCAATAACCAGCGTGTGGCCAGCGTTGTGGCCGCCCTGAAAACGCACCACAACATCGGCACGTTCAGACAGCCAATCGACAATTTTGCCCTTGCCCTCATCGCCCCATTGCGCGCCGACAACTGCAACATTGGCCATACTGCTAACCCCATTTAAACATGACAACGGCCCCAGGGACGATTCCCAAGGGCCGTTGCAGGTTCATATATAAAGACGGCCCATGGCGCAATGGCTTCACACCACAATTAAAATTGCACCAAATTTTGCAACCAAAAATAAATGGTCGTTTCTGCCTTAATGGAATAGCCCGATATTTTAGACGTAGCTTCATTGTGGGCGGTAAATACTTGATCAACACCAGTGAGGAATTCACACATGAACAATGACATCACGCTGTCTCGACGTTTGGTTTTTCATCGTTTGGGCACGGTGGCACTGATTGCCGCCCTTTCGCCAAGTATGGCAACCCAAGCGTTTGCAGAAAACGACAAGCCGAATGGTGGCGGCGAAAAAACTGAAAAACCAGAAAAGCCCGAAAAGCCTGAAAAGCCTGAGGATGATGACACAGATAAGCCCGATGTAGACACCCCGGTAACACCACCCCCAACTGCCGCAAAGCCAGCAGCAACAAAAGGCAAGAAGCGCAAGCGCAAGGGTTGAGCAATCATATTTACAAGCGAAAAGCCGGAGCAATCCGGCTTTTTTTCTATACGGCGGGCCAAGCTTCAGCTAGTTTGCGCAACATTGAATTCACATCGGAGCTTCACATGCATTCCAAGATCGCTGGCCTTGCTTTCATTCTTCTCGCAACAACATCCATGCCGTCAGTTGCTGCGCCAACCGCAGATGACGCTGCAAAAATTCAAGCCAGCTTGGAAGCCTATTTTGGCAAGCAATACAATCTGGTCAAAATTGAACCCGATGGCGAGATTTACAAAGCCACGGTTGATTTTTCGACGGTGATCAGCACAGCAAAAGATTCTGGAATGGAACTTTCAATCCCCACACTTGAATTCAGTTTGGCCCCTGAAGGCGAAGGCAAATGGCGCCTGAAACATGAGGGAGATTTTGAATTTTCAGGAAAGCTTCCCGACAAGTTCAATTTCAAACAAACCATGACAGAATTTTCAATTGATGCAGAATTTGACGAAGAACTGGGCACCTTCACGTCGTCAACATCAACCGTCAAAACCATGGACTTGAAAGAAGAAATTACCGACACGCAAACGGGCCCATCATCGGTTGATATGCATCTTGAAGATTTGAGCGCTGACACCACTGTCAGTGCCAATGAAGCCGGTGGCGTGGATGCCAAGATTACCGAAGAAGTTGGCGCAATTTCGATGAAGGAATCTGCCAAGATTTCTGGGGGCGAACCTGTTGCGGCGCAAATGACGGCAGAAAAAGGCACCTCAGAATATAACCTGACGGGCACAAAATTTAAAGAGTTCATGGCCCTTGTTACATTTATGGGCAAACATTCAGACAAAGCAGTTTTGCAAAAAGATCAGCTGGAATATAAAACATTGCTACAAAGCCTTTTGCCCGGCTTTTTAAACATGACGGGAACGGGAAGCCTGAACAAAGTTCAAGTTGTAACGCCCGTGGGCAATGTTGATCTTGATAAATTCACCTTCGGTGTTGATATGAATGGCGCTGTAAAAGATGGCAAGGTGAAGGAAAGCTTTGGCATAGAAGGCCTTAAAATTCCGGCAGGTCTTGTGCCTCCCTATGCGGCCAGCATGGTTCCTAAAAATTTCAATATGGATGTAGCGGTTTCGGGTTTTGACCCAAGCACAGCGCTGACCAGCATGATCAATGCCATTGATCTGAGCAAAGACCCGGTGATCCCAAAAGAAGTGGAAGGCCAATTGTTGATGCAACTGATGCCAACAGGAAAAGTTGACATTACGGTTGGTAAAAGCGCTGTGAGCAATGATCTTTACACCGTCACAGCTGAATCAAGCATGAGTGCTGGCCCCTCTGCCATGCCATCGGGCAAAGCCCACATTACCGTTAAAGGCATTGATGAAATTATGAAGGCCGTGCAAGCAGCACCCCCTGAAGCCAATGCTCAGCAAGGCTCTGCCCTTATCATTGTGGCAAAAGGTTTGGCAAAAACTGAAAGCGATGGCAGTTTGTCTTGGGATGTTGAATCAACAGCGGATGGCAAAGTTCTTGTAAATGGAACTGACGTGAACAAGCTGAAATGATCTAACTTCGGATGACAGCTTCGCCTTCGTCAAAATTTGCCATCACCTTTGTATTTATAACGGTGTTGCTTGATATGGTGGGCTTTGGCCTGATCATACCCGTGCAACCCGCTTTAATTACCATGGTGGGGCATGTTGATGTGGCCACGGCTTCCACCATTGGCGGCTTGATGATGTTTGCCTTTTCAGGCGCCCAGTTTTTGCTGGGGCCAACACTGGGAAATTTGTCAGACGCGTTTGGCCGCAGGCCACTGCTGTTGCTGGCGGTGTTCGGTTTAGGCTGTGACTATTTGATCACCGCCTTGGCCCCCACCATTGGCTGGCTTTTTGTGGGGCGCACGTTGGCGGGCGTTTGCGGCTCATCTTATGTCATTGCCAATGCTTATATCGCTGATGTAACGCCACCCGAAGGCCGCGCCAAGGCTTTTGGCATGATGGGCGCAGCCTTTGGCATGGGCTTTATCATCGGCCCCGCAATTGGTGGAATTTTGGGAGCCTTTGGCCCGCGCGTGCCATTTTATGCGGCATCGGCCATTTCGCTTTTAAATTTCATCTTTGGCTATTTCGTTTTGCCAGAAAC
>JAYUHQ010000372.1:0-8164 GCA_043766895.1 Aestuariivirga sp.
CGCGTAATTGATAATCCCGCTGCATCTGATCAAGCTCAACAAAATGCGTATCCAGCGCAAAGGCCACAGCGTCTTGCAAAAACTGGGGCGACCCAAACAAAAGGCTTTCAGCCACAGCCACGGCCTTGGCACAATAATCAGCTGAAGCAGCAATCCAACCGCAGCGAAAGCCCGGCAAGGCATGGGACTTTGAAATGGATGAACACACAATCACGCGGCTCTCCAACGCCTGATCAAAAAACGGCGATGTGAACACATGATTGCCATGAACAAGATTGGCATAAACCTCATCAGACACAAGCCACAGATCATGCTTGGCAGCCAAGGCACCAATGGATTTTACTTCTTCGGCGGTGAACACAGCACCCGTTGGGTTGCTGGGTGTGTTGAGAAGAATAGCCCGCGTGTTGGGTGTTATAGCAGCCTCGAGCAATTTTAAATCTGGGTGAAAGCCACGGTCAGGATCAAGCGGCACAGGCACAGGAATGCCGCCGGGCAAGCGCACCAAGGCTTCATAGGTGGCATAATAGGGGTCAAACATCAAAACTTCATCGCCCTCATCGAGGATTGACAAAAACGCCACCGAAAGGGCTGTCTGTGTGCCCGGCAAAAACATAAACTGATCAGGCCCAATGGCGCGGCCTGTTTGCTTTGTGTAATGGCGTGAAAGGGCCGCCAGAACATTGGGCTCACCTTGGCCTGAACTATATTTCAAACGGCCATTGTTCATTTGGGCAGATGCAACATCAAGAACACTTTGGGGCGGCGCTGCATCAGGCTCGCCAATTGATAAGAAGATTACATCTTCGCCTTGGGCCGCACGCATTTTGCCCTCAAGATGAACCGCCCATTTATCAGCGCCCAAGCCTTGAAGTCGATCCGCAATTTTCGCAAGCCGCATATCTTTTTCCTTCATAGTCTAGCCCAAAGTTTTCTCCATCGGCGGGCTTGACCCACCGATCCAGCGTCTAGACCGCGCCAATCTCTAAGAGTCAACGTGCTGCAAAGCGATGCGGTTTAAAGTGACATAATCCGTCTTGCCAGAGCCTAAAAGCGGCAATGTGGCCAATGCAATCATGGTCTTTGGCACCATGAAATCGCTGGCTCCTTCCTGCTTTAAGCCAGCCGCAATGTCTTTGCGATCTGGCTTTGGCAGTGTGGTGAAAAGCACCAGCTGTTCACCTTTCTTTTTATCAGGCACCGCCACAACGGCGTGAACAAAATCAGGGTAAAGCTTTTGCAGCTTAATCTCGATGGCGGTGAGCGATATCATTTCACCGGCAATTTTTGAAAAGCGTTTGGCGCGGCCCAAAATTGTCACGTAATTTAGCTCATCAATATTCACAATGTCGCCGGTGTCATACCAACCACCGGGCGGTGCCTCAATCACACCGGGGTTATCAGCCCGCAAATAACCCAACATGATATTGGGGCCTTTGACAAAAAGTCTGCCACCATTTTCAATGCCTTCAACGGGTTCAAGCTTGGCTTCAATGCCATCAAACAATTGACCTACCGAGCCTGATCGATAATGCATGGGCGTGTTGATGGCCAAGGCCGGAGAGCATTCGGTTGTGCCATAACCTTCATAAATGCGCAGTCCAAATTTCTCCATCCAGATCTGCCGTGTTTCAGGCTTCACGCGTTCAGCGCCGGCCACAACCAAGCGAATGGAATGAAAATCATATGCATGGGCATTGCGGGCATAGCCTGTAAGGAATGTGTCGGTGCCAAACACCACGGTTGAATTCGTGTCGTAACACAGCTCTGGAATTATTTTATAGTGCAAAGGCGATGGATATAAAAATGTGCGAATGCCGCTGAACAACGGTAATAATAAGCCAGCCAAAAGCCCAAAGGCGTGGAACACCGGCAGTGCATTAAAAATTGTATCATCAGGGGTGAAGGCCACGCGCGCTGCTGCCTGTTGCCAGTTAGAGTTTAAATTGCGATGCGAAAGCACAACACCCTTGGGCACACCTTCAGAGCCAGAGGTGAACAGAATAACCGCAGGCGCATTAACATTTGTTTCAGCCCCGCGCGAAAAAAGCTTTGGAAAATATTTTGCCGCAACGCCATAAAGCTTATCGGCAGTGCTAATATTTTCGCGCACATCTTCAAGATAAACAATCTTGCATCCCCGGCTTAGCAAATCAATATCGGCTTGCATTTCGCCTGCCTCGATAAATTTGCGCGATGTGATGATGGTGTGAACTTGCGCCGCACTGCATGCGGCTGACATATTCACAGCACCTGTCGAAAAATTCAACATGGCCGGAACCTTGCCGTTGATCATCAAGCCAAACAGCGTCAACACCACAGCATTGGCGTTGGGCAGCAACACGCCAACATTCTTCTGGCCCGTTGTCAGGGCTGCAATTTTGCGCCCTAAAATCATGCTGCCCATAATCACGCGGCCATAATTGATGGGTTGGCGCTGAATATCTTCAAGCACCACGCGGCCCTTGCCATGGGTTGCCACGGCATCAAGCAACGTTTGCCAAAGGGTGCGATCAATATTCGATGTTTTGAACATCATATTGGCCATCACATCATAAAGCTTTTCGCCCTGGCGTTCGCGTAAGTCTGCACCCCTTAAGCCTTCGGGCGGATCAAACTTCACTGGCAGTAAAAACGTCAACGTAATTTTGGGAAACCATTTGAGGCGCAGCTTGCCGCGCATGCGCGAGAAAGGCGAATATAATGCGCCATCAATACGCAACGGCAAAACATTGGCTCCGGCCATATTGGCAATGGCGGCGGGCCCTTCATAAATTTTCATCAGGCCGCCAGTTGTGGTCAACCGCCCTTCGGGAAAAATAACAACTTTTTGATTGCGCTTCATGCGGTTTACCAATTCACGCAACGCCAAGGGATTGGTGGGGTCAATGGGGATCATGTCTGAAAGCGCAAAAGCGGGCCGCACCCACCACGCCTTGGCCATCGTGGTGTTAATGGCAAAGGCCGCTTTTTCGGGCAGAAACACCGACAGCAATGGGCCATCGAGAAATGATGTGTGGTTGGGCACAATCAACACCTTTTTGCCTGCCGCGTAATAGTGTTCCATCCCATGAATTTCCACCCGGTAAAGCAACCGCATGGCAAAGCGCGCAAAGGCAGCAAACAATGTTTGTGGCATCGAGAACACCAGATAAGCCACCACGCCCAAATTGGCCACGCCCAGAAACACATAAACCATGCTCACACTCATACCGCGCGCCAGCAATGCGCCTGACAGTAACGAAGCCACAACCATGAAAACGGCATTCACAATATTATTGGCACCAATGATGCGTGCGCGGCGATAATAAGGCGTGCGGGCCTGCATCAACGCAAACAGCGGCACAACAAAAAGACCAGAGCAAAAAGCAATAGCTGATAAATCAAACAACACATGCCAGCCCGAAAAGTGGCTGAGAAGCACGCCAGTGGTTGCAGGCATAGCATCGCTGCTGATCATGCCAAAGCGCGCCGATGAAAAATACAAATCAAAAATAAACAAGCTCAGCAACAGCGCCGAAAGCGGCACAAATTTCAGCGTTACCTTGCCTTTCAAAAGCACATTGCAAAAGGCTGAACCAACACCTGTTGCAATGCTGAACACCGCTAGGATGAAAGTTGAGGTGGCAAGATCAGCGTGCAGAATATCTTTGGTGAAGGGCTGAATTTGCGACAAAAACACCACGCCCAAAAACCAAAACCAAGAAATGCCCAAAAGCGAAAGCCACACGTCGCGCTTTTCTTTTGCAAGTTTGATCACATCCCATGTTTCTAAAAATGAATTCCAATTGATCTTCATTTCAGGTTGGGCTGATGGCGCTTTGGGAATGAACCAGGTTGCTGCATAGGCCAGAACCGCAAGGCCAATCATGGTGCCTGAAACAAAATGCCGGCCAAAGCCTGTCAGAATAAAATAGCTGCCAAACAACATGCCCAACAAAATGGAAATGGATGTTCCAGTTTCAATCAACCCATTACCGCCCAACAATTCATTCTTGTGCAAATGCTGGGGCAGAATGGAATATTTGATCGGCCCAAAAAATGTTGAAAGCACACCCGCAATAAACACGCATGTAAATTGCAGCGGCACATTTTGCGTATAGAGCGAATAACTGGCCACGGCCACAAAGCCAATTTCAACCAGCTTCACGCGCCTGGCAATAACACTTTTGTCAAACTTATCGGCAAGTTGGCCCGCCAGTGCTGAAAACAAAAAGAACGGCATAACCAACAAAGCCGCCATTGTGGCATTGGCTTGATCAGGATCGCTGACAACAGAGCGAAGCGGCCCATAAATATAAAGCGTGGCCAGCGCCAACCGAAAGGCATTGTCGTTAAAAGCACCGATGGCTTGGGCTAAAAAGAGAGGAAGAAAGCGTTTGGTTTTTAACAGGGCAAATTGACTATGTTCGGCCATTGGCTTTCCCAATTTTATTGTTGTTCCATAATGTGGAATATGATTCGAGCGGTTTCATCATGCGATGTTGCAACAGATTTTGCGCCAGCAGCGGCCAACAAAGCGAGTCTTTTTTCGTCACCACTAAAACCAATAAAATGCACCCCGTTTTGCAACCCTGCCTGAACATCATTTAAATTGTCACCAATAAAGATAATTTTATTTTTGGGTCGGTTTGACGCCGCAATGGCGCGCTGCAAGATGACAGATTTCGCCCCGCCGCCACCTGCACCAAAAGCGAAGTCTTGAACGCGGTGCCACATCTCGGCTTGTTGCAAGCGAAGAGCCGCGGCTTCACGAAAATTGGCGGTGGCAATTCCCAATTGCGCAAGCTTGGAGAATTCGAGCAACAACGCTGAAGCACCTGCGATGGGTTGTGAAATAATCCCACGATGTTCAAGCTTGTCTTGCAGCGCGTTCAAATAATGTGCGCTAATTTTTGGGGCCAAATCAGAAGGCAATTGATACGCAGATAGAATTTCTTTTATGATGTCTTCATCATTGCGAATGGCATAACTGTTCCAATCCCGCGAAAGTTTTGTATGGTCTAAATATGCACCAAAGGGTTCAAAAAAAAGCTCTTCTTCATCGCGTGTCAGCTCCAACAAAACGCCGTCGACATCAAATATAATCGCCCATTCTTTCATCAATCCAACATGCGCGGTGTCATTTCAATCACCGTGGGGCCGTTGGCCTTCAATGCGGTTTTGATTGCTGTGGCCAAGGCTTTGAGAGATTCTGGCTTTTCTGAAAACGCGCCATAGGCCTTGGCCAACATTTGAAAATCGGGGTTCAGCAAGGTTACCGCATTGGGTTGAATGCCCGCGTCCACCATGTTGTCTCTGATCTGACCAAGGGCATTATTGTTCCACAACAAAATCACCAAGGGCAATTTATGTTCAACCGCAGTGCCAAGCTCATTCAACGTGTATTGAAAACCATAATCACCAACCAAAACCGCAACGGGTGTTTCGCCCACACCAAATTTTGCGCCAATGGCTGTGGGCAAAGCAAAGCCCAAAGTGCCAAAGCCCGAAGGGTGAAGCCACGTGCGTGGATGATGCATGGGGAAAATTTCATTGGCTGCATAAGCAATCTGCGTCATGTCAGACACCACAACTGTTTCGGGGGGCAATGCATCACGGATGGTTGTTAAAATTTTTGCCAGCATCTGCCGCAATTCATTGGGCGGGTTTTGCGGCTGAAGACGTGGCGAATTTTGGCGCGCTTCAACACCCTGTGCCATGGCCAGCAACGTTGGTGCCGCATCCGCCCATATGGCAATTTCGGCGCGGTGGGGCCTTGCCAAAGCATCAGGATCTATGTCCACTCGAATAAGATGTTCAGTGATAGCAAAATCCAAAGCCCAAAAATCTGTTTCAGACAATTCAGTGCCCACGGCCAAAATGCAATCGGATGATTTTATAAAATCGCGGGCAAATTCATTGGCCAAACATGCTCCCCACACCAAGGGATGATCTGATGAAACCGAACCCTTGCCCGCCACAGTGTGAAGAATGGGGGCGTTGAGTTTTTCAGCAATCTGCAAAGTAAAATGCCCAGCCCTTTGGGCACCCCCGCCCAAAATCAAACAGGGTTTTTTGGCCGCGTTCAATTTGGCCACGGCGGCGGCAATTTGGTCAGCGCTGGCCAAGGCGCGTTTGGGCAAGGCCACCGCGTTCCAACCATCGCCTGCGGGTTTTGATAATATATCCAGCGGCACTTCAAGATAAGCGGGGCGCGGACGCAATGTTGCAAAACGCGCAAATGCCGCAGCAATGGCGTTTTGCACATCTTGTGCCGTATAGGCGCGCGCGGCATAGGCGGTGACAGATTTTGCCGCATCAATCTGGCTGATCATTTCATGAAGCCGCCCACGGCCTTGGGCAGAAGATGCAACATCCAGCGCAGTTGAAACGACCAAAATATTCGAACTGTCAGACCACGCTTGCCCGATGGGGGTGAGGATATTGGTAACGCCCGGGCCTGAAATTGTAAAACACACGCCGGGCTTTCCCGTGGCGCGGGCATAACCATCAGCCATAAAGCCCGCACCCTGTTCATGGCGCGAAAGTATATGGCGAATTTTTGAACGCGGCAAAGCCCGATACATTTCAATGTTATGAACACCCGGAATGCCGAAGATCATTTCAACGCCATAATTTTCGAGAAGGCCAACCAGTGCCTCACCGATGGAAAGTTCTGCGCGCGTGTTCATGAATAACACCGATCTGGCAAAATATCTGCCATGTTGAGGCCCGCTTCTAAAACATCTTCCGGTATAGGCTGGCGCATGGCCATGGCTGCTGCTGTGCGCGAAAGTGCGGGTGCAGATAAAATGCCATAGCCACCTTGGCCAACCAGCCAGAAAAAACCCTCCGTATGCGGATCAAATCCGATAACGGGTGAACCATCAGGCGAAAACGTGCGAAGCCCGCCCCATGAATGTTCAAGCCGATTAATTTCGAGTGTTGAAGCTTCCATCAAACGCTCAATGCCTGTGGCAATGGCCATATCATCGGCATAAGCATCATGCGGTTCAACGGGTGTTTCATCGGCTGAAGAGACAATCATCTTGCCGCTTTGGGGTTTGCAATACCAGGTTTCGGCAGCATCAACCACAAAAGGCCACGCCATAAAATCAGCATAGCCTTCAATGGGAATAACACCTATGGAGCGCCGCTTGGGTATCAACCCCACGGGTTTTACTCCGGCCAATTTTGCCACGTGATCACCCCAAGCACCCGCAGCATTGACGATATTTCTTGTGGTCAATTCGCCTTGTGGCGTTTGAACGCGCCACAGGTTTCCGTGGCGTGAAATGGTTTGGGCAGGCGCGTTTAAAAACAATTTTCCAGCCCGCGCCTTGAACAGTTTCAAATAACCCCGGTGGATAAGATCAACATCAAGATCACCCGTTGAATGATCAACAAAACCGCGTGTGGCATAACCATCACGAAGAATGGGCCAAAGCTTTTTAATGTCACTCGTTGAAATTTCTTCGACGCTGCTGGCATCACTGAGAAACATTTCGGCATTGTCACCTTGGCTGGCAGGCACCACCATGAGAGAGAGGCGCTTGGTCAACAATGGTGCATCAGCAAAGCCTGTTGGTGGTTCATTAAAAAATGCGCCGCTGGCCCGCGCAAAAGCCAGAATGGGTTTTGGCCCATAGTTGGGCTCATAGGCAGCAGCAGACCGGCCCGTGGTGTGATAGCCCGGCCGTTCTTCCATCTCGATGATGGCAACCGTTGCCTGTTCGGCCAAATGTGCGCCAACCGAAGCCCCGGCAATGCCTGCGCCAATCACGATAAAATCAAACTGCTGTGTCATGGGCTGACAATTCCACACTGGCACCACAAAATCCATGGTGTTTGTGGCTTGGCATAAGCGATTTTGCCGTTATGGTGTGGCCAAGGAGAGCCGCTATGACGAAATTCAATCAACCCATGTCTGGACTTGTCACGCCGCGTTTTGGTGGCGTGGCCACATTTTTTCGCTTGCCCCATGTGAGCGTGGATGAAGCCAAAAACATTGATATTGGCGTGGTGGGCATTCCTTGGGATGGCGGCACAACCA
The DNA here is from genome assembly GCA_043766895.1 of Aestuariivirga sp. Classification (GTDB taxonomy): domain Bacteria; phylum Pseudomonadota; class Alphaproteobacteria; order Rhizobiales; family Aestuariivirgaceae; genus Aestuariivirga. The sequence continues at coordinate 8,036 of JAYUHQ010000372.1, forward strand.
ACAGGCCTGGCCCGCGCCATGCGCCGCGCCAAATGCGTGATCAATCATCGATGGTTCGGCGCATGCATCAAACAACGCAAGTTGTGCCTTATGATCTGGCCAATGTGGCTGATCTGGGCGATTGTTCAG
>JAYUHQ010000373.1:0-3079 GCA_043766895.1 Aestuariivirga sp.
TGCATTTGCCGCCAACGCTTCGGTGATTTTTAAAACGCTGGTTCTTTACACAATTATGATCACGGGTTCCCTTTGGGAAAAAGACGTGTTCGGCAAATACCTCTTCGCCCCCGCTTTCTTCTGGGAAGATGTAGTGAGTTTTGTGGTGATCGGGCTGCACACGATTTATGTTTATGCTCTGGTCACTGGCAGCATGACACAACACGCCCTGATGCTTTTGGTGCTTGCCGCCTATGCAACCTATGCCCTGAATGCCACGCAGTTTTTGTGGAAGCTTCGTCAAGCGCGTTTGCAACAATCCACCAGGCAAATGACGGAGGCGCGCGCATGAATGTGATTGCCAATGTAAAAAGCGCTGGCTGTGAATCAGCGCCTGTTTTGCGTGAGCGTGGCCAACGCGAAGTGTTCTGCGGCCTTACCAGCATTGTGTGGCTGCACCGCAAAATTCAAGATGCGTTCTTCCTTGTGGTGGGCTCGCGCACCTGTGCCCATCTTGTTCAGTCTGCTGCTGGCGTAATGATTTTTGCTGAACCGCGATTTGCCACAGCCATTATCGACGAACGTGATTTGGCTGGCCTTGCCGATATTGATGACGAGCTTGACCGTGTGGTGAACCGCCTTCTCGAACGCCGCCCTGAAATTAAAATGTTGTTCCTTGTTGGGTCTTGCCCGTCTGAAGTCATCAAGCTGGATTTAAAGCGCGCCGCCTCACGCTTGAACCGCGTGCATCTGCCGAACGTCCGTGTACTGAATTATTCGGGCAGCGGCATTGAAACCACATTCACCCAAGGCGAAGATGCCTGCCTTGCAAGCCTTGGCGAAGATTTGCCAAAAACAACGGCCACAGCCAATTTGGTGATTGCTGGTGCCTTGCCTGATGCCGTGGAAGATCAATTCAGCCGCATGTTTAAAGATATGGGCATTGCAGTTAGCTTTCTGCCCGGTCGTCGTTCAAACGCAATGCCAACAGTTGGGCCCAACACAGTGTTTTTGATGGCCCAACCTTTCTTGGGTGATACGGCCCGCGTGCTTAAAGAAAAAGGTGCCGTTGCGTTAACTGCACCATTTCCGTTTGGCGCAGAAGGCACAACGCTTTGGCTTAAAGCCGCGGCCAATCATTTCGGTGTTTCAGATGAAGTGTTTGATCGTGTAACAGCAGCGCCTCGCCAACGTGCTGAAAAAGCTTTGGCCGCGCACCGCGAAAAATTAGGCGGCAAGCGCATATTCTTTTTTCCAGATTCGCAATTGGAATTGCCACTGGCCCGCTTTGCAGCGCGTGAATTAGGCATGCAATTGGTCGAAGTAGGCACACCTTATTTGCACACCCAACACATGGCCCAGGAACTGGCCCTTTTACCTGCGGGCACATTCTTAAGCGAAGGCCAAGATGTGGATAAACAACTTGATCGCTGCCGCTCAGCACGCCCGGATATTACCGTTTGTGGCTTAGGCCTTGCCAATCCTTTAGAGGCTGAAGGCTTGACCACCAAATGGTCCATCGAACTCGTGTTCTCACCCATCCATGGTTATGAACAAGCCGGAGATTTGGCAGGCCTGTTCGCGAGGCCCATCGCAAGGGCCGAAAGGTTGGCCGTATAATGCAGCTTACCCTTTGGACATATGAAGGCCCGCCCCACATCGGTGCCATGCGAATCGCTACTGCCATGAAGGGCCTGCATTATGTGTTGCATGCCCCACAAGGCGACACCTATGCCGATCTGTTGTTCACCATGATCGAACGCCGGGGCGAACGCCCACCCGTAACCTACACCACATTCCAAGCCCGTGATTTGGGTGGCGACACGGCCGAACTTTTCAAAACATCATGCGCTGATGCTTATGCCCGCTTTCAACCCCAGGCCATGATTGTGGGCGCAAGCTGCACGGCTGAACTTATTCAAGATGATCCAGGCGGTTTGGCCAGCACATTGGGCCTGCCCATTCCGGTGATTGCGCTTGAACTTCCGGCCTATCAGAAAAAAGAAAACTGGGGCGCATCTGAAACATTTTATCGTTTAACCAGAGCGCTTGCAAAACCTGCAACCAATCGCCGCGCCAACACCTGCAACATTTTGGGCCCAACGGCTTTGGGCTTTCGCCACCGTGATGACATTGTGGAAATTAAGCGTCTGCTGGCTGAATTGGGTGTAGAAGTTTTGGTAACAGCCCCCATGAACGCAACGCCTGCTGATATTGTAAAATTGCCAGAAGCTGCCTTTAACATTTCGCTTTATCCAGAAGTTTCAGACGCAACGGCAAGATTTTTAGAAAAGAATTTTGGCCAAAAGTTCACCACAACCATTCCCATTGGTGTTGGGGCAACGCGCAAATTTTTGAACGAAGTGGCAAGCCTTGCTGGCCTTGATGCAGCGCCCTTGCTGGCCCGCGAAACCGGCCGTTTGCCATGGTATTCAAAATCAGTCGATTCAACCTACCTCACCGGAAAGCGCGTGTTTGTGTTTGGCGATGCCTCCCACGCCATGGCCGCAGCCCGCATGGCCAAGGATGAATTGGCTTTTGACGTTGTGGGCATCGGCACCTATTCGCGTGAATTTGCCAAGCCGATGCGCGAACTTGCGGCAGACCTTGGCATCGAAGCCTTGATCACTGATGACTATTTGGAAGTTGAAGCCAAGGTCGCCGAATTGCAGCCTGATCTGGTTTTAGGCTCACAGATGGAACGCCATATTGCCAAGCGACTGGGGGTGCCTTGCGCCGTAATTTCTGCGCCAGTGCATGTGCAAGATTTTCCTGCCCGCTTCTCTCCGCAAATGGGTTTTGAAGGTGCGAATGTAATTTTTGACACTTGGGTTCACCCTTTGATGATGGGCTTGGAGGAACATTTGCTTCATATGTTCCGCGATGATTTTGAATTTGCCGAAGGTGCAGCACCTTCCCATTTGGGTGGCCAAAAGCAGGAGGCAGCGCCTGCCGCTGCTGTGGCTGAAACAACCACACATTGGCTTCCCGAAGCCGAAGCAGAATTGAAGAAAATTCCATTTTTTGTTCGCAAAAAAGCCCGCCGCAATACTGAAGCCTATGCAGCCAATCACGGCCTGCACAAGATCAGTGTAGAGAC
>JAYUHQ010000374.1:0-3069 GCA_043766895.1 Aestuariivirga sp.
GCTATTCCTCGTCATAATCCAGAATTGGGTGAAGCGAAAAAGAATAGGTTTCGCAGCTAAATTGAGCTTTGTGGCTCATTTGTTTTTTTAAGGAACAAAAAATGAACAATAATCAACCCCCGGAGGATTCTCCGGCTTGGGAGCATATTCGCTTGCGTTATGAACAAGCTCAAGAAACCGTGGCGCAAATTGCCGAAAGCGTGGGCCTTGCCTCAATCACACTTTCACGCCGCGCCAAGGCGGAAGGTTGGCTGATGCGGATGAAGCCCAAAGCCAAACGCAAATCAAAAAAGCCAGAGCCGATTAAAATTCAAAACACCCGCGACACGATCAGGCGCTTGAAAGAATTGCTGCAAGGCCGTTTGGCGCAATTGGAAGAACAAATTTCATCCATCGGCCAAGACATTGATGCCTTGGCCAATGAACGCAACATTCGCGCCACCAACACTTTGGTGCGCACTTTGGAAAAGGTTTTGGAACTTGAAAACAAAGACCGAAAGCAACGCCAATTGCGCAGTCGCGCCACCGCCAAGTTTAATGACACCCAGCGTGATGAACTTGCGCGCCGCATTGCAAACCTCGAGCCACAAGACATCATTGCTCACGAGCAAAGTGTTGAGCAACGAGGCGGTGACGGAACTGATGGAGGATTGGCGCTATTGGGCCAGAGCGGATCAACTTCCGCCCCAGCCTGAAACTTGGCGCAACTGGTTGATTTTGGGCGGGCGCGGTGCCGGTAAAACCCGAAGCGGTGCCGAATGGCTTCACGCCAAAGCGCTTGGCCTTTGGGGCAAGCCCGCCAAGCGTTTGGCCATTGTGGCACCCACCTTTGCCGAGGCGCGGCTGGTAATGATTGAAGGCCAATCTGGCCTGTTGCATTTGGATGGAGATTTATTGCGCCCTGAATTTGAACCTTCAAAACGATTGATCACCCGGCCCAATGGATCAGTGGCGCGAGTGTTTTCGGCTGAAGAGCCTGATGGTTTGCGCGGGCCACAGTTTGAGGCGGTGTGGTGTGATGAAATTGCAAAATGGAAACATGCTGATGAAGCTTGGAACATGATGCAATTTGCTTTGCGGCTGGGGGAAAACCCACAATGCGTGGCCACCACAACACCAAGGCCCATTCCATTGTTAAAGCGGCTGTTAATCGACTCGTCCTGTGTCACCACCAAGGCCACAACATTTGCCAATGAGAAAAATTTGGCGGCCTCGTTCATCAAAGAGGTTTTGCAACGTTATGGCGGCACACGGTTGGGCCGCCAAGAGTTAAACGGCGAAATGATTGACGATGATCCCAATGCCTTGTTCAGGCGTGACATCATTGAAAAAAATCGTGTGAAGGAAGCACCAGAAATGAAGCGTGTTGTTGTGGCGGTTGATCCACCCGCAGGCTTCGGTCTGAAAAACAATGCCTGCGGAATTGTGTGTGTGGGCCAAGACGAAAATGGCCACTGCTATGTGTTGGAAGATGCCACCATGAAACAGGCAAGGCCAGGCCAATGGGCCAAACGCGTGGTGAATGTTTATCAAGCGTGGAAAGCTGATCGTGTGGTGGCAGAAGTGAATCAAGGTGGCGCCATGGTGGAACAAGTGCTGCGCGAAGTGGATAGCAATTTAAGTTTCAGAAGCGTTCACGCCACACGCGGAAAATCTGCCCGCGCTGAACCCGTTGCTGCCCTTTATGAGCAGCGCCGCGTTTCACATGTGGGCGCATTTGCAGCGCTTGAAGATGAAATGTGTTCGGTGATTGGTGAAGGCAGTTCAAGCCCCGACAGGCTTGATGCCTTGGTATGGGCGGTGACAGATTTGATGTTGCGAAAACGCGCTGAACCACGGGTGCGCAGTTTGTAGTTATTCCCTTCTCCCCTTGAGGGAGAAGGTGGCGCGAAGCGCCGGATGAGGGGTCGGGCGGTCCCAAAAATTAAGACCGGAGCGACCCCTCATCCGTCTCGCGCGAAGAATGCGCGATCCACCTTCTACCTCAAGGGGAGAAGGGAAAAGAAAAAAGGAAATACCAATGTTCAAAACACTAAAATCCATTTTTGCGCCAGAGCAAAAACAATTCAGCAATGTGCCTTTGATGGCCATGTATAATGTGGGTAAACCCTATTGGGCACCGCGCAATTATTTGCATTTTGCCCGCGAAGGTTTTTCGGGAAATGCCATTGCCTATCGCTGCGTGCGCATGATTGCTGAGGCCGCCGCCTCAGTTCCATTGTTGCTGTATAAGGCCAATGCGGAAATTAATGCCCACCCATTTCTTGATCTTATGCGCCAGCCCAACCCAGCACAAACCGGCCAAGCGCTGATCGAAAATATTGTGGCATTTCTGTTGGTTGCGGGCAATAGCTATATCGAAGTGTCAAGCATTGATGGAACGCCACGCGAGTTGGTTTGCCTGCGCCCTGATTGTATGCAAGTGATCCCCGGCGCTAAAGGTTGGGTGGAAGCCTATCAATATTCCGTATACGGATCATTTGTCAAACTGCCAGCTGAACATGTGTTGCATTTGAAATTGTTTAACCCGTTGGATGATTATTATGGCCTTTCACCTTTGGAAGCAGCGGCGCGCAGTTTGGATACGCACAACGCCGCATCAGCTTGGAGCAAAGCCATGCTTGATAATGCGGCAAGGCCCTCTGGTGCCTTGGTATTTTCTGGCGGTGATGGCCAGCTTTCGCCCGAACAATTTGACCGTTTGAAAGCTGAACTGGAACAGAACTATCAAGGTGCGGCCCAAGCTGGCCGCCCCATGGTTTTGGAAGGCGGGTTGGATTGGAAAGAAATGGGCTTTAGCCCCAAGGACATGGATTTCATCAACGCCAAAAACAATGCGGCGCGCGAAATTGCTTTGGCCTTTGGTGTGCCACCCATGTTGCTTGGCATTCCGGGCGACAATACTTTTTCAAACTATGCCGAAGCCAATCGCGTGTTTTGGCGGCAAAGCGTTATTCCCATGTTGCGCCGGGTGATTGATACGATGAGCGCAAGTGTGGGCCAACAATTCGAGGCAGGTGTGCGGCTTGATCTTGATCTCGATCAGGTTGAAGCGTTGAGCCATGATCG
>JAYUHQ010000375.1:0-1031 GCA_043766895.1 Aestuariivirga sp.
AAATGCATCGCGCTGAATTTTGGTGGTGGGCCTGTGGGCATTGATACAATCGCCGCATCTCTCTCCGAAGCGCGCGACACCATTGAAGATGTGGTTGAAAGTTATTTGCTGCAACTGGGTTTTCTCAACCGCACACCACGGGGCCGCATTCTCACCCATCATGCGTTTAAACATTTAGGCTTGGCCATGCCAAACCGCCCCGAGATTACACAAGGTATGTTGCCGCTGGGTGATGAAGAATGACTTTGCTTTATACGTTGCGCGTCAACTATGAAGACACCGATTTTTCTGGCTTTGTTTATCATGCCAACTATCTCAAATTCTGTGAACGCGCCCGCAGTGATTATTTGCGTGTGCAAGGCATTGACCAAAAGTTGATGTTTGAAAGTGGCGAAGCTTTTGTGGTGCGCCGCATGGATTGCAACTTTTTAGCCCCTGCCCGTTTTGAAGATGAGTTAACGGTTCAAACCGAATTCAAAGAAATGGCGGGCGCCAGGTTTGAACTGTTCCAAACGGTCAAACGCGCGCACACAACTTTGTTCACCGCGGGCGTTACTGTTGTTCTGATTGACCGCACTGGCAGGCCCAAACGGATCACCCCAACGCTGGTTCAGGCGCTAACCCGCTCTTAACCATATCCCGCCAATTCCAAACCACGCCCATGTATAACACATTTGGCGCTGTTGTGATTCGGCCAAAGGCCCGAATTGCCGCAGTTTTGACAGATTTTGCTGGTGAGAGCCCCTCTGGGGAATAAGCTTTCGCGAGCTTTGGGACGAGAAGATAGGATTCATGGATCAAGTGACGACAGCACCGGTCGCCGGTGGCGCGCATATTTCGCTTTGGCATTTGCTTTTTCAAGCATCGTGGCCCGTGTTCATTGTGATGATCGGTTTAGGCCTCGCATCGCTATGGTGCTGGACAATTATTTTTGAAAAATTTTATGCCGTTCGCAAAATGAATGCGGCCAATGATAAATTTGAAAATCAATTCTGGTCTGGCCAATCTTTGGAAGATTTATACAACGCCAT
>JAYUHQ010000376.1:0-1031 GCA_043766895.1 Aestuariivirga sp.
ATCTTTGGAAGATTTATACAACGCCATGGCAAACCGCCACACGGTTGGCATGGCCGCTATTTTTGTCTCAGCCATGCAGGAATGGAAACGCAGCCAAGGTGCCGCCATGCGTGCAGGTTTTGCGGGCGTTTTGAAACGCATCGAAAAAGTGATGGATGTTGGCATTCAAAAAGAAATGGGTGGCCTTGAATCGCGTTTGCTGTTTTTGGCCACTGTTGGTTCGGCTGGCCCGTTCATCGGCCTGTTTGGAACGGTGTGGGGCATTATGACCTCGTTCCAAGGCATCGCCAATTCGCAAAACACCAATCTGGCGGTTGTGGCACCGGGTATTGCCGAAGCGCTGTTTGCCACGGCCATCGGCCTTGTTGCTGCCATACCGGCGACAATTTTTTATAACATGTATTCTTCAGACGCTGCCAAAATTGGCACAAGACTAGAAAACTTCGCGGATGAGTTCTCGGCAATCATCTCGCGCCAATTGGATGAACGGGCTTAATCATGGCAGCAGGTGGAGCCAGAGCTTCAGGCTATTCGCGCAGATCATCGCGCCGGAGAACCAATCACGGCACGATGAGCGATATCAACGTAACGCCATTGGTGGATGTGATGTTGGTTCTGCTCATTGTGTTTATGGTGGCCGCACCTTTGATGACAACAGGTGTGCCCATTGAGCTTCCAAAAACCCAAGCCAAGCAGTTGAACACATCAACTGAGCCTTTGACCATTTCAGTGCAGGCCGACCGCAAGGTGTTTCTTGAGAAGACCGAAATCCCCTTGGCACAGCTTGCCGACAAGCTTCAGTTGCTTGCCAAGAATGGCAACCAAGAACAATTGATGATGCGCGCCGACACCAACGTGCCTTATGGCGCGGTGCTTGAAGTGATGGGTGTGCTCAACAAGGCGGGTTATACCAAAATCGGCTTGGCCAGCACTCCTGAGGAAAAACCAGCGCCCTGATGAAAAAGCCGTTTGCCATATCAATCGGATTTCACGCTGCCATTCTTCTGGCGGCGCTGATTGTTTTGCCAACG
>JAYUHQ010000377.1:0-1025 GCA_043766895.1 Aestuariivirga sp.
GTGAGCAAAAGCCCAACAGTGCCGCGTGAATAAGTTTCAGATGATTGAGGAATTTTTTGCGCCGATGGAAGTGGTGGCTCTTCAAGTGCCACAGCAGTATGCGCCAAGCCCACCGGCGAATAGTGCCCTTGGGTATAGGTTGCAATATTATCTGCCCGCGCCAGATAGGTTTTGCCCTTGGTGTTCAAGCCCGCAACCCAGCGCCAGGACAACGTGTTTGAAGCCGGATCACCATCCAGCAAATGCCTGAACATAAAATCAGCGCCCAATTGCCAAGGCAGGCGCAAAGTGAAAATCCATATCGATGCAAACCACATGCGCGTGTGGTTGTGCAGATAGCCAAATTCTTTCAGTTCATTCACCCAGACATCAAAACATTCAAAACCGGTGCGGCCTTCGATTGCCGCCTCAAAGGCTTTTTGCATTCCACCTTGCAGCTTTAGACTTTTTAAATCGCGACAATAATTTGTCCAAATGGCAGGCCGTGTTTCTAAATGGCCTTTGAAATAGCTGCGCCAGAAAACCTCTTGGATAAATTTTTCTGCTGCTTGCAGCGAATGTTTGGTCAACACCGCTTGCAGCACTTCTTCTTCGGTTATCAGCCGATGGCGAATATAGGGCGAAAGTGCCGAAACATTGCTGCGATCATGCGGGCCCAAATCAGCGTTGCGGTTGTTTTGATAGTGGCGGCCAGCGGCGCTTACAAATTGCGCGAGGCGCTGCAATCCTGCCGTGCGTGTTGGTTCAAATGGAATTGAGTGCGTCATTATATCAAGCAAAGCTGAGAGCTAATAAGCAAGCGCATACAATCAAAGTTACATTGCGACGGGTTTGCAAATAAGCGGTAGGAATTTCAAGCCCGCGATCAATCATATATAGGAGAGCGAAAAGAACGATCAACACATAACAAACATGTGTGGGCAAAAGCAGCAAACCACTAATCCAGGCCACCAAAGCGATAACATTGCTGGTGATCAACAAATTTAACTTGCCACGCATACCGGAAAGATATTGCCCCCAATGCA
>JAYUHQ010000378.1:0-8090 GCA_043766895.1 Aestuariivirga sp.
GGTTCAGCACCATTCACGGCTTCACATTCTTCCAGCAAAGCTGAAAGGGCATCTTCAGAAATCAATTCACCGGCCACACGAATGCGCTCATGAAAGCGCACCAAATGCGGGCTTGTATAGGTATGAACCATCAGGCCCGCTGCTTCCAAAATGGCGCGGGTGATGGCCAAGGTAGAGCCCTTGCCATTGGTGCCTGCAATATGAACAACGGGCGGCAACTTGCGTTCAGGGTGGCCAAGCTTGGCCAAGATTGATTGCATCCGGTCCAATGTCAGATCGATAATCTTGGGATGCAGGCTTAACAGCCGCATCAATATGGCATCACTTCGGGCCACTAGACCAGAACCAGCGCCCCGGTCATTTCGCGGGCCTCAGTTTTGGTCAACATGCGGGCAATGCGGCTCACCGTGGCCTTCATGTCGTGGCGGTGCACCACTTGGTCAACCATGCCATGGTCTTTCAAATATTCTGATCGTTGAAAGCCTGGGGGCAGTTTTTCACGAATGGTTTGTTCAATCACCCGCTGGCCCGCAAAACCAATCTGCGCGTTAGGCTCAGCAAGGTGCACATCGCCAAGCATGGCATAGGAAGCTGTAACGCCACCCGTTGTCGGGTTGGTCAACACAACGATGTAGGGCAACTTGGCTTCGCGCAATTCCTGCACAGCAATGGTGGTGCGCGGCAATTGCATCAAAGACAAAATGCCTTCCTGCATGCGCGCACCCCCAGATGCCACGAACATCACAAACGGGCATTGCTTGGCAACAGCATGGCGCATAGCCGCGATGATCGCATCGCCTGCCGCCATGCCGAGTGAGCCACCGATAAAGCCCATGTCCTGCACAGCAACCACCATGTCTTGCGCGTTCACTTGGCCAAAACCTGCTTGCACTGAATCTTCCACGCCAGATTTGGCCTTGGCATCTTTCAGCCGATCTGCATAACGTTTCTCATCACGAAATTTCAACGGGTCAGTGGCAGCCACAGGTGCAACCAGCTTTTCAAAAACGCCGCCATCAAACATCATCGAAAAACGCATGTCAGCGGGCATGCGGTGATGATGGTTGGAACCGGGAAACACAAATTGATTGGCCTCAAGGTCTTTATAAAAAACCATCTGGCCAGATTCAGGATCTTTGATCCACATATTTTCCGGCACATCACGTTTGGTCACACCCAGAAAATTGCGAATGCGCGGCCTGACGAAATTTTTGATCCAATTCATCGTTTATGTCCTCACACCCTTGGCAATTTCAGCCACCAGCTTATGAACCGCTGATGGCGTTTTTGCGGTGGCCTTGCCTTGTTTGGTCAAAGAATTTGCAATGGCACTTACCAAAGCCGAACCCACCACAACACCATCAGCATCCTTAGCGATAACGCGGGCCTGTTCAGCCGATTTCACCCCGAAGCCCACACAGATGGGAAGCGATGTATGTTTGCGCAAGCGATTGACATTGGCTTTGACGGATTTGAGATCAGGCGCCTTCGTGCCGGTAATGCCCAGAACTGAAACATAATAAACAAAGCCCGAGGTATTTTCAAAAACCTTGGGCGCGCGCTCATCATCTGTTGTGGGGGTGGCCAAGCGAATGAAATTCATGCCCGCTTTCATGGCGGGCAAGCACAACTCGTCATCTTCCTCTGGCGGCAGATCAACCACAATCAAACCATCAGCGCCGGTCTTTTTGGCATCGACCAAAAACTTATCGACGCCATAGACATAAATTGGATTGTAATAACCCATCAGAACAATCGGCGTTGTATTATCAAAGCCACGAAATTCCTTCACCAGCTTCAAGGTTTTCTTCAACGTCTGCCCGCCAGCCAAAGCACGCAAACCCGCCGCTTGAATGGCCGGGCCATCAGCCATAGGGTCCGTGAAAGGCACACCCAGCTCAATAATATCAGCACCAGCCTTGGGCAGACCTTTGATGATTTTGAGTGACGTATCATAGTCAGGGTCACCCGCCGTAATGAACGTTACGAGGGCTGCGCGTTTTTGGGCTTTGAGCTCAGCGAATTTAGCGTCAATGCGCGTGCTCACAGCTTCACCCCCAAAATATCAGCCACGGTGAAAATATCTTTATCGCCACGCCCACACATGTTCATAACCATCAAATGGTCTTTTGGAAGTTCGGGCGCAATCTTCATCACATGGGCCAAGGCATGTGAAGGCTCAAGGGCAGGAATAATGCCCTCAAGTTTGCAACACAGTTGAAAAGCTTCCAGCGCCTCTTTGTCGGTGGCTGAAACATATTCAACCCGCTTCATATCATGAAGCCACGCATGTTCAGGGCCAATGCCCGGGTAATCAAGACCAGCCGAAATGGAATGGCCTTCCGTAATCTGGCCATCGTCATCCATTAATAAATAAGTTCTGTTGCCATGTAAAATTCCGGGCTTGCCACCAGCGATGGAGGCCGCATGTTTTTTCTTCAGGCCGTAACCTGCGGCTTCAACACCGATGATTTTAACATCCTTATCATCCAAGAACGGATGGAACAGCCCCATGGCGTTGGAGCCACCACCGATGGCCGCAACCAATGAATCCGGCAAGCGGCCTTCGCGCTTTAACATTTGTATTTTGGTTTCTTTGCCAATCACTGATTGGAAATCGCGCACCATTTCAGGATAGGGCGCTGGCCCCGCAACCGTGCCGATGCAATAGAAAGTATCTTCAACATTGGCCACCCAATCGCGCAGCGCTTCATTGAGAGCATCTTTCAATGTGCGTGAACCCGATTTGGCCGGAACCACAGTGGCCCCCAAAAGCTTCATGCGAAACACATTGGGCATTTGGCGGGCAATATCAACTTCACCCATATAGATAATACATTCAAGGCCAAAGCGCGCGCAAGCTGTGGCCGTGGCCACGCCATGTTGTCCGGCCCCGGTTTCGGCAATGATGCGTTTTTTGCCCATGCGGCGGGCCAACAAAATTTGTCCCATCACATTGTTGATTTTATGTGCGCCTGTGTGATTAAGCTCATCGCGCTTCAGATAAATTTTAGCGCCGCCCAAATACTCGGTTAGGCGCTCAGCAAAATACAAAGGCGAAGGCCTGCCCACATAATGTTCCAGAAAATCATCAAGCTCTGCTTGGAACGATGGATCAGCCTTTGCGTCTTTATAGGCTTGTTCTAATTGCAAAATCAGCGGCATTAAAGTTTCGGCCACAAAGCGGCCGCCATAAATGCCAAACAAGCCTCTTTCGTCAGGGCCGGTGCGATAGGAATTCGGAACAGTAGTTGTCATTCAAAACCTCTTTTCAGGCGCTTTTAGCGGCCTTGATAAATTTCGCAATAAGCTGGGCATCTTTCATACCGGGGGATGATTCAACCCCCGAAGAGACATCGACAATGGGTGCGTGGGTGATATGGATGGCTTGGGCAACGTTCTCAGGCGTAAGGCCGCCCGAAAGCATGAATTGGCCTTGGGCATTGGCCAATAATTTCCAATCAAAGCTTAAACCATTGCCGCCCGGAAGCGCGTTCATCAGAGTTTCTGGTGCCTTGGCATCGTAAAGCATGAGGCTGGCAATGCCGCGGAAACCCTGCGCCGTTTCAATATCGGCAGCGTCTCTCACTTTAATGGCCTTAATCACGGGGGTGTTGGTCAAGGCCACAATTTCAGCCACGCGCGCTGGTGTTTCATTGCCATGGGCCTGAAAATAATGCGGTTGAACTTCGCGGGCAATATTTTTGATTGTCTCATTGGTGGCATCAACCACCAAAGCAACAATTTTGGCCTTGCCGCGCGCAACGTCAGCCAAGGCGCCAGCGGCAGAGATTGAAACATTGCGTGGGGATCGATCATAAAACACCAAGCCCACCATATCAGCCCCGTGGTCAAGAGCCGCTTGCATGGTTTCAACCGTTGAAAGCCCGCAAATCTTAACTTGGATCATGCGTTCAAACTCAGCAAAATATCATGGGCAGCACGGGCTGGGTCAGCAGCACCAGTAATGGCCCGCCCGATCACTAAAATATCTGCGCCTGAATCAACCGCAGCCTTTGGTGTGGCAATCCGCTTTTGATCATGGCTTGCGGCATCAGCAGGTCTGATGCCCGGAACAACCGTCAGAAATTTGCGCGGCAAAGACGTCCTTATCGCGGTCAAATCCAGCGGGCTGCACACCACACCATCAAGCCCAGCTTCATAAGCAAGTTTGGCCAAGTTCACCGCATGGTGATCTGTGCTGCGTTGATCAAAACCAACGGCCCAAATATTGTCATTCGACAAGCTGGTGAGAATTGTAACCGCAATCAGTTTGGTTTTGCCGCTCACCGCATCACGTGCGGCCTTCATCATATCAAGCCCGCCACCGGCATGAATATTGAGAATTGCGGGCTCTAGGCGCATCAACGATTTTAAGCCTTGGGCCACGGTGTTGGGAATATCATGCAGCTTCAAATCCAGAAAAATTGGCATTCCCGTTGCTGCAACGGCTTCATAACCTGCTTGGCCATGAGCATAGAAAAATTCCATGCCAATTTTCATCATGCCAACATGGCCATGAAGCTGTTTGGCCAAAGCCACAGCATGGGGCAAATCTGGCGTATCAAGGGCCACACAAATTGGATTGATCAGGGTCATAAGCAAAGTTCCTAGCGGCAAAACTTTAAGAGCGCAAATAGACCATCGCCGCAGCCGCTAAATCTTCCAGTGCCGTGCCGCAAGATTTGAACAGCGTCACTTCCGCATCGGTTTTGCGGCCCATCATGGTGCCGGTGCAAAGTTCAGTCAGATCACCCTGAATATCCGTAAATTTAAAATTGCCCTCGGCTTCGGCTTGAATCAAATCGCCTGCCTCCGCAGCCGCCCCTTCGCGTGTATCCACAAAAACCCGCGCCATGCCAACAGCCCCACCATCCGTTTCGCGCATGGCAGGCTTATAGGCCCCGGCCAGATCAATATGCGTGCCCGGTTTTATCCAGGCACCTTTTATGATTGCCTCAGTGGAATTGGTAATCCCTGAAATAATATCAGCCTCGCCCACAGCGGCTGGCAAATCAGTCACAGCCTCTGCGCCAAGCTGGGCGGCCAAGGCTGTGGCCTTCTCAGAGTTGCGATTATAGACGAGCACACGCTTGATGGAACGCACGGCTGAATGTGCTGCCGCAAAATGCGGGGCCAAGGCACCGGCCCCAATCAGTAACAAAGTTGAAGCATCTTTGCGGGCCAGATAATCAGCGGCCAAGGCTGAAGCAGCAGCAGTGCGCCTGCGGGTCAGCTCAGTTCCGTCCAGCAGCGCCACTGGTGTGCCGGTTGTATTATCAATCAACAAATATGAACCCTGCACCGTTGATAGGCCAAGGGCTGAATTGTCGGATTTCACGGTTACAGTTTTAATGCCGGTAAAGGCGTTGTTCCAAGCGGGCATCAACAACAAAGTAGTTGTGGCGCTGGTGTCATGCACAACGCGGTGTGGTGTTATAACCGAGCTTTGAAAGCCGTCACGCAGGGCTTGGATATAATCACCATAAGAAATTTGAGCCAAGTGTTCGGCTGAAATAATCTTCACGGCATTATGCCGGGCAATGGTGCCAACATTTGTGCTTCGATTTGTTCAGGGCTTGACCGCGCGGTGGCAATATCATTGTGCAGCTTGGCAATTTCACGCGCCCGTTCGCGGGCCAATTTGCGATGTTTGCCTTGGGCAAACCAACAACCAATCCAACCCACTAAAATGCCGATGAAGGCCCCTACAAAAAACAACAGCCATAAAGGCAAATCAATTGAGACCGCAGGTGTTGCTTGGTTGAATGGATCCAACGAAAGCTGCGTCCACCGCCGATTGGCAATCGCAAAGCCAATGACCACGATAAAAATCGGAACGCCAATCAACCAACGTAAAATGCGGCGCAAGTGTCAGGCCTTATCGTTCAGGCGCAGGCGCAGTTCTTTTCCCGTTTTAAAAAACGGCACGCGCTTTTCAGTGACATCTACGGCCTCGCCCGTTCGCGGGTTGCGGCCAAGCCGCGCATTGCGTTCCTTCACTGAAAAGGCACCAAAGCCGCGCAACTCAACCCGCGCGCCCCCCTTCATGGCATCAATCACCTCATCGAAAACCCGGTTTACAATGCGCTCCACATCGCGGTGGTAGAGGTGCGGATTTTTATCAGCAATTTTTTGCACAAGTTCAGACTTAATCATGACCTTCAGTGTCCAATTTCAAAATGATAGGATGAGTTTAAGCGGAATGACAGAAAGGTCAAGGTTTTGCGAAGTTCAAGAATCGGCCATTTTGAATCCCAGACTTGTCAGCTATGCTCCGACCGCCCATGCTGGCACACGTTAAAAATTTACCTACCTTGGCCGTTGATGCTCTATTCAGGAGGTGTGCCGTGGACGCGAGACAACAGAAGACTTACGACGCCATTATTGCGCGGTGTCGAAATCTGATTCCGCCTATTGACATTGCAAGGCATATCAAGCCCGGTACCTTACGCATCGCAAACAATGTACTGGACGGCATTACCTTTGAAGCCGTTGATGCAGCTGATGCAGAAGACTTGGCCGCCGAATTTGACGGTCGAATGAAACTGCCAGGCTCCGGCCCTGCCCCCCGGCCGGGCAGTGGACCATTTGTGTTTGATACAACCCGTGGGCCACGCCCCGCAAATGCTTCAATGGTCAGCATGAAGGAAGATCCGCAGCACTGGGCGCTGAAAGCCTCGTTTGGTGCGACAGTGGGCGAAGGTTTCAGGGAACAATGGCAGCCGCCACCCGTGTCAACGGCATCTCTGCTGCCAACGACCCATTATGGAAGTGACCGTATTTCCCTTGGATTTGGAGAAACTGGCAAGCGGCTGGTGTTTACGGCCCTGCATGCGGCCGTGGCCGCCCAGACGTGCAACGTCCACATTGATGAACGTGGATTTGTGTTGAGTGTCCCTGATGGTGTTGTTGTTACACCAACATTCTATGGACACTTGGCAAACGAGTTGTTGTTAAAGACGAAATTCCGCGATTGGCTTGATGGCCATGTCCACGGCAATTTTATTGGAGATATTGTAGTCGAAGCTGTCAACCGCTTGGCTTTGCGGTTTCCCGATGCTGAAAATCATTTTGCCGGTCTCAGCAACCGCGTTAACAACATCGCTGGTATCAAAGACGTTGGCGGCATCGCCAAGGCTTTTCTACCCGTTGGAGTTTCAGCAGATCTCATTTATCTCAGAAGCTCAACTGTTCAAGCCAACTATTATTCATATGACGGGCAACAGACGCTGACCATCAGCTGGGGCGGCAACTTCGAGGCTTTTGGTTCGAAATGACGTAAGTCGTCGTGTTTTAAATCGAAGAGCCAGTTGTGTTTGGATGATCACTGCGATGTGGTGGAGAAAAGTTTAAATTCTCACTGGCCCACCACTTGAAGGATAAAAAAGGCCGGAGTTTCCTCCGGCCTTCTGTTTTCGAAACTAAACTCGAAATTACTTTTCAGTTTCTTGCTTTTTCAAAGCGGCTTGGAGAATGTCTCCGAGTGACGCGCCTGAATCCGATGAGCCATATTGGGCCACAGCTTCGCGTTCATCAGCAATTTCCAAAGCCTTGATGGATACGTTAACCTTACGGGCCTTGGCATCCATGGCAATGATCACGGCATCGAACTTTTCACCAACGGCAAAACGATCTGAGCGTTGGCTATCACGATCACGGGCCAAATCGCCACGCTTGGCATAGGCTGTGATGTCAGTTCCTGAGATGCGCACTTCTAAGCCGCCATCTTCAACTTTGAGAACTTCGCAGGTGACTTTCGAACCCTTGCGCGGCGCACCACCAGCAGAACCAGCTGCTTTTGGAGCGCTCGATCCGGCAGCAGCACCAGCACCACCTTCGGTGAGTTGCTTAATGCCAAGCGAGATGCGTTCTTTTTCTTGATCTACATCAAGAACGACGGCTTTGACCATATCGCCCTTTTTGTAGTTCTTAATGGCTTCTTCGCCAGGAACTTTCCAATCAAGATCAGACAAATGCACCATGCCGTCCACATCGCCATCAAGGCCGATGAACAGACCAAACTCAGTCATGTTCTTCACTTCGCCTTCAAGCTCTGTGCCCTTTGGATATTTCGCCGCAAAGGCATT
>JAYUHQ010000379.1:0-3049 GCA_043766895.1 Aestuariivirga sp.
CTGGTTGAAAAAGCGGTGAAGCTGATTGAAATGCTGGGAACAAAGGTGGCAACAGCCGCTGAAGGCCGCGACATTCTGGGATTGAAAAAATGAAAGTCAAAACCGTTGGCATTGCCGGAACTGGATTGATTGGTGCGGGTTGGGCGGCGCGTCTGTTGATCCGCGGCTTCAACGTGATCGCCTATGATGTCTCCCCAACAGCCGAAGCAAAGCTGAAAGCCCAAATCAAAACCGCTTGGCCCAGCATGGAAAAACTTTTGGGCAAGCCCAAGAAAAAGGGCAAATTGACCTTCACCACTGATTTGAAGGAAATGGCAGGCAAGGCCGATTTTATTCACGAGGCTGCGCCTGAACGCGAAGACCTTAAAATCAAACTGTTCAAAGATATTGATGCCATTGCCAAACCAGAGGTGATCATTTCATCATCGTCCTCGGGCTTTTTGCCCAGCAAATTGCAATCTGAATGCAAACACCCCGAACGGGTTATCATCGGCCATCCGTTTAACCCGGTGTATTTATTGCCGCTGGTTGAAATTGTTCCCGGCACCAAAACCAGCGAAGCCAGCATGGCAAGTGCCAAATCCTATTTTGAAAGCATCGGCATGCAAGTGCTGCGACTCAAAAAGGAAATCGACGGCTACATCTGTGATCGGCTGCAAGAAGCGCTGTGGCGCGAAGCCTTGCACATTCTCGACAAAGATGTGGGTTCAACTGCCGATATTGATGACTCAATCATCTACTCTGCCGGAATGCGTTGGGCCTTCATGGGCTCGTTCCAAACCTATCATTTGGCTGGCGGCCCCGGCGGCATGCGCGATTTTATGAAACAGTTTGATCCCACATTGGAATTACCGTGGACAGACCTGAAATTTCCAAAGTGGAATGACGCATTGGAAACCCGTTTGATCGAAGGCTGTGAAGCCCAAAGCAATGGCAAAACCGTTGCTCAACTGGAAGCCAAGCGCAACGCCATTTTGGTGGATATGATGAAGCTGTTTAAAAAACATAAAATTGGTGCAGGCTTGGTGTTGGACCGCGAAGAAAAGGCCCGCAAGAAAAAGGCGAAGTAACATGCAACAGCGTGTGATGATAACCGCAGCCGCAAGTGGCATTGGCCGCGCCATTGCCAAAGCGTTCCATGACAGCGGTGCAAAAGTGCACATCTGCGATGTGAACGAGCAAGCACTCGCCACCTTCCGCGATGATTTTCCGGAAATTGCGGCAACGCATGTGAACGTGCGTTCGGAAGGCGAGATTGATGCCTGGTTTGATGACGCGCTGGATGATCTGGGCGGGCTTGATGTGATGGTCAACAATGCTGGTATCAAAGGCCCCACCGCCCCAGTGGACGATATTGAACTTTCTGAATGGAAAGAAACCATCGAAGTGTGCCTTGATGCGCAATTTCTTTGCGCAAGGCGTGCCGCCCCCGTAATGAAGGCGCAACGCTCTGGCCTTATCATCAATATGTCTTCCAACGCTGGGCAATATGGTTTTGGCAATCGCACACCTTATGCTGCCGCCAAATGGGGTGTAATCGGCCTCACCAAATCTTTGGCCATTGAACTGGGCCCCCATGGCGTGCGCTGCAACGCCATCTGCCCCGGCGCAGTCAAGGGCGAGCGCATTATGAAAGTGGCCGCAGGCGAAGCCGCCTTGCGCGGAGTCTCCACCGAAGAAGTGGCCAAGGAATTGGTCTTTGAACAATCGCTTTCGCGCTTCACTGAACCAGAGGAAGTGGCCAATCTGTGCCTCTTCCTCGCCAGCCCCGCCGCCTATATGATCAACGGCCAAGACATTGCCATTGATGGCCACATTGAAACTTTTCACATCAGGTCCAAATGAATTTTGCCCTCACCGAAGAACAAGAAATGATTGTTAAAACCACGCGAGACTTTGTCGAGCGTGAACTTTATCCCCATGAAGCCGAAGTGGAGGCAACGGGTGTTCTGCGTCCCGAATTGCGCGATGAGCTGAAAGCCAAGGCGATGATTGCCGGGCTTTATGCCGCCAACATGCCAGCCGAAGTGGGCGGCGCTGGGCTTGATACTTTAACGTGGTGCCTCTACGAGCGCGAACTCGGCAAAGCATCCTATGCCCTGCATTGGAATTGCGTGTTCCGGCCTTCCAACATTCTGCTGGCCTGCAATGATGAACAGCGCGAAAAATATCTTTTCCCCGCCATCAAGGGCCAGGCGTCAGATTGTTTAGCGCTAACGGAACCCGGCATCGGCTCAGATTTGCGCGGCATGAAAACTTTCGCCAAACAAGATTGTGATGATTTTATCATCAACGGCACCAAGCATTTTATCAGCCACGCCGATGAAGCAACCTTCGTAATTTTGTTCGCAGCCACTGGCGAAGAAGAAACTTCGCGCGGGCCAAAAAAGTTGATCACAGCGTTCTTGATCGACAAGGGTACCAAAGGTTTCACGGTGCGTGATGGTTATAAAAATGTATCTCATCGCGGCTATCAAAACTGCATCTTGGAATTCAATGATTGCCGCGTGAATAAATCTCAAATCTTGGGCGAAGTTCATAAAGGCTTTGAAGTGGCCAATGAATGGCTGGGTGCAACGCGCCTGCAAGTGGCTAGCACATGCTTGGGCCGCGCCGACCGTGCGTTGAAACTTGCCACGCAATATGCGGTTGATCGCCAACAATTTGGCCAGCAGATCGGCAAATTCCAAGGCGTTTCTTTTAAGCTGGCCGATATGGCGATGGAGCTGCGCGCCGCTGAACTTTTAACATTTGAAGCCGCGTGGAAGTTTGATCAAAAAACCGTAACCGAGATGGATATGGCCATGGCAAAATTAAAAGCCACGGAAGCCTTGGCCATGATTGCCGATGAAGCCATTCAAATTCATGGCGGTATGGGCTTGATGAGCGATTTGCCTTTAGAGCGTATTTGGCGTGATGCCCGCGTTGAACGCATCTGGGAAGGCACATCTGAAATTCAGCGCCACATCATTTCCCGCGCCATGTTAAGGCCACTGGGTGGATAGGTTGTTCTTATTCTTAGCCCGTCATCCCGACGAAAGTCGGGACC
>JAYUHQ010000380.1:0-3043 GCA_043766895.1 Aestuariivirga sp.
CGCTTGGTCGAGCAAAACCAGCGACGCGAACGCAGTTTGAATTTTCTCGTCGCCCGAAAAAAAGATCAAATGCAATCAACCATAAAGTTGCTTGGGGCCTTGGGCTATAAATCAATTCTGGCGCGCGGGTTTGCGGTGCTGCGTGATGACCAAGGCAGGCCTTTGCGCGGCGTTGGCAATGTTAAGCCATCAGCAGTTTTGCAAATTGAAATGGCAGATGGTAAATTGCAGGTGAAAGCCACGCCGGAAAAACCGCAAGGCTCGCTCTTTTAATTTGCAATGACGCGCGCTATAAGCGCAGCATGAATTTTCAAGGCCATAGTTTCCCCGCCCAGCGTGAAGCCAAGCTGCACTATCTCGACGCAGACTTTCAGGTTGTGCGCGAGGGCGATTATGTGCGTTGCGCCATTACAGGCGACCCCATCACGCTCGATAACTTGAAATATTGGAGTGTAGACCGCCAAGAAGCCTATAAATCGGCGCGCGAAAGCCTGATTGCCGAAAAGGGTAAAGCTTAAAATACCCGCGGGATATGGTGGAAATAGGGTGCCAGATTGCTTTGGCACAAAACCCCAAGATTGATAGCAATAAGCACCCATTGCAATGTCATATTCATGCTGCGTTGGGGGCCACGCTGACGCATGCGGCGAATGATAAAATAGATCATGAATATTGAATTCAGCGCCAAAAGCTGAAACACAATGGGCGGCTGGCCGTCCAATAGAAAATATTGAATTTCACTAATATGCAGCCGTTCAAACAGGTCACGCCAAAACATGATCAATGACATCTTTCATTTAGGCCCCGGCATGGAATTACCACCACAACGTTAACGGAATCTTTCTCGAAAAAACTAATTGGCATTCGTGACAAGCAAGGTCTATAGCGGCTATCTCGTAAATTGGAGCGTAAAATGACATTAAAGTGGCAACCTGACAGCTGGCGCAATTTTCCGGTGATGCAGATGCCGGATTTTACCGACTTGGAAAAACTGAAAACGGTTGAAGGCCGTTTGGCGGGTTTTCCGCCGTTGGTTTTTGCTGGCGAAGCGCGCAAGCTTAAAAAGAAACTGGCCCGCGTGGCTGAAGGCCGTGGATTTTTGCTGCAAGGCGGCGATTGCGCGGAAAGCTTTGCTGAACATTCGGCTGACAACATTCGTGATTTTTTCCGTGTATTTTTGCAAATGTCGGTTGTATTGACGTTTGGTGCAGGATTGCCGATTGTTAAAGTGGGCCGCATTGCGGGGCAATTTGCCAAGCCCCGGTCCACCCCCACTGAAACGATCAATGGTGTGGAATACCCCATCTATCGCGGGGATATTGTGAACGATTCTGAAGCCACTGTGGCTGGCCGCGTGCCAGACCCAGAACGCCAGATCATGGCATATCGCCAATCAGCGGCAACGCTGAACTTGCTGCGCGCCTTTGCCCAAGGTGGCTATGCCAATCTTGAGCATGTGCACAAGTGGACATTGGGTTCACTGAAGGATTCACCCGCCTCTGAACAATATCAGGAATTGGCCGATCGGATTACGCAGTCGCTGAACTTCATGCGCGCTTGCGGCATTACGGCTGAAACGGCACCACAATTGCGATCAACTGATTTTTTCACCAGTCATGAAGCGTTGTTGCTGGGCTATGAAGAAGCGTTGACCCGCACCGATTCAACCAGCGGTGATTATTATGCCACCTCTGGGCATATGATTTGGATTGGCGATAGAACGCGCCAACTTGATCATGCCCACGTGGAATTTGCGCGCGGCATTAAAAACCCCATTGGTCTGAAATGTGGCCCAACGCTGAAGGCCGATGAATTGATTAAACTGATTGATGTTCTGAACCCTGAAAATGAACCGGGCCGCCTAACATTGATTGCGCGTTTTGGTGCAGACAAAGTTGAAAAGCATTTGCCTGAACTGATCCGCGCCGTGAAGCGTGAAGGCAGGGTGGTTGTGTGGTCTTGCGACCCGATGCATGGCAACACGATTAAATCCACCAGCGGTTATAAAACCCGGCCATTCGACGCAATCTTAAAAGAAGTAAGAAGCTTCATGGCTGTTCACCAAGCTGAAGGCACCCACGCGGGCGGCATTCATGTTGAAATGACAGGCAAGGATGTAACCGAATGCACAGGCGGCCTTCGCGCCCTTCGTGATGAAGATTTGAACGATCGTTACCACACGTTCTGTGACCCACGCCTCAACGCCGCACAAGCTTTGGAACTTTCATTCTTGGTGGCTGATGAGCTGAAAAAAGAACAAGCCTCAAGGCCCCGCAAATGGGAAGACGAAGAAGGCATGGAAGCGGCGGAATAATTTTTTCACCACTTGATTTCTGCAAGCGTGGATACAATATGTAGCCACGCTTGTTTCATTTTAAGGATGTGCCTACATGATTGATCTTCACTATTGGCCAACGCCAAACGGCCATAAAATTACAATTTTTTTGGAAGAAGCGGGGCTGGATTATAATATCCACCGTGTGAATATTGGTGCGGGCGACCAATTCAAGCCAGAATTTTTGGCCATAGCACCCAACAATCGCATGCCAGCTATTGTTGATCACAACCCAAAAGACGGCGGCTTGCCCATTAGCATTTTTGAATCGGGCGCCATCCTGCAATACCTTGCGGAAAAAACCGGCAAGTTTCTCTCAACCGATATTCGCGCCAAAACTGAAACCATGCAGTGGCTGTTTTGGCAAATGGGCGGCCTTGGCCCAATGGCTGGCCAAAACGGCCATTTTAACGTTTATGCGCCAGAAAAAATCCCCTATGCCATGGATCGTTATACCAAAGAAACCACCAGGCTTTACGGCGTGATGAATAAGCGCTTGGCAGACCGTGAATATCTGGCAGGTGAATATTCAATTGCCGATATGGCAAGTTATCCGTGGATTGTGCCTCATGAAACCCACAAGCAAGTGATTGGTGATTTTCCAAATTTGCTGCGTTGGTTTGAGGCGATTAAGGCAAGACCAGCGGTAGCAAAAGCCTATCTTTTGCAAACACCAACAAAGCCAATGACTGAAGAAGCCAAAAAAAT
>JAYUHQ010000381.1:0-1018 GCA_043766895.1 Aestuariivirga sp.
GAATTAACGAAATTGCGAAGGCCAGATCTTTGGGACAAATATGTCAAGACCAAAGGTTGACTTTTCCCAGTTCTTAGACTTAAAGCGCCACATTCTCCGTAGATAGGACAGATTATCATGAATATTATAGCGCAGCTTGAAAAAGAGCAGATGGCCGTTGTTGCCGCTAAGCGCAAGCTTCCCGATTTCGCCCCCGGCGATACGGTTATTGTGAATGTTAAAGTTGTTGAAGGCGAACGCACGCGTATTCAGGCCTATGAAGGCTTGGTGATTTCGCGCAGCGGCGGCGGCGTGAACGAATGTTTCACCGTGCGCAAGCTTTCTTATGGCGAAGGCGTGGAACGTATTTTCCCGATGTATTCGCCAATGATTGATTCGTTAAAGCTGGTGCGCCGCGGCAAAGTGCGTCGTGCCAAGCTTTATTATCTCAAGGGCCTTACAGGCAAAGCCGCGCGTATCACTGAAAAGCGCACAGGCAATGCTTCCCAGCCGATTGAAGAAGTGCACCATGACAAGGTTCAACTTGCTCATGATGACGTGGCGTTGATCGGTGGCGTTGGCCCCACGATTAAGGCCAACCTTCATAAGGAAGGCATTACGTCATTGACGCATATTGCTGCGATGACAGATGAGCAAATTTTCGCCCTTGATGAAAAACTGGCCTTGAAGGGCCGCACCAAGCGCGAAGAATGGATTGAGCAAGCCAAAGAAATTTTGGCAGGCAAAGCGCCACGCGCGAAAGTCGATCAAGCCAAGGTCAAGGCGAAGTAATTCGTTTTTATAGATTGAGAAAAGGCCGGTCGAAAGACTGGCCTTTTTTTTATGGGTCTTTCAAAGTGGGTGATTTAGACAAGACTCATCATTTGGTGGTTTCGTGGCGTTCGAAACCGTGGAAGAAGAAGGGAAGCGCGTGGGATGAACCATCGCGGTTTGCCACTGTTATTTAGAGTGGCTATGATATGCGTTGGGAAACCCCACGCGCGACAGGAATTAAGCATCAGAGGAACTGTCACTCCGC
>JAYUHQ010000382.1:0-1017 GCA_043766895.1 Aestuariivirga sp.
ATCCAGAGAACATGGTGTTACCTTTTTGATTTGAGACAAAGCCCAGAGCCGCTGGGCGCGGTTGTAGAAACGACATGAGCCAGACCACAAAGGTTCCCCAGAGCGGCATTGCGTCCAAAACCTCGGTTGGTGGCTTGATTTGAGGCCGTGGCGCGGGTGGCGCCGGAATATGGGCCACAGGCGGCAAAACCACAGGAACGGGCTTGACGGGGTTTAAATCGATTAATCCCAGAAAGATTGCCCGTTCAGTGTTACGGCGGTCAGACAGGGCTTGTGAAAAGACTAAAATACCGCTTTCCCGAAGTTTAACCCATTTCATAAATTCATCAGAAGCGCGCACATTTTCGCCCGAATTCAGCTTTTTAAGCAAAGTGCTGCCGGACAGCGCGCCAGTGCCCAAATTCCACGAAAACAAGCCAAGCGCGTCAAACTCGTTCTGCTTGACTTCAACCGTTAGCATTTGGTTAATCGTATCGCCCATAATGGCCACGGATTCGTCAAACAGCTTGTCAGCTTCACTAAGCGTCATTGTGGTGTTTTGGTCAACACGAAGCCCACGGAAACCGTCACGGAAGCCCCAACCTATGTGCCAAATGTCTTTGAGTTGGTAAGCCTTGTCTCGAAACGCCTCCATGCTTTTGAGTTTGGCTTTCATGCCATCCGAGAAAACCATCAAGTGCTTGTGTGTGCCAACGGGCAGATTGGCCAGCGCACCGCCAGCGCCAACACCTGTTGCAACATGAGGCAATGAATCATGCGACCGGAGCCGTGCTAACCACATCGCCTTGTCGCCGCAGTTAATGCCCGGGCAACGCTTGTGAGTGCTGAGTGGATCCTCTTTATGCAGATGAAACGTATCGCCCGTGATTTCTTGGCCTATCATGGCGTAAAGCGCTTTCATTGCGCCAACAGCGGCTTCGCGCATGGCGTTTGGAAACAACTCTTTGTCAAAGTCGCCCACCATTTCCATGCCCCAGAATGTCTTATTCCAAGACGGCGAATGTGTGCCAGCCATCC
>JAYUHQ010000383.1:0-3033 GCA_043766895.1 Aestuariivirga sp.
GGCTGTGGTCATTTCCACTTCGCCGCCGGGGTTCATCATCACATAGGAAACGCGGCTCATCAAATCTTCGCCAAAGCGAATTTGCGGGTTCATCAAACCTGCACTGGCCACAACTTCTCCAGTAGACAAGTTGGTGAGATGGGCCGCAATGGTGGTGGAACCAACGTCGATTGCAATGCCGTAAGCCTGATCGTGAAAGCCGGGCCAGATCGAAACAAGCTTGTTGCCGCCGGGCGAGCGCGTGAAAACGGCACAAGTAATTTTCCATTCGCCCTTGCGCAATGTTTTTTGCAAATGAGAAATAATGGGAAGTTCGGCGGTGATGTTTTCAACGCCCCATTGCTCTTTCAACGCCACATAAACCCGCTCTAGATCAGAAGAGGGTTTATGCATATCAGGCTCTTCCACCTCAATGAAATAAAGCTTGGTGGCGGGGTCAAGTTCAATGGCGCGTGTATCAGCTTCCTTGCGCACCACTTGCTTGTGCACTTGGCTTTCAGGCGGCACGTCAATGACAAGATCGCCTTCGATTTTTGTTTGGCACGAAAGGCGGCGGCCCGAAGCAAGCCCGCGCAACTTGTCATAACGCATTTCAACTTGGCTAAATTCTGAAACGTGATCAGCGGCTGATGTTATGCCATGCTTGGCAAATTCGCCAATCCCAACATTAATCTGGCAGCGGCCACAAATGGCGCGGCCACCACATACCGAGTCAATGTCCACACCTAAAGCGCGTGCTGCTTGCAGCACAGGTGTACCAACAGCAAATCGCCCGCGCTTGCCAGAAGGGGTAAAAACGATGAGGGGGTTGGCTTCAGACATCAGCGCCGACGCCGTTCCTCGCGGGCTTTGCGACGGGCTTCAATATCTTCATTGCTGGAAATCTCGCCAGCGGCTTGCGCGGCCTTAGAAGGGCCTGCCGTCATTTCGCGGAATTTGTTTGTCCAGAATTTGCAATTGGCGTCTGTGCCGTTCAACACGTTTGCGCCAAAAATAGCGTGCATGTCTTCATCATGCAGCGGGTTCATAATCGCTGATGTCATGCCGTGGCTTGCGGCCATGGCTAAGAAATAGCCTGTAAGCGCGCGCCGGTTGGGCATGCCGAATGACACATTGGATGCGCCACAGGTTGTGTTCACTTTCAATTCTTCACGCAAGCGCCGCACCAAACGAAACACCTGTTGGCCAGCGGTGCCCATGGCACCAATGGGCATCACCAACGGATCAACCACAATGTCTTCGGGCTTAATGCCATAATCAGCAGCGCGGCGCACAATTTTGCGCGCCACTTCAAAACGCACATCTGGATCTTCGCTAATGCCAGTTTCATCATTCGAGATAGCAACAACGGGCACGTTATATTTTGCAACAAGTGGCAAAATGGCTTCCAGCTTTTCTTCTTCGCCCGTCACAGAATTTACCAACGGGCGACCCTTTGCAGTTTCCAACCCGGCCTTTAAAGCGGAGGTGACGGAACTATCGATGCACAGCGGCAAATCTGTCATCGATTGCACAATTTCCAATGTCTGACGCATCAAAGGCGGCTCAGTTTCATTGGGGTTCACGGCTGTAACACCAGCGTTTACATCCAAAATATGAGCACCTGCAGCCATTTGGGCCAACACGTCTTTGATCACTGTTTCAAAGTTTCCCGCTTGCATTTCAGCGGCCAGCTTTTTGCGGCCAGTTGGGTTGATGCGCTCGCCGATTACGGTGAAAGGGCGATCAAAACCAATGATATGTGTGCGTGTTGCCGATGAAACGATTGTGTGTGTCATGCTTCTTTCCCGCCCGTTGCAATGAGGGCTTTGATTTTATCTTGGCTATAGTGCGATTCGAGATCGGCTTTGGCTTTTTCAACTTCTGCCACCATGTCATCTGAAACGACAACAGGATCGGAGCGCCGCCAATCCGCCAGATAAGCATCTGACTCAGTGGCACCAGAGCGCATGGCCGCCATATCAATGGCCTCCATGAAGCGATTATCCAACATGCGCTTTTCCTCTTTCCGCCCGATTTTAACCGAAACTGCAGAGGGAATATCGCGCCAATATGTAATGATCAAATTTGCCATAAGGCCTTATGCCAAGGTTCAAATGCGACTTCTAGCAAAAAAACGACAACTTGCAATGCGCTGTGCCTGCATTAGAAATACTCAAGGGGTTCACAATGATCGATTCTTCTGCATATCAAGAAATTCAACCTCGCTTAAGCGGTGGTGAAAAATTAATTTGGGCGGGAAAGCCTAAAACTGGCCTGCGCTTTCAGCCCAGTGATGCTTTAAATTCTCTGTTTGGATTTATGTTTTTAGGGTTTTCGCTCTTCTGGGAATTTCAGGCAAATAAAAGCGGTAAAGCCCCGGCTTTTTTTGTATTTTGGGGCGTCCCGTTTATCTTAGTAGGATTTTATGCTGCAGTTGGGCGATTTTTCTGGGATGCTTGGCTAAGATCAAAACAAGTATACGCTTTGACCACGACAAGACTTATCGTTTTACGGGGGAAATCTTTGCAATCGAGTAGTTTAAAAAGCTTGCCGCAGCTAAATCTCACAACATATGGCGAGGGTCTCGGTACTATAAACTTCAGTCCTCCAAGTTCGACAAGGAACGGAGTTAATTATGATCCGAAAAATGGGTCAAACTTCGAGTTTCTTGAGGGAGCCGAAGAGGTTTACGCAACTATTCTCAAAGCACAGAAAGACTTGGGATGATTCACGCTTTCTTCTTAAAAATAAAATCCCAGATCAACAGCACCGCAATTGCACCCACAATGGAACCTATAAATCCGGCGTTTTCACCAGCTTGGTAAAGCCCAAAAAACTGGCCCAAAAAGGTGCCAACGAACGAACCAACAATGCCTACAAGCGCTGTTCCAATAATGCCTCGCGGGCCATTGGGGCCCGGCAAAATGAGTTTGCCAATGACTGCGGCAGCAAAGCCTACCAAGGCTATCCAAAGATAATACATGTTCGATCCGTTTGTTATAGGTTAAGCGCCAAAGAATGTGCGCGATAAAATGGCAATAATTTCACCGA
>JAYUHQ010000384.1:0-1014 GCA_043766895.1 Aestuariivirga sp.
GGAGCAATCAAAGGTTCATTGTTCACAGTTGGCATAGCCATTTTCATCGGATTGCCTCTGGGCGTGTTTGCGGCGATCTATCTCGAACAATTTGCCCGCCGAAACCGCTGGACGGATTTGATCGAAGTCAATATCAACAATTTGGCTGCCGTACCATCGATCATCTTCGGCCTGCTGGGCTTGGCTATGTTCCTGAATTTCTTCGGTCTACCGCGTTCTGCCCCGCTGGTTGGTGGCCTTGTTTTAGCATTGCTCGTGCTTCCCACCATCATCATCGCATCGCGCGCCGCTTTGCGTGCTGTGCCGCCATCAATTAAAGAAGCGGCTTTAGGCGTGGGCGCATCAAAACAACAAGCGGTTTTCCATCACGTGTTGCCATTGGCTCTACCCGGAATTTTAACTGGAACGATTTTGGCACTCGCGCGCGCCTTCGGGGAAACAGCACCCTTGTTGATGATTGGCATGGTGGCATTCATTGCCGATGTGCCTCAAAGCCCCACCGATGCCGCAACCGTTTTGCCAGTGCAGATTTACCTCTGGTCAGATTTACCCGAACTCGCATTCAAATCAAAAACCGCCGCCGCTATCATCGTCCTCATTGGCATTTTGATGTTGGCAAATGCCCTCGCAATTTATATGCGCCGCAAATTTGAGCGTCGCTGGTAAGGAAAATCATGAACCAGATGTCAACAGCCAGAGCGACCGAGTCCAACACCCAAATGGTGGGTGAAAGAACAACACGGATTTCAGCACGCAAGGTCAATATTTACTACGGCGAAAAACATGCGATCAAAGATCTTTCAATCGAAATCCCAGATCGTTCGGTTTCTGCTTTTATCGGCCCATCGGGTTGTGGAAAATCGACATTTTTGCGCGCTATTAATCGCATGAATGACACGATTGAAGGTTGCCGTCTCACGGGTGAAGTACGTTTGGACGATAAAAACATCTACGATAAGGATGTTGATGTTGTGCAGCTGCGCTCACATGTCGGCATGGTGTTTCAAAAGCCCA
>JAYUHQ010000385.1:0-7969 GCA_043766895.1 Aestuariivirga sp.
GGTGCGCCCACACAAAAATGGATGCCAGCGCCAAAACTGACATGTTGGTTTTGTGTGCGCGATGGGTTGAATGTTTCGGGTGATGGAAACTTTGCCGCATCATGGTTGGCGGCGCCCAACATCAGGCCAACAGTTTCGCCTTTTTTCAGTTTCAATCCGTTATAATCTAAATCTTCCAATGCATAGCGCGTGAACATGTGCAGCGGCGGATCAAAGCGCAAAACTTCTTCGATCAGTTCAGGTGTTGTGGGCCCCTGAACGTCGCGCTCAAGCAAGGTTTTAACGCCGTTGCCAATGCTGTGAACCGTGGCTTCATGGCCCGCGTTCAACAGCAATATGGCCGTTGTTACCAGTTCATCGTCTGAAAGTTTTTGGCCCTGTTCACTGGCGCGAGAAAGTTCCGACAATAAATCATCTTTCGGATTTTTGCGTCGTTCAGCAATCAGGCCACGCATATAGTTTGAAAATTCCAAAACTGATTTCACCGCTTGGTCTTCAATGGCCCTATCACGCTTGGCCATATACATCGACACATGATCATGCGACCATTTTAAAAACTGATCAGCCATGTCTGCTGGTGCGCCCAGCAACTGGCAAATGACCAAAACTGGAATTGGCGTGGCATAGGCTTTGAGCAGATCAACCTCATCTTGGCCTTCAAACTCATCAATCAAACGGTTTGCCAACGACACAATAAATGGTTTCATTTTATCAAGATGGCGGCTTAAAAATGCGCGGTTGATAAGCCCGCGCAGCCTGGTGTGAACGGGTGGCTCCAGCTCTAGCAGTGAATGTTGTTCATGGTCTTGAAAGACCTTCAGATGGGCGGCAGGTTCGGCCAGCCCCAATTCTTCGCGCGTGGCCACGTGCAAAATTTGGCGGCCAAAGCGCCTGTCGCGCAGCAGGGCATTTACATCTTCATGGCGTGAAAAACACCAATAGCCAAATTGCTCCCACCAAAAAACCGGGCATTCTTGGTGCAGGCGCTGATAAATGGGGTATGGATTGGCATAGAACTGCGCGTCACGCGGGTCTAGGTCGACAGAACGGCGGTTGGCATCGATCTTCATAGCAGCTATGCTCCATTTTTATTCGCAATCTGTCATATCCGTCATTCCCGCGAAAGCGGGAATCCAACTCACCGAGCAATTCAAAGCCGGTAGTTCGATTCCCGCTTTCGCGGGAATGACGATTTATTGAAGAAATCAAGTCAGGATTACAATGCAAACCACTCGCCCCAATGAATTTATCGCACTCGTCGCCATGCTTACGGCTTTGGTGGCCATGTCGATTGACACCATGTTGCCCGCCGTTGGCATTATGGCCAGCGATCTTCATGCCGCAAACCCCAATGATCGCCAATTCATTGTTTTGGCCTTTTTTGGCGGCATGATGATTGGCACGTTGATTTTTGGCCCAGTATCAGATTCCGTGGGCCGCAAACCTGCAATTTATGCGGGCCTGATATTCTATATTTTGGGCGCGTTGCTGTGCATGTTCTCAACCACATTTCCAATGTTGATCGCCGGGCGCTTGTTGCAAGGCTTTGGCGCCGCAAGCCCGCGCATTGTTTCCATGGCCATGGTGCGTGATGGTGCCAAGGGCGCCGAAATGGCGCGCATCATGTCATTCGTTATGTCGATTTTCATGTTGGTGCCTATTTTGGCGCCCAGCATTGGCCAGTTGGTGCTTTATGTAGCAAGCTGGCGTTATATTTTCTCGGGCTTCATTGTGGCCGCAATTATCGGCTGCATTTGGTTGGCAACCCGGCAGGAAGAAACTTTGGATGTTGAAAACCGCTTGCCGTTTTCAGCAAAAAAATTGGCCTCTAGCGCTGGCGCAGTTATTCGCAACCCGGTTTCATTTGGTTATACCATGGCCGTGGGTTTCATCTTTTCGGCCTTTGTAACTTATCTTGGCACCTGCCAACAAATCTTCGCGGAACAATATAATCAGGGCGATTATTTTGCTTTGTGGTTTGGTGGCTTGGCCATTGGCATTGCCATTTCGATGATTTTGAATGGCAAATATGTCATGCACTTGGGCATGCGCAAATTGTCGAAATGGGCCTTATGGGGCTTCGTGATTGATTGGGGCGTTATGCTTTTGCTGTGCCTGATATTCAATGGCCACCCACCATTGCCATTGTTGGGCATTATTCTTTTCATATCATTCTTCACCAGCGGCATGATCTTTGGCAATTATAACGCCATGGCCATGGAACCCATGGGCCACATTGCGGGCATGGCGGCGGCGGTATCTGGCGCGCTTTCATCCTTGATCTCGGTTGTGCTGGGCGGCTTTGCCGGGCGCTTTTATGATGGCACCATGTTTCCCCTCACCGTTGCTTTTGTAATCTTTGGGCTCGGTGCTTTGGTGTTTTCTGAATGGGCCGAATTGCGGCGATCAAACCTGGTTCAAAAATCTCATGCTTGATTTTGGCTGAACATGCAATATTGAAGAACCATGGCTAAAGGGTATTCAATTTTCAATTTGCTGAAACATGCTGTGCGTCCAAGTGAGCCTTGGCCGCAAGCGTGGGCCAAGCCAGAACCAAAACCCAATTACGATGTGATTATTATCGGCGGCGGCGGCCATGGGCTGGCCACGGCTTATTATTTGGCCAAAAACCATGGCCTTAAAAACATTGCAGTTTTGGAAAAATCATACATCGGCTCGGGCAATGTGGGCCGCAACACCACGATTATACGCTCGAATTATATGCTGGGTTCCAACACCAAATTCTTCGAAAAATCTTTACAGATGTGGGAAGGCTTGTCTCACGAGCTTGATTTTAACTGCATGGTGTCTCATCGCGGGCAAATTGTGGTGGGCGTTAGCCCCGGCCAAATGGATACGTTTGCACGGCGCGGCAACATTATGCGCCTTCACGGCATTGATGCTGAATTGCTGGATCGTAAAGAGACGATGAAGGAAGTGCCATATCTGGATTATTCAAAAGAGGCGCGCTTTCCGGTTCATGGTTCCATTTTGCAGCCGCGTGCGGGCACTGTGCGCCATGATGCCGTGGCCTGGGGCTATGCTAGGGCTGCCTCGCAACTCGGTGTGCATATTATTGAGAATTGCGAAGTGACTGGTTTTGTAAAATCCGGCAATAAAATAATCGGTGTGCAAACTTCGCGCGGCAAAATTTTGGCCGATAAAACTGGCATTGCCGTTGCTGGCCACACATCGCAAGTGGCGAAAATGGCCGGGCTTAAATTGCCTGTTGAAACCCATATTTTGCAGGCATTTGTGACTGAACCTGTGAAGCCCCTGGTGCACCATGTTGTAAGCTGGGGCGCTGAACTGTTTTACCTTTCGCAATCTGATAAAGGCGGCATGGTGTTTGGCGGCCATTTGGATGGCTTTAACACCTACACACAGCGCGGCCAATTTTTCAAAATGAAAGATGTGATGGAATGTGCTGTGTCTCTCATGCCGTTCATGTCGCGCATGAAACTGTTGCGCCATTGGGGCGGTGTCAATGATATGACGCCCGATGGCTCGCCTTTCATTTGTAAAACACCGGTGGATGGCCTCTATCTGAACGGTGGCTGGTGTTACCAAGGCTTTAAAGCAACACCTGCATCGGGCTTAACATTTGCCCACACCATTGCCAATGATGCGCCCCATGAATTGATTGGTGGTTTTGGCTTGGATCGCTTTGAACGCGGCGGCGAGCTTGATGAACACGGCATTGGCAATTGGACATACAAACAATGAAAATTCCTTGCCCCCATTGTGGTGAACGTGACGTTGCTGAATTTCGCTATGGTGGCGATTCAAAAAAACGCCCCGCCCACGGCAAAGGCAGCCAGAAACATTGGCATGATTATGTGTTTTTGTTTGAAAACCCAAAAGGCCCGCATGAAGAATATTGGCACCATGTTTTGGGCTGCAGGCAGTGGTTTAAGGTGAAGCGCAACACCGCCACCAATGAAATTTTAGAGGCTGAGCAATGACGCGCTTTCAAAGGCTTGATCAGGGCGGCTTGATTGATCGCAGCAAAACCTTAAATTTCAAATTTAATGGCAAACGCCTCTCAGGTTTTGCGGGCGATACTTTGGCTTCGGCATTGTTGGCCAACAACCAAATTACCATTGGCCGCAGTTTTAAATATCATCGCCCGCGCGGCATTTTAAGCGCGGGCATTGAAGAGCCAAATGCCTTGTTCACCACCGGCACAAAACTGGGAGAACAACCCAATGCCATTGGCCCGGTGGTGGAGTTGACCAGCGGCCTTGTTGCCAAAAGCCAAAACGCTTGGCCTTCGCCCACCTTTGATGTGATGGCAATTAACAGCCTTGCCTCACCGCTGTTTGGCGCTGGCTTTTATTATAAAACCTTCATGGGCCCATTCAAAAAATCTTGGATGTTTTATGAGCCGTTTATTCGCAAAGCCGCGGGCCTTGGCAAAACCACAACGCTGGGAGACGAAGTAAAACATTTCACGCGCAATGAATTTTGCGATGTGTTGATTGTGGGTTCTGGCCCTGCGGGTTTAAGTGCGGCACTCACCGCCATGCGTTCTGGCTTAAAAGTTGTTCTGGCTGAGCAGGATTTTGAATTGGGCGGGCAAATTTTGTCATCTGCTGATGACAAAATAAAGCTCTGGCGCGAACATACATTAAGAGATTTGGCCAAAGCTGAAAATTTGCGTATTTTGACGCGTGCCACAGTGCAAGGCATTTATGATGCCAACCACGTGATCATCAGTGTTGGCGCGAATATGCTAGAATCGCTCCGTGCACAGACGATTATTATTGCAACCGGTGCGGTTGAGCGCCCCTTGGTGTTTTCCAACAATGACAGACCTGGCGTTATGTTGGCTTCGGCTTTGCGCACCTATCTTAACCGCTATGCTTTGGTGCCAGCCAAACGCGCTGTGATCGCCACCAATAATGATGCGGCTTATGACGCGGCATTTGATTTGGCCGCACACGACGTGGCGGTGACCATGGTTGATGAGCGGCAAAATATTTCTGCTGAAGTTTTAACCCGTGCATCAGCGGCCGGGATTGGGATTTTCCCCTCCAGCGGCATTGCTGAAGTTGTGGGCCACGAAGTGCAGGCCGTTAAAATATCAGGCCGCCACGCTGTGACCATTCAATGCGATGTGGTTGGCATGAGCGGCGGGTGGAGCCCCTTGGTGCATTTAACATCTCACGGCGGCATTAAGCCCAGTTATGATGCAGGCATTGCAGCCTTTGTGCCCGGCGGTTTTGCGCCCAGCCATTTTGGCGCAGGCGCATGTGTTGGCAAGTTTGGAACTGTTGAGGCCATCAACGATGGCGATGTTCAGGCCCGCAATGCTTTGGCCACATTGAAGTTCACCAAAAAAATTGCTCCGGCCTTGATGCCAGATTTGGTCGCAGATCGCCCCTATGCCATCACCGCGAAATGGACAGATGAGGTTGCACCCAAAGCCTTTGTGGATTTCCAAAATGATGTGACAGCCAAAGACATCAAACAAGCCCATCAAGAAGGTTATCTGAGTGTTGAACATTTAAAGCGTTATACAACGCTGGGCATGGGCACAGACCAAGGCAAAACCTCCAACATCAACGCCATTGGCATGATGGCCGCGTTGCGTGGCCTTGCCATGGATGAGGCCGGAACAACCACCTTCCGCCCACCTTTTGCGCCCCTCACCGTGGGTGCTATTGCTGGGCGCAGCACGGGCCACCATTTCAGGCCCACACGGCGTTCGCCACTCCATGATTGGCACAAGGCCAATGGCGGCATTTTTATCGAAGCAGGCTTGTGGCAACGCGCGTGGTTTTATGAATGGGCCGGAAAAACCCCAGAGGTTGCCTATCTCAAAGAAATGGAATTGGTGCGCCACAATGTGGGGCTTTCTGATGTTTCAACCTTGGGCAAAATTGATGTTCAAGGGCAAGATGCGGCTGAGTTTCTCAATCGCGTCTATGTGAACGGGTTTGCCAAACAGCCCGTGGGTCGCGCGCGTTATGGCGTGATGTTGAACGATGATGGTTTGGTGCTTGATGATGGCACTACCAGCCGCATTTCCGACACGCAGTTTTATATGACCACAACAACCGCCCAAGCGGGCGAGGTGATGAGTTGGCTTGAATATTTGCTGCAATGCCATTGGCCAGAACTCAATGTTCATGTGGCATCACTGACAGATGAATGGGGCGGCATGGCTTTATCGGGCCCCAATGCCCGCAAGGCTTTGGCCTTGGCTTTCCCTGACCACGATGTAAGCAACGAAGCGCTGCCCTATATGGGTGTGAAAGACATTGTGGTTGATGGCGTTTGTGTGCGCCTGTTGCGGCTGTCATTTTCTGGCGAGCTGGCTTATGAAATTCACACACCAGCGAATTATGTAACCGCATTATGGGAACATGTATTGAAGGTCGCAGAACCTTTGGGCATCAAGCCTTATGGCCTTGAGGCGCTGGCTTCGCTGCGCATTGAAAAGGGCCATGTGGCTGGCCTGGAATTGGATCACCGCAATTCGCTGGATGATTTGGGCCTTGGCAAAATGGCATCCACCACCAAGCCTTTTATCGGCGACCAATTGCGCCAGCGGCCAGAAATGATGGGACAAGAGCGTTGGTCGCTTGTTGGGCTTGAATTGATGGAGCCTGATAAAAAACTGCGTGGCGGCACAATTTTATTTGGTGCCACTGATGAAATTAAAGGTCATGGCAGGGGCTATATCACCTCGGTGACATGGAGCACTGAATTGCGATGCTTCATCGCCTTGGGGCTTTTTCAGGGTGGGTTGAAACATGTGGGCGAAGAAATTATTGGCGCATTTCCGTTGAAAAATGAACAGGTGAAATTGCGCATCGTGTCGCCACACTTCATCGACAGCACGGGAACCAGACTTCATGCTTAAAGCCACCTCAGCACTGGAAGGCATTGCCCCATTTGCAACACCGGGTTTGCGCATGGCAGAAGCGCCAGATTTTACACTGACGCAAATTGCCGGTGATGAAAAATCACTGAAAAAAGCTTTGGGCAAATTGCCAGACATGGGCAAAGCAACGGGCAATGTGATCAGAGTAGCACCTTCACAATTTTGGATTTTGGGCGACATTCCCGAAGCCAAGAAATGTTTTTTGACGCCGCTGTCATCCAGCCGCACCCGCATTTTAATTGCGGGTGAAAAAGCCGTTTCACTTCTTAAATCATGTGCTGCCATTGACTTTGCCACGCTAAAAAATGGTGATTATGTTTTAACGGGAATGCATCACGTGCCCGTTCTTGTGCATTGCATTGGCGAAGGCCAATTTCATCTTTATGTTTTGCGCACATTTTCGCACTCAATCTGGGATTGGTTGGTCGACGCAACAGAAGGGCTATGACATGAAAAATATTCTCGATCTTGAACGTTATCCACTTGATCAGATTGGTTCTGTGCGGTGGAACGAATTGGTGGCGCGTTGCAAAGCTGATCTGGCCCGTGATGGCATGTATAATCTGGAAGGCTTGTTAAAGCCCGACGCTTTGGCAAAGGCTGTGGCCGAAGTGCAGCCGGTGATAGATTCGCTTTCGTTTGTTCATAAGCGCAGCCACAACATTTATTTCCGCAAAGAAATTCCTGAACTTGCGGCAGATCACCCGGCATTGGTGAAAGTGGACACGATCAACCACACAATTTGCGCCGATCAAATTTTACAAAGCACGGTGATGTATATTT
The DNA here is from genome assembly GCA_043766895.1 of Aestuariivirga sp. GTDB lineage: Bacteria > Pseudomonadota > Alphaproteobacteria > Rhizobiales > Aestuariivirgaceae > Aestuariivirga. Next base: position 7,676 of record JAYUHQ010000385.1, read on the forward strand.
ATGAGTGGGCGCCCTTCAACGTGTTCTTGGCCGCAACCATGGGCAAGGATGCTCTGTTTCAATTGCGTGATCCTTTGGCCCGCGTCAATGTGATGGCTTATCGTGATGGCGAAACGCTAAATTGGCATTTTGATCGCAGCGAATTTACCACAACGCTGTTGTTGCAAGCCCCAGAACAGGGCGGTGATTTTGTCTATCGCACGGATTTGCGCGACGAGAATGATCCAAATTACGATGGCGTGGCAAAACTTTTGCGTGGCCAAGACCCAGACGTGAAAACCTTAAAACTCAGCG
>JAYUHQ010000386.1:0-2999 GCA_043766895.1 Aestuariivirga sp.
ATCGTAAAATTTTATATCTTCATGGCCGGGAATGGAATCCACCAATTCAACTTTGAACGCCTCGCCCTTTTTTTCAAAAAATGATTTGGCGTCTTCGCGTGTTTTCACTGTTTTTGTGAAGGGCTTGTCGCGTTGTATAATTTCGCGCATTTTCTTTTCGATGGCCGGAAAGTCAGCTTGAGAAAAAGGTTCGTTGCGGAAAAAGTCGTAATAGAAACCATTTTCAATCACTGGCCCAATTGTCACCTGTGTGCCGGGGTGCAATTCCTGCACCGCCTCGGCCAACACGTGGGCAGCATCATGGCGAATAAGTTCAAGTGCGCGGGCATCATCGCGCGTTACAATTTGCAATGTGGCATCAGCGTTTATCGGGTCAGATAAATCCACCAAAACACCATTGACCACAGCGGCCACGGCCTTTTTCTCAAGTGATTTTGCAATTGATGCGGCCACTTGGCCCGCCGTTTGCCCGGCTTCAACTTGGCGCTTGACACCATCTGGGAACGTTAAAGTAATCATTTTATTCTCCTTTTGCCCACTCCCGCAAACTGTGGCGGGTAAGCCGTTTCATTGATAGAAATGCAAATGCCTTGTGAAAACCTTAAGGTCAAGCCCCCACAAAACCGCGCCGTTAACGCAACTGAAACTTTTTGCTAACCCAGCATTAACCTTAACAGTTCATGTTGCTCCCCATTAATGCGTTTCAACAGTCAGTAAATGGGTATTCAAATGAAAAAGTTTCTTGCCGTTCTTTCGATCACCGCTTCCATGTTGGTGCCTTCAGCCAAAGCCATTGCGGCTGACTTAGAAACTTTACCTCCGCCTCCGCCCGTCGAACAGCTTCGCCCCGCCGCTTATGATTGGACCGGTGCCTACGCAGGCGCATGGATCGGCTCGGCCTGTATTAATGGCGACTTGGTCGATCACACTGGTGGCGGCACATGGCTGAACGCAGGCTGCGGTTTCAAAGGCGGCGGCTTGATTGGCTATAACTATCAAATGAATGACTTCGTTATCGGTGGCGAAATTGACGCAGGTTTGGTTTCAAACTTGGTGACGAACAATGATCCCGGTGCCAATTATACAATGGGCTTGGATTTTCTTACTTCAGCGCGCGCCCGTGCTGGTTATGCGATGGATGACACATTGTTCTACATCACCGCTGGCGGCACCTGGGCCCAAGGCAATATCAACGGCATTTTGCCATTCACCACTCCGAACAACTTGAAGGCTCAAGAATTTGGCTGGGTTGTGGGCGGCGGTGTTGAACATGCTGTCACAGACAAGTTCCGCTTGCGTCTTGAATATCTTTACACCCACATGATTGATACAAATTACAATGATGTGTGCTGTAACGTTACCGTTAATTGGGGTGGCGAACATGAATTCAAGGCCGCCGCAATCTGGGCATTCTAAGCTATAATAACTTTACAATAGGCCACCTTCGGGTGGCCTTTTTTATGGCACGGGGTCAAAACCCTCACAGCCCCAAGGGTGGCAACGGCAAATGCGTTTGGCTGCCAAAAGCGAACCCTTGGCGGCACCATGTTTTTGAACGGCCTGTGTCGCATATTCTGAACAGGTCGGCAAAAAACGACAGCCTCTGCCAAGAACAGATGATAGTGTCAGTTGATACAGCCTGATTAAGAGCAAAATCACAGTTTTCATAAAGGCAATATAGTGGCTTCGAACAATAAACCCAATATCCTCTTCATCATGGCCGATCAATTGGCCGCGCGATATCTATCGGCCTATGGCCACAAACTGGTCAAAACCCCAAATCTTGATCGTTTGGCAAAAGAAGGTGTTGTGTTCGAAAACTGCTATTCCACCAGCCCACTTTGTGCGCCCGCCCGCGCCACAATCATGAATGGTCTGTTGCCGTCGCGCACCGGGGTTTATGATAACGCCGCTGAATTTCCATCCGCCGTTCCCACGTGGGCACATTATTTGCGGCTGCAAGGCTATCAAACTTGCCTTTCAGGCAAGATGCATTTTGTGGGGCCAGACCAACTCCATGGGCTTGAAGAACGCCTGACAACCGACATTTATCCAGCAGACTTCGGCTGGACACCAGATTGGCGCTTGAAGCAGGAACGCATTGATTGGTGGTATCATAACATGACATCGGTTTTACAGCCGGGCATTGCTGAAATTTCCAACCAACTTGAATTTGATGATGACGTGGCCTTTCAAGCCAAGCGCAAGCTTTATGATTATGCCCGCTTTACGCCTGATAAGCCATTTGCCTTGATGGTTTCATTCACCCATCCCCATGACCCCTATGCCGCCCGGAAGAAATTTTGGGATTTGTATAAGAACGAAGATATTGATCTGCCAGTCGTGCCTGCAATGAAGCGCAGCGATCTTGATCAACATTCACAGCGCCTCTACGACGTTTCCGCAATGGATGATTATAGCGTGTCAGAGGCTGATATTCGTTCAGCCCGGCACGGCTATTATGCCAATATTTCTTACGTCGATGATCTTGTGGGCCAACTTCTGGATACGTTGGAAAACCTTGGCCAGCTTGAAAACACCATCATTGTTTTCACGTCTGATCATGGTGATTTTTTGGGAGAGCGCGGCCTTTGGTACAAGATGAGCTATCTTGAACCTTCAGCCCATATTCCATTAATTGTGTGGCACCCAAAAACCATGAAGCCACGCCGCGTTAAAGAACCTGTATCACTGGCCGATATTATGCCCACGCTGGCAGATTTGGGCGGCACTGAACATTTGGCCAAACCGGTAGACGGGCGCTCGCTTGTGTCCTTGCTGAATGGCGCTGAAGAAAATCCCGATGCAACGGCCTGGGGCGAATATCTGGCCGAAGGCACCGTGTCGCCCATGTATATGCTGCGCCGTGGCCCGTGGAAATATATCCATGCACCCACAGACCAAGATCAGCTTTTCAACCTTGTCGACGATCCTGATGAACTTCACAATTTGGCTTCGTCTCATCCACTTGCTCAAAAATTTCATGCCGAAATTGTGGC
>JAYUHQ010000387.1:0-2989 GCA_043766895.1 Aestuariivirga sp.
ATGGGTTGTGGTTGTCACCACATCAGCATAGGCCACCGGATTATCATGCGCGCCGCCAGCCACAAGGCCTGAAAAATGCGCCATGTCCACCATCAAATAGGCACCAATGGAATCGGCAATTTGGCGGAAGCGTTTAAAATCAATGGCGCGCGGATAAGCCGAGCCACCAGCGATAATCAGCTTGGGGCGTTCGGCCAAGGCTTGGGCGGCAACCGCGTCATAATCAATCTGTTGGTTATCTTCGCGCACTTTATAGGAAACAACTTTAAACCATTTGCCAGATTGGTTGACTGGCGAGCCGTGGGTTAAATGGCCACCGCAAGCCAAATCAAGGCCCATGAATGTGTCTCCGGGTTGAAGCAATGCGAAGAACACACCTTGGTTTGCTGTGGCACCGGAATGAGGTTGCACGTTGGCATATTTTGCATTGAATAATTGCTTGGCGCGATCAATGGCAAGCTGTTCAGATTGATCTACATATTGGCAGCCGCCATAATAACGCTTGCCGGGATAACCTTCGGCATATTTATTGGTCATCACGCTGCCTTGGGCTTCAAGCACTGCGCGCGAAACGATGTTTTCAGATGCAATCAGCTCTATTTCATTTTGCTGGCGCTTTAATTCATTGGCAATGGCGCGGGCAATTTTAGGATCAGCTTTGGCCAGTTTATCTTTAAAAAATCCGGGGTAAAGCGCTTTTGGGCGCGCTTTGCTGCTTGGGCTTTTACGCTTTGCGGGTTTTGCGATTGTCTTTACTGCTTTTTTGGCCATGGCTGGGAATCCCTGTTGCAATGCAATGGGGCTCTATAGAGGTTTTGCAACAGGGTCTAGATGCAGAATGGCGCAGGCCAGTTATGCTGATGTTTTTGCAGCTGGCTTTGGCGGCACCACACAACCAGCTGGCACTTTGCCATCCGCTGCGGGCTTGCAATCCAGTTTTTTGGCTTTTGCCTTGGCTTTTGCCTTGGCCGCCGTTGGCGTTTTAGCATCTGCCGATTTGGCGCTGATGGCTTTTGCATCAGCAGGCTTTGCCCCATCGACCTTGGTTGCAGAAGTCTTTTTGGCTTTCTTTTTTATTTTCTTCTTGGCGGCTATTTCTTCCAGCGCTTGCTTCTTTTTATATGAAGCCCAATCAAAAAAACCAGTCGGCTTGCTGGAATTGGTGGTGAGACTTGCAGACTTTATTGGCTTTGCACCAAATGTTGTGGCGCTTGAAAATAATGGCTTACCAAAAACATTTTTGTTTTTGTTTGCCACTTGTGACCCACTGGATTTATGAAATCCGAACAGGCCAAAACCTTCTGCTTCAGCCGCATCAACAGACTGTTGGCGCGGTAATGGCTTTAATACAAAGCGCTTGCCGTCGGGGCTCATCTCGCCCACTGGCATCGGTTGGCCCACGGTAAAGCCCGTGCCGTCTAACTCATAAATATCATGGCGGAAGGCAATGGTGCCGCCCGCTGTTGGCCAAGCTGTAAGATAGGCCACGCGAAGTTGGGGCGGGGTTTTTAGCGGCACATCCAAACGTTCTAAGGTTTCGCCCATTGATGATATTTTGCCGGCATCATATCCATCTTGGCCATTCAAAACCCATTGCACCAGCAGCGGCATTTTTTCGACGCGGATGCAACCCGAACTGAAGAATCGATTGTCTGAATTGAACATTTCTTTTTCAGGCGTGTCGTGCAGGTAAATGCCGAAGGGGCTTTGAAATTCAATTTTCGCTGTGGCCATGGCATTGTGTGGGCCAGGCTCTTGGCGGAACAAATAGTCATCTGGCACAATATGGGCAAAATCTAAGGTTCGTGGATCAACTTCGGGGCCAGTGGGGCCACCTTGCAAAATTTTGATATTGGCATCTTGCAAATATTGCATTCCATGTTGAAGGCGCGGCAGAATATCGCGTTCGACGATTGATACCGGCGCATTCCAATAGGGATTGAATTTCACAGTTGCCAATGGCGTCATCACCACGGGGGTGGGCCGCGCTGGCCTGCCCACAATGGCATTATGGCGCGACACAACACGCCCACCGCTTACGGTTTCAATTTGCTGGGCGGGAATATTCACCACCAAATAACGATCGCCCACGCCCAGTTCATAGGTTGCGGCGCGCGGAATGTTGGCCGAAATTGTCACCAAGCGCTTATCCGCTGATACATTAAGCTCGCTCAACGTGGTGGGGTTCATGGTGCCAGAAACGATCAAGCCATGGTTGCGTTGAAATCTGGCCACAGCATCCGCGGTGGCCGAGGTGTACACATTGGCAAATTTGCCAACAGTGCCTTCAACCCGCAAATAACCTTCAACATAAAGCCGCTTATTCAGAATGCCAATTTCAGCGCTGGTTGCGCCTTTTTTAAAATTGCCGTTCGGCACAGTGGGAAAGCCGCCCTGGGCCACGATGTTTGAATATTTTTGCTGTGCTGCAATCAAAAGTTGATCTGTGTTGGTGACCAACATTGGAGATTGGTTTTTGCCCGCCACAATTTCAGTTTGGGTTGTGGGCACGCCACCAACTTTAATGGGCGCTTCTTTTTTGATTCTGGGATTTGTTGGCGTTGGATTTTCGTCATTTTGAGCTTTTGCAAGGTCTTCGGCGGCGTTTGCATGGGCTGAGCTGAAATTCAACACGGTTGAGGCAACCACCATTGCTGCCAACATGCTCATCCGAACCGCTGTATTCGCTTTGAAAAAACCAAACTTCCGCATCATTGCCTCAATCACTCCGTCGAACTTTACGCTTATGGCCACAGCATGTCCTACCAAGCATTGCGTGCTAGGTCAAAAGACCATCTCCTAAATGTAGAAGAATCAAAAAGCCATCCCGTTGAACAGCCACTTTGTGACAAAATTGTGAGATGAGGATTTCGTGCAACACTGGCTGGAAATAATGGCGGAGAAGGAGGGATTCGAACCCCCGGAGGGCTTGCACCCCCTGCGGTTTTCAAGACCGCCGCAATAGACCACTCTGCCACCTCTCCGCAGA
>JAYUHQ010000388.1:0-2982 GCA_043766895.1 Aestuariivirga sp.
CTTTGTTTATCTGGGCGCCATCGGTGACTTTGGTTGGACATACCAACACAACGAAGCCCGAAAACAAGTTGATGCAGAATTGGGCGACAAGGTTGAAACTGTCTATGTTGAAAACGTGGCAGAAGCAGATAGCGCTGGCGCCATTGAACGTTTGGCCCGCGATGGTTGCAAAATCATTTTCACAACATCATTCGGCTATATGGAGCCAACGCTGGAAGTTGCTGCCAAATATCCAGATGTAAAGTTTGAACACGCAACAGGCTTTAAAACCGCTCCAAACGTCACAACCTATAACGCCAAGTTCCATCAAGGCCGTTATGTGTTGGGCCAAATCGCTGCCAAAATGTCAAAAACTGGCGTTGCTGGCTATATCGGTTCTTTCCCCATTCCTGAAGTTGTGGCCGGCATGAATGCTTTCATGTTGGGTGCACAATCGGTGAACCCAAACTTCAAGATCAAGATTGTTTGGGCAAACACATGGTTTGATCCGGGCAAAGAAGGTGATGCTGCAAAAGTTCTGTTCAGCCAAGGTGCCGATATTATCGTGCAACACACAGACTCTGCTGCCGCCATCACGGTTGCTCAAGAACAAGGCAAACTTGGTTTTGGTCAATCATCTGACCAGATTAAGTTTGCTCCCAAAGCCCAACTCACCGCCAATCTTGATAACTGGGGCCCTTATTATGTTCGCCGCATCAAAGCCGCGATGGATGGTTCCTGGAAGTCGCAATCCTCATGGGATGGCATGGCGGAAGGCACTGTGAAATTAGCACCCTTCACCAACATGCCTGATGATGTGGCCAAAATGGCCGCAGCAACAGTTGCAGATATCACATCAGGCAAGCTTGATCCATTTGGTGGCAAAATCACCAAGCAAGATGGAACCGTGGTTGACAAGGTCGATGACGGCATGATTCTTGGCATGAACTGGTATGTCAAAGGCATCGACGACCAATTGCCGAAGTAACAGATAAACAGCCCTCATCGCAAAGCTGCGATGGGGGCATCCACCTTCAATACATTTTTATACCGTCATCCCCGCGAAGGCGGGGATCCCGCTAATCAACCAGCCCGAACGTGAGAAAGCTGGGTCCCCGCCTTCGCGGGGATGACGAAGTGAGAGAGCGTTAAAACCAAATCCATGGATCCCTTCCTTCTTGAATGGTTGAATATCCTCGTGCGCTGGGGCCATTTGGTGGCTGGCATTGCGTGGATTGGCACATCATTTTATTTTGTGGCGCTTGATTTATCGCTGCGCAAAACCACCCCCATGCCCCAAGGCGTTATGGGCGAAGCATGGGAAGTGCATGGCGGCGGTTTTTATCATGTGCGCAAATATCTTTCGGCCCCGCCAGACCTTCCGCCCCATCTGATCTGGTTTAAATGGGAAGCTTATTTGGCTTGGATCACAGGCTTTCTGCTGTTGATCATTCAATATTATGTTCAGGCTGATCTTTATTTGATTGACCCTTCGGTCATGGCGCTGACATCTTGGCAGGCCATTGGCATTTCCGTGGCCTCACTCTTTGCGGGGTGGGTGGCCTATGATCTTTTGTGCAAATCCCCATTGGGCCAGCACACGGGCTGGCTGGCGCTTTCAGTCTACGCATTGATCATCGCTGCTGCCTATGGCTTCTCACATGTGTTTTCGGGTCGTGGCGCATTCATTCACGTGGGCGCATTCGTGGGCACGTTGATGGCGGCCAATGTGTTTGCGGTGATCATTCCCAATCAACGCAAAATTACAGCAACCCTTTTGGAAGGCAAAACGCCAGATCCAAAATATGGCAAGATCGGCAAACAGCGTTCACTGCACAACACCTATCTCACGCTTCCTGTGTTGTTCATGATGACCAGCAACCACTATGCCATCATTACCGGCAATGCTCATGCTTGGGCTTTGGTTGGCCTTGTGGTTTTGGGCGGCGGCGTGGCGCGGCACTTTCTGCTGCGCCATGAAGTGGGCGATGAGATGGGTGAAATTGCATGGGCAATTCCAGTGATCGCCTTGGCCTTGATCGGTGCCATGTTTTTAACCCAGCCAACTGATGCGCCCAAACTGGCAATTAAAGTGTCTGATGATGAAGCCTTCGCCATTGTCAAAAATCGCTGCAGCGCTTGCCACGCCGCAAACCCCACTGATGCCACCATCAAACAAGCGCCCAAAGGCATCATCTTCTCATCTGTTGACGACATTAAACGCTATGCCAAGCAGATTGAAACCCAAGCCGTGCGCAACCACGCCATGCCCATGGGCAACAAAACCGGCATGTTGCAAGAAGAGCGTGATAGGCTTGGCGCATGGATACAAGCCCAATGAAACTGGCTGAAATCAACGGCTTCAGTGCCGCGCAATTTGAAAAGGCCTTTGGCGAAATTGCCGAACATTCCGCTTGGGTGGCTGGCCAAGCATGGCGTCATAAGCCTTTTGCCACTCGCGAAGCCATGATCCTCGCATTCCAATTTGCTGTGATGAATGCCGAACCTTCGGCGCAACTGGCATTGTTAAATGCCCACCCAGATTTGGCAACACGTGCCAAGCTCACCCATGATTCAACGCGTGAGCAAACTGGCGCTGGCCTTGATACGTTATGCGCGCAAGAGTTTGAAAATTTCACAGCACTTAATCGTCAGTACAAAGAGCAAAATTCCTTTCCCTTCATCTTTGCCGTGAAGGGTGCAACCAAATGGCAAATTCTGGAAGGGTTCAAAATACGTATTCTCAACGCAAAAGACGTTGAATTTAAAACAGCGCTCGAACAGGTTTGCCGCATCATCCGCTTTCGTCTTGAAGATAGGGTGGAAGAATGACCAAGCTTCTCCTCGGCCAACTTGTCTCTTTCGGTGCTGAGGCACACAACCCCACCCATGAAACGCGCGGCGTCATTGCGGTGGGTGATGATGGCCGCATTCTGTTTCGCGGGCCGCTTTCGCTTTTGCCGCGTGCCTTCGATCAATTCCCGCGTGAAGATCATGGCACCA
>JAYUHQ010000389.1:0-20628 GCA_043766895.1 Aestuariivirga sp.
GGATCAGGCTTGATTAACTTTTCGTCGCCCGACACCACAATATCTTTGAACAGATTCAAGAACGGAAAATTTAGTTTGGTTTGGTTGAACTTGTCTTGGTTCCAGTTGGTAATCGCATAAAGTGGTGTTTGGTTTTTGTGCAAGGTTTCCAGAATATCAACAGTGCCGGTGATTGCGCCGGGAATCATTTCGCCCCACCGCGTATCATAGGCCGAAATTTCATCCGTATACTGAGGATGTTCGGCGTGAAGAAGTTTTACAGCATCCGCAAAACTGCGGCCACGGTCTTGTTCAACATTCCATTCAGGGGTTGTAACATTGGCCAAAAACCATTCCATTTTTTCTGTATCGGAAAATAGTTTGCGATAAAGATGGCGCGGGTCCCACGCAATCAAAACCATGCCGATATCAAAAATGATATTCATTTAGCTGGCCTCGGCCACCAGTTCGGCGGCCTCTTCCAAATTGACTGACACCAATTGCGAAACGCCGCGCTCCATCATGGTTACGCCAAACAAACGGTTCATGCGGGCCATTGTTAAAGGGTGGTGGGTGATGATCAGAAAACGCGTTTCCGTGCGTTGAAGCATGGCATCCAGCAAATTGCAGAAGCGTTCAACGTTATGGTCATCCAGCGGCGCATCAACTTCATCCAACACACAAATGGGTGATGGGTTGGTGAGGAACACTGCGAAAATGAGCGAGAGGGCTGTGAGCGTTTGTTCACCGCCCGAAAGCAGAGACAAAGTTGTTGGCTTTTTGCCCGGCGGGTTGCACAACAATTCCAAGCCTGCCTCTAATGGATCATCAGACTCGATCAATTGCAATTCAGCTTTGCCACCACCGAACAGGGTTGTGAAAAGTTCACCGAACTTTTGGTTCACGATATCAAACGCGTCAAGCAACCGCTGGCGGCCTTCACGGTTCAGCGAACCAATGCCGCCGCGCAATTTGGCGATTGCCTGCACCAGTTCATCTTTTTCGAATTTCATTTTATCAAGCTGTTCGCCAACAGCGGTTGCCTCTTCATCGGCGCGCAAATTCACGGCACCCAAACGCTCGCGCTCATCACGTAGCGACACCAACTTTTTTTCAATCTCTTCAGAGGCGGGCAAGTGACCCACTTCAATTCCGGCTTGGGCCAAAACCTCTTCGGGTTGGCACATCAAGGTTTCGGTGATGCGGCTTGTGCAATGCTGATGACGGCTAGTAGAGCCTTCTAATCTGGCACCCAAACGAGCATGTTCTTCGCGCGAAGTGGCCGCTTGTTCTTGGGCGGCGCGCAAATCTTGATCTGCGCTGCGAACGTTGTTTTCCGCTTGGGCCAATTTATCGGATGCGGCTTTGCGCTCACCCTCGGCTTCGGCCAAAAGGTTCATCAACTTTAAGCGCTTATCAGCCAGCTGTTGTGGCATTTGGTTTAATTCAGAAATTGCCGTCTCAGTTTCGGCCAAGCGTTTTTCAAGCTGTGCCGTTTGCTCCTTGGCTTTTTCGGCACGGGCTTTCCATTGTTCTTGTTCAGCAGCAATGGATTTTACGCGGTCAGACCGCATTTTGGCATCGCGTTCCAAGCCATCATGCGTGGCGCGGGCTTCGGCATAAATTGCGCGCTCGGTGTTGAGAATATCGCGCGTGCGTTGTACGTCTTGGGTTAGGCCATCGGTTGCGGGCAGGGCGGCAAAGTGGTGCAAAGATGTTTGGCGGCCTTCACGGGCCTCAACCAATTGCACATTGGCGTTGCGCGCGGCTTCTTCCAACGCCGAAGTTTGGGCGGCATTTTCGGCCAAGCGGCGTTCATGCGCCTGCAAGGCTTTGCGGGCCACATCAAGGGCAGCTGTGCTGGCGCGCCATGCTTCACGCTTTTCACGTTCAGCCCTTGCACCATTTTCAACTGACGTTCGCGCATGATCAAACTCGGCTTTGGTGGCATCGCCCGCGGCAATGGCCTGCCTCATATCATCTTCGATTTGGAACAATCGATTGCGTTCAGCCAAACGTTTGGCAGCAGCACTTGGGGCATCGGCAGCAGCAGTAAAACCATCCCAGCGCCACAAATCGCCTTCAACAGAAACCAAACGTTGCCCGGGCTTTAATTGCGGCTGCAAAGCAGCACCCACAGCGCGTGAGACAACCCCGATGTGCGATAAAATACGCGCTAAGGCGGCAGGGCCTTTTACAAAATGCCCCAAGGGCGTTGCGTCGGCGGGCAAGGTTGCGGTTTCAGCCAGAGGGGGAAGGCCACGCCAAAACACCGGCGCACCTTCATCTGCTGACGCTTCAATATCTTCGCCAAGGCCCGCACCCAGTGCTGCCTCATAGCCCTGTTGCACGGTGAGTTGATCAACCAATGAGGGCCAAAGATCGCCGCCGCCGGCTTTGAGCAAATTCGTCAGTGTACGGACTTCTGTTTGCAGGCGATCGGCTTTGCGGCGCGCATCATCATGCACTTGGCGCTTATCGGCTTCCACTTGGCGCGCCACACGCAGCGACACTTCAGCCACACTGGCAGATTGTTCGGCCTCGCTTACCACGGTTTCGCCATGCGCTAAGGCGTGGGTGAGAATGTCGCCATCGGCATTCGAGCCGATGCGGCTTGAAAGCTCGCTTTGGCGCGCGGCAATTTCTGCGGCTTGTTTTTCAATACGGGCAACACGATTGTGGTGTTCGGCTAGTGTGCGCTCAAATGCAGCGCGTTGGGCAGATAACTCAGCCAAGCGGGTGTTGGCAGCGTCAGCTGCTTCTTGGGCTTTGGCCAAGGCAACTGCTGCGGCTTGCAGAAGGGTTGCTGCAGCTTCGCGGTGGCTCTGGTCGCCGCCAATTGCGGTCTGAAGGTGTTCGGCCTCGTCGAGAAGTTTTGCAATCACGCCATCAGTGTCTTGCACCAACTCTTCTTCGCGGCGCAAATCATTGGCGGCTTGGGTGCGGCGTTGTTTCAGTTCGCTCAACCGTGATTCAACGCGCTTTTCTTCTTCATCAAGATTGGTACGTTCAATGGTCATGCGCTGTAAAACAGCGGCGCGAATTGCCTCTTGTTCACGCAAAGCGGGCAGCGCTTCGCCCAAATCATCGCGGGCGCGCAGTTTGGCCGAAGCGGCAACAGTGTGTTCTGCCAGAATTAAAGTTGCAGCTTCCAAAGCCTTGGTATCAGCGGCCATAGCATCAGCGGCATCGCGCCAAGCTACGAACAGGCCCGAAGCTTCAAGTTTTCTGATGTCGCCAGATACCTGTTTGTATTTTATGGCTTGGCGGGCTTGGCGTTTTAAACTCGCCAATTGGCTTTCAAGCTGGGCCTGCACATCATCCAATCGCGCTAGATTTGCTTCGGCGGCTTTAAGTTTTAATTCGGCTTCGTGGCGCCTGGTATGAAGGCCGGTAATGCCCGCAGCCTCTTCTAAAATCAAACGCCGGGCTTGTGGCTTGGCATTGATAATTTCAGATATTTGGCCTTGGCGCACCAAGGCTGGTGAACGCGAACCCGTTGAGGCATCAGCAAACAAAAGCTGCACATCGCGCGCGCGCACTTCTGAGCCATTGACGCGATAAGTAGAACCTTGATCGCGCACGATGGAACGCGAAATTTCGATCATCTCAGATTCGTTGTAGGAAGGCGGGGCCGAACGATCTTCATTGCCCATCGTTACCAAAACTTCGGCCATATTGCGGGCCGGGCGTTGGGTGGTGCCCGAAAAAATTACATCTTCCATGCCTGATGCACGCATCGACTTGTAAGAGTTTTCTCCCATCACCCAGCGAAGCGCTTCGAGCAGATTGGATTTGCCGCAGCCGTTAGGGCCCACCACGCCGGTGAGGCCCTTTTCGATCATCAGTTCTGTGGGCTCGACGAAGGATTTGAAACCTGTGAGCTTTAGTTTTGCAAATCTCATTGCCCTTCGTCTGCCCTTTGATTTATTTCAACAACGGATCAATGATGGCTTTCATCGCATCATAAGTGCGTTCGCCTTCATAGGATTTGCCATTCACGAAAATTGTCGGAATGCCTTGTATGCCATAATTTTTGGAGGCTTTGTCACGAACCGCCATGATGCCTTTGACAACCTTTTCATTTTTCAAGCAGGCGTCAAAATCAGCAGCAGACATGCCCGCTTGTTGAGCAATGTTCTTCAAGCCATTCAAAGCATCAGGAACCCACGTGGCCTGAGTTGTGAAAAACGCATCAAGCAAGGGGAAATATTTTTCCTTTGGCGCGCATCGTGCCACCATGAATGCGGCCAAGCCTTGATCATTGTGGGGGTATTCGCGGAAAATAAATTTAACCGTTCCCTTATCCACATAATCCGTTTTCAATTTCACATAAACGTCTTTGTAAAAAGCCGCACAATGGGGGCAAGAGGCTGAACCATATTCAATGATGGTCACTTTGGCTGTGTCTGGGCCAACGGACATATCGCCCTCTTCTGGTGGGGTTGCCAGATCAGTCAAATCAATCTTTGGCTTATCTTCAGCAAAAGCGGGCGAAGCTGCGCCCAAAGCCAAAACGGCTGAGGCTGCAAGCAAATGGCGGCGGGTTGTGGTTGTCATGGCTATTTCCTACTCGAAGTTGGGGGTGTGGCAAAACCCCTATTTTCTCCTGTGGAGAAAGGGGATTGGGCGGGGCCTTTGGGGGCTGTGTGTTCAGCCAGTTTGGCAAGTGCGGCTTTTAAGTTTTCATCTTCAATGCTTTCAAATTTTTCATTCCACGCCGCTTGGGCTTTTGGGCTCATCGGGCGTTTGACGGGTTTTGGCATGTCGGGCAAATCTGCGGTTTGGATAACTTTAATGGCCGAAATTGCGCCATAGCCCAAAAACTGGTTTAGTTTTTCAATGAGGCGCGGAATTTCATATTGCACTTCCAAAGCACGGCCGGCCTTGGCTTTCAGGGTAAGGGTGCCACCTTGTTTTTGGGCGCCACCTTGGGTTGGCCATTTGATCTTATCTGGCTTGGCAACGCTGGCCACAGCGTCTCCCACGATCAGGCTCCATTGCGCGGCCAGCTGTTCGCTGGCAAAGCCATGGCGTTGGAACGCGGCTTTGGCGATGAGGCTGAAGTATTTGTTGAGAGTTTCCATCGTGTTGAACCATTAATTGACGGAAAACCATGGCAGAACAAGGGCCAAATGCTGAATTAACCCAATCGCTTTTGCGGTGGTATGACGCACATTCGCGCAAGTTGCCTTGGCGGCTGGCTGTGGCAGACCCTTATAAAACCTGGCTTTCAGAAATTATGTTGCAACAAACCACCGTTGCGGCGGTGAAAGACTATTTTCTGAAATTCTTGGCTTTGTGGCCGCAAATTGAAGATTTGGCGGCGGCCCCCTTGGATGATGTTTTAAAAGCTTGGGCGGGGCTTGGCTATTATGCCCGGGCGCGCAACCTTCATGCCTGTGCCAAAGTGATTGTGGCTGAACATGGCGGCACGTTTCCACAAACCGTTGTGGGCTTGGCCAAGTTGCCCGGCGTTGGTTCTTATACGTCTGCCGCCATCGCGGCCATAGCGTTTGATGTTCCGGCAGCGGCGGTTGATGGCAATGTGGAACGCGTAATCAGCCGCTATTACGGGCTTGAACAGCCGCTGCCACAATCCAAGCCTGAAATTAAAGACCTGACCCAAAGATTGGTTCCGCCACAACGGGCGGGCGATTTTGCCCAAGCCTTGATGGATTTGGGGGCCACGATTTGCACACCAAAATCGCCTGAATGCGGGCGCTGCCCGTGGGAGGCTGGCTGTGTGGCGCGGTTGATGTCTTTGCAAAATGTTCTGCCGCGAAAGCTGCAAAGGCGAAAAGTGCCTACGCGCTTTGGCCATGTGTATTGGATGACAAACACCGCAGGCGAAGTTTTGGTTCGGGCAAGGCCGCTTCGAGGGTTGCTTGCAGGCATGACGGAATTTCCATCCAGCGAGTGGCAGGAAGGTGGGATTGAGTTTTTACCGCCGTTGAAAGGTGATTGGAAAAAATCGTCTGGCGTTGTTGAACACACGTTCACCCATTTCAAATTGGAATTGAGTGTTTGGACATTAAAAGTACGCGGGCCTAAATTAGACGCGCGTTTTGTTGCTGTGGATAAATTGAAAGATGAAGCCTTGCCAACCGTTATGCGCAAAGTTGCTGCGCATGTGGGCAAAGCTTAACGCCTGCCACCCACTTCATCAATATGGGCCAACATGTCTGCGGGGTCTTCAAAGATGCGATAGGCGCCAGCGCGTTCTAGTTCTGCCGTGCCATAGCCGCCCGACAAAAAGCCAATGCCCAAGGCACGGCCGCGTTTTGATGCCAGCATATCCCACACGGCATCACCAACAACACAACTGTCTTCCATCTTTACGCCCAACGCATTGGCTGCGGCGATAAACAAATCCGGATCAGGCTTGGCATATTTTACCAGATCACGGGTGATCACCACATGCTTTGCCGGATCAACACCAATTTTGGCCAAAACTGGCCCCGCCGTTTTCATGTGGCTTGAGGTGGCGATGGCCCATGGAATTTCTTGTGCTGTCAAATATTCCAAAAGTTTTACAGCACCCGGAAGGGCGCGAACACTTGATGAGCGCTCGTTATAATATTGTGAATGAAGGGTGCTTAAGCGTTGTTGGGTTGCTTCATCAATTTCGTGGCCCAATTCGCGGATTAAGGCCGCCGTGAACAGCCCGCCCGACATGCCGATGCGGCGATGAACGCGCCAGGCTGAAATATCAATTCCGGTTTCGCGCAACGCGCTGTTCCACGCCGCGATGTGGTCATAAACGCTATCAAGCAGGGTTCCATCCAAATCAAACAGGAACGATGTTTGCGTTAACGCCTTCACGCGACCTGCGCCATTTCTTGACGCACCTGTTGGCGCAGCAAATCAATGGGCACCAAATTTGGCCCGCGTCTGATATGCCAATAGGTCCAGCCGTTGCAGGCTTCAGCGCCTTGCACGTGTGCGCCTACCTTGTGGATTGAGCCTGATTCATTTTTGCTGGCGATGGAGCCATCAATGCGAATGTTGGCCGTGATGCGCTGGGTGTGATCAAACAAAGTTTCACCGGCTTTGATTAAGCCACGCTCAATCAATGTGCCGAATGGAATGCGCGTTTCGGCGCGTTTGCCAATGGTGGCCTTCAACGTGTCAGTGGAATGGGGCTCCACTGCATCAATGCGTTCCAAGGCTGCTGCGGCATAAATTTCTTCACGTTCACAGCCAATAAAATGGCGGCCTAAAGATCTGGCCACAGCGCCCGTTGTGCCAGTGCCGAAGAAGGGATCAAGCACCACATCGCCGGGGTTGGTTGTTGACAACAAAACGCGTTGCAACAACGCTTCAGGCTTTTGGGTGGGATGAAGTTTTGAGCCTTCTTCATTTTTCAAACGCTCACCGCCAGTGCAAAGAGGAATGGTCCAATCTGAGCGCATTTGCACATCATCATTGAAAATTTTCATCGCTTCATAGTGGAAGCAATATTTCGACTCTTGGCTTTTCGATGCCCAGATTAAAGTTTCATGCGCATTGGTAAAACGGCGGCCGCGAAAATTCGGCATCGGGTTGGTTTTGCGCCACACCACATCATTCAAAATCCAGAAGCCCAGATCTTGCAGGGTTGCGCCCACGCGAAAAATATTATGATAGGAGCCAATCACCCAAAGCGCACCATTGGGCTTTAAAACCCGGCGACATTCTGTCAGCCACTTTTTTGTAAAACTGTCATAAGTGGCCAGACTATCAAACTTATCCCAATCATCATCAACCGCATCAACTTTGCTTTCGTCTGGTCGCTTTAAATCACCACCGAGTTGCAAGTTGTATGGAGGATCAGCGAAGACCAGATCAATGGAGTTTGATGGAATTTTTTTGAGCTGTTCAATGCAATCGCCAATTAAAACTTGGTCAAGCAGAGGCCGCACATCAATCGTTGTCTCAAAACCCATTACGCAAACTCCACTTACAAACTGAACCGTGGAATGCTTATGAGTCCTCTGAGTCTTCGTGTGAATCGAAACGTTAAGATATGGTTAATTTGGCAATTGGTTTGAAGCTTTGGCGATGTTCTGTACACGGACCATATTGGGCCAAAGCTGCGGCATGGGCCGCCGTGCCATAGCCTTTATGGCGGGCAAAACCATAGGCCGGAAATGTCTGGTCAAGCTCACACATAATTCGATCACGAGTCACTTTAGCAATGATGGATGCTGCTGCGATGGAAAGGGATTTTGCATCACCGCCGATAATGGTTTGGGTTTGGCAGAAAAGTTTTGGCGCGCGGTTGCCATCAACCAAGGCCAGCGTGGGTTTGGATTTTAAGTTTGCAATGGCGCGTTGCATGGCCAGATATGTGGCTTGCAGAATGTTGAACTGATCAATTTCTTGGGCAGACACAAGGCCAATGCCAACATCTGATGACGCGATGATTTGTGGGTAAAGCGCTTCACGTTTTGCTTCATTCAACTTTTTGGAATCGTTCAAGCCATCTGGGATATTGTGGGGATCAAGAATAACTGCGGCTGCTGAAACCGGCCCCGCCCAGGGCCCACGGCCGGCCTCATCAATGCCACAGACAAGAGTGTGACCGGAGACAAGTTCGAAGTGGAAGTTGGGAACTTGTTTCAACCCTCCCCCCTCGCGGGGGAGGGGGCGGAGCGCCAGCGAAGCGGGAGAGGGGGCTGCTGGCAGTTGCACTGAAATCTACCAGCCCCCTCTCCCGGCCGCTTCGCGGCTTCCCTCCCCCGCGAGGGGGGAGGGTTGAGGCTTAATCGCATCATCCTTCAATCTTTGAAAAATCGGCCACTTCTGAAACGGCCTCACGGATACGGTTCAAAAGTCGCAAACGGTTTTCGCGGAATGTGGGATCAGCATCGTTCACTGTGACATGTTCAAAGAAAGCATCCACAGGTGCACGCAGTTTTGAAATGGCTTTCATGGCGGCTTCAAAATCTTCCGCCTCTATCGCCTTGCGGGCCAAGGCCGAGGCCGATGAAATGGCTTGATGCAATGCCTTTTCTTCGCCCTTGATCAACTGTGATGGGTTCACATCGCCTGAATATTTCTTGCCATCTTTCTTTTCTTCAATGCGCAAAATGTTCGAAGCGCGTTTCACACCGCTGAGCAAGTTTTTGCCATCATCAGTTTCCAAGAATTTTGAAAGCGCATCAACGCGGCGCGTGACCATCAACAAATCATCTTGGCCGCCAAGCGAGAACACAGCATCGATCAAATCATGCCGAGCCCCTTGGTCTTTGAGGTAAACTTTGAGGCGATCGACGAAGAAGTCTAACAGTGTGTCACCCGACGAACCTTCTGGAATAAATTCACCAATGATGTTCGCGTTGATCGGCCCGCTTGCCATTTTAGCAAATTCAATTTCGTGAAGTTTTCGGATGTGTAGGCGCAGCCCTTTGTCGAGGATGATACGAATAACTCCAAGCGCCGCGCGCCTAAGCGCGTAAGGGTCTTTGGAGCCAGTTGGCTTCTCACCAATGGCCCAGAAACCAACCAAAGT
The DNA here is from genome assembly GCA_043766895.1 of Aestuariivirga sp. Lineage (GTDB taxonomy): Bacteria > Pseudomonadota > Alphaproteobacteria > Rhizobiales > Aestuariivirgaceae > Aestuariivirga. The sequence goes on from JAYUHQ010000389.1 coordinate 9,476, forward strand.
ATCAAGTTTTTCGGCCAAGGCTACAGCTAAGCCGACCTTTGAAACGGGCAGTGTATCACTTGGGCCTTGTGGCTTGTAATGATCACGAATGGCATCAGCCACCTCGGGGTCAACCCCTTGGTCGATGGCGTAATAGCGGCCCATCAAGCCTTGCAGCTCAGGAAATTCCCCCACCATGCCGGAAACCAAATCGGCCTTGCAAAGCCTTGCGGCCTGTTTGGCTTTTTCAACATCAGCGCCAATGGTTTTGGCAATCTCTCCAGCCAAAGCTTCGATGCGGGTGACACGTTCGGCCACTGTGCCAATTTTGGCGTGGAAGGTGATGCTTTGCAATTTTGGCAACAAATCTTGCAATGGGGTTTTGCGATCTTGATCCCAGAAGAATTTGGCATCGCTTAACCTTGCGGCAATCACCTTGTTGTTGCCGGCAATAATCGTTTTGCCGCCATCGGCAGCAATGGTGTTGGCCACCAGTAAATACTTGTTGGCCAGCTTGCCAGATTTATCGCGCAGGTTAAAACATTTCTGGTTGGTTTTAATTGTGGTGATAATCACTTCAGGCGGAACACTTAAAAATGCTTCGTCAAAGCTGCCCATCAACACCACGGGCCATTCCACTAACCCTGCCACTTCTTTTAGAAGGGCTTCATCGTCAATCATTTCAAGGCCTTGGGCGAAAGCCAGATTTTTTGCATCAGCGCGAATGGTTTCGGCGCGGGCATGGGCGTCCACAATCACATGGGCTTTGTGCAATTGGTCGGCATAATCTTCAAAGCGGCGCACGGTGATTTCGCCAGACGACAAGAAACGATGGCCGCGTGTGGTGTTGCCACTTTCAATGCCTTCAACATCCAGCGCCACCACTTCGCCATCAAATGTGCAGATGATGGATTGCAGCGGACGCACCCATTTTAAATTGCCTGAGCCCCACCGCATGGATTTTGGCCAAGGGAATTCACGAATGGTTTTGGCCAAAAGTTCGGCAATGATTTGAGTTGAATCACGGCCCGCTTTTTTGATGATGGCCAAATAGGCTTTGCCTTTTTTATCATCTTGAATGGTCAATTGATCAAGCGACAGGCCAGTCGATTTTAAAAAGCCATCAATGGCGGCCTGGGGCGCATCCACGCGGGGGCCTTTGCGTTCTTCCGTTGTGTCTGCGGCACGAAGCTTTAAGCCTTCAACCGAAAGCACAAGGCGGCGGGGTGTGGCATGGGCTTGTGCGCCATCATAGGTGAGGCCCGCATCCACCAAGCCATTGGTGATGAGGGAATGCAAATCGTCTGCGGCCTTGGCCTGCATCCGCGCGGGAATTTCTTCAGAGAAAAGTTCGATTAAAAGTTCAGGCATTGGTTTCATCCGTTGTGGTTGGCCGATTACCAGCCACAACGGGAATTGTCATCTTGAAATGAAGAGACCTCATCTGGCCTTCGGCCACCTTCTCCAAAGGAGAAGGGCGAAATGAACCAACGCGCTTCTCCTTTGGAGAAGCTGTCGCGAAGCGACTGATGAGGTTTCTTCGCGTTAAAGCGCCTTGTGGCTTCCGTCACAGAACGGGGCTGAGTTGGTTTGTTTGCAGGCACAAAACCATTTTTCGCCTGATTCTTCGGCCTTCCATGCCACGGGGTTAAATTTGCCCTCAGCCTTGTGGCTGCCATCGCAGAAAGGTTGATTTTTAGAATTGCCACACGAGCACCAGAAATAGGTTTTTCCAGCTTCTACCTTCATTGGCATCGGTGCTTTGGCAGCGATATGACCCTTCATGCGATTCTCTCCATTTTTAATGTTACTTTGCAAGTTACACTAACGACGGAGTTTGCAATAAGTCAAGCAGCGCTGCGGCCGCCAGCGGTTTTTGTCCAGGCCAAGCAACAGGCTTTGGCCAGTTCACGCACGGCCAAAATATATTTCTGCCGTTCGGTGACAGAAATTACGCCGCGCGCATCCAGCAAGTTAAACGCGTGGCTGGCTTTGATACATTGATCATAGGCGGGAAGGGCCAAGGTGTGATCGCCCTGATCGCTGATGGCCAACAGCGATTTGCATTCTTGCTCAGCATCTTTGAAATGTTGCAGCAAGATGGCGGTGTTGGCATCAGTGAAATTATAGTGTGAATATTCTTGCTCGGCCTGCAAGAACACATCGCCATAGGTGATTTTCTTGGTGCCTTCTTGGCCGTTGAAATTCAGATCATAAACATTGTCTACGCCTTGGACATACATGGCCAAGCGTTCGAGGCCATAGGTGAGTTCGCCTGAAACGGGCGAACAATCCAAGCCGCCCACTTGTTGAAAATAGGTGAATTGGGATACTTCCATGCCATCGCACCACACTTCCCAACCAAGGCCCCAAGCGCCAAGCGTTGGGCTTTCCCAATCATCTTCAGCAAAGCGAATATCATGAAGGCTTTCATCAATGCCGATGGCTTTGAGGGAACCCAAATAGAGTTCCTGCAAGTTTGGTGGCGATGGTTTCATAATCACTTGATATTGGTAATAATGCTGCAAGCGATTGGGGTTTTCGCCATAGCGGCCATCTTTGGGGCGGCGCGAGGGTTGCACATAAGCCGCGGCCCAAGGCTTTGGCCCAACCGAGCGCAAGGTTGTGGCCGGGTGAAATGTGCCAGCGCCCACTTCCATGTCATAAGGTTGCAAAATCACACAACCTTGGGCCGCCCAATAATTGTGGAGAGTTAAGATCAAGTCTTGGAATGATTTTGTGGGGCGAAGGGTCATGGCATGGCAATAGTTGGGCCGCGGGCTTTGGTCAAGCCAGAGGCTATTGCTTTTGATAGACCCTTGCGCGGGCTTTTAAGCCACTTTCCGTTTTCGAAAATGGCATAGGCGCATAAGGTTCGGTGGCCCACAGGGGTTTTAACACCGAGAGCGATTTTAATTTTTCGGCAAAGCCTTGATTGGCCCATACGGATTCAGCCACAGTGAAAATGACCGTGCCACCCGGTTTTAAAATTCGGGTCAATTCATCAAAGGCAGAAGCCGGTGCGTGGCCCGCGGTGAAAGTGCCGGTTGAAACAATTGCGCCAAAACTTGCGGATTCAAAATTGAGTGTTTCGCCAAGAGTGGCTTGCCTAAGGCTCTTATAGACATTGCTTTTTTTGGCACTGGCCAACATGCCTTGCGACATATCCAGGCCATGAAGATGAGAATATCCCATAATGTTCAAAAGGGTGCCGATGGTGCCTGTGCCCACGCCCGCATCTAAAATGGGGGTGCTTTGATCAGCAATATATCGGGAGGTGAGACCTACGATAACAGCAGGGTGGGCATAGCCCAACGACTGCATATCGGAATCATAATTTGCCGCCCACTCATCATAGGTTTTTGATAGTTCGGTTTGCGAGCCTGATTGATAAACCTCGGCCAGCCGTGCCTCGACGTTTTTGGTCACGCTTCGGGGCGATAGACGCCCGATACTGGATCAAACTTCAGGTTTGGCATCTTGGTTTGGGCTTCATCAGCCTTGGCCTTGATTTTCACTTTTTGAGCTTCAATATTTTCCATGGCACGCTTCAAGGTTTTTACGGCTAAATAGCCCAAAGCCATCAAAAGTGCATTTCTGATAAAACCCATAACACTCTCCTCTAGAAAAAATTCCTTATCACAAACCGAAGCGTTGCCACAAGGCGCGTGTTTCTAATGTTGTTAATGCAACCTCACCAAGCTCTGTGGCCAAATCAAGGCGGGTGTTCATGCCCAACCAGCGCTGGCCAAAGCTTTTTGCCGCAGTCTTTTCTTCAATTTCAACTTTATTGCCGAATCTTTGTTTCAACACATCATGCATATGGCCGATGCCATCAACAAGGCCCAAATCGAGGGCCTTGGCACCTGTCCAAAACGCACCGTTAAACAGCTCTGGCTCTTTGGCTTTCAGTTTGCCGCTGCGCCTGCCGCGCACATAGGTTTTGAAGCTATCGTGAATTTCTGAAAGCATGGCCTTTAATTTTGCCACATCGTCTTTGCTTTCAGGTTTAAAGGGGTCGTTGGTGCTTTTGGAAATTCCCGCTGTATAGATGCGGCGTTCAACCCCCAGTTTGCTCAACGCTTTGGGAAAGCCAAAGCCGCCCGAAATAACGCCGATGGACCCGATAATGGAGTTTTCATCAGCAAAGATTTCATCTGCCGCACAAGCCAGCCAATAGCCGCCTGATGCTGCCACATCTTCACAAAAGGCAATCACTGGAATTTTGTTGTCATGCGAAAATGCACGAATTTTTGAGGCAATCAAGGCTGATTGCACGGGCGAGCCACCGGGGCAGTTAATGGCCAAGGCCACTGCAGTTGTGCCTTTGGCAAAGGCTTTCCGCAGAATGGGTTCCAATGATTTGGCATTCAGGCTTGGCGACAAGCCGCCGCGGCCCGAAGTTATCACACCTTCCAGCCTGATGACATTGACGATGGGTTTGGATTTGCCAAAAAGGCGTTTTAGGCGTTTAAACATTATGTTGAGATAGGGGCTTCACCGCTAAGGTTCAAGCCTTAGCGCAAGCGCCAGGCTGCGCCATCTCGTAACACGGCTTCGGCATCGGGGGTGAAACTGTTGTCACTGGCATGTAAAACAAGGCCCGGCAAAAGTTGCATGGGCGCGCGCGAACCTTTTACACCCTGAACTATAACACGCGACGCGGTTGAGCCTTCACGGGCATAAAGGGGTGCTACACGAATATCGCCGAATTTAGGTTCCATACAACCCAGAAGCTTGCCCAAGCTATCGGCTTTGTGGATCAAGGTTACGGTTCCCCGCAGGGTTACGATGGAATGTAACAGTTTGACCCAAAGTTCGAGATCATCTGGGCCAAAGGCGTGGGCCTGGGCTTTGAGCAGGCTGGGTGAGGGGGTAACTTTTCCCTCTTCAAAATAGGGCGGATTGGCAAATGCGTGTGAGAACGATCCATGTTCTGGCATATTGGCCAAATCGCGGCGCATGGCATCTTTAACTTCGGCATGGATGACGCGCAGCGAATTTGTTAGGCCGTTGCGTTTGGCATTTTGTTCGCACAAAACCGCATAACGTGTGGATATTTCAATGCCGGTAACATGCACCAAAGGGTGGCGCGCCAGCAGGCACAATGATGCAACACCAGCACCAATACCCGCCTCAAAAACGGTTTCGCCATCAACGGCGGGAATGGCCGCAGCCAAGAAAACGGCATCAATACCGGCTCTATAGCCCTTTTCGGGCTGTAAAATTTGAAGTTTGCCGCCCAGGAACGCATCATCGGTCATCGACGCAGGCACGGCAACAGCTGCCGGGGCGCTGGCGCGGGCGTGATAAATAGAATTTAGATCGAGAGCTTGTTCCATGGTGATTAGGGTTAACTCTTATATAGTTAGAAAAAGGTTACGATAGGCATCAATAGGCTTTTAGTATTTGCAAAACTGCTGGTGTGAACCTGCCTTCGCTGGGCTTTATGGCTTTGCCTTCCTTTTGCAATTGGGCTTGAATTGCGGCAAAAGTTTCAGGGCTTAGATCTTCACCCGCTTTTACAACCAAAATATTTTGGGCATCAAGCGAATGAAGGTGAAGGCCTTTGAGCAGAAATTGCGCAGCTTTGGGCGCATCTTGGGGCAGATATTTGCCGTTATCAAAGGCCATGCCCAGCGTGGTCAATGCATCAGCGTTGCCGCCATCTGCACTTTTTTGCAGCCAAGCCAAGCCGCCCTTAACATCTTGTTTCAGCCCCCGGCCTGCTAACATAGCATTGCCCAGGTTAAACATGCCTTGGGTGTTTCCAAGGGCGGCAGACTTTTTATAAAGCTCAATGGCGCGTTGGAAATCTTTGGCAACGCCGCTTCCGGCTTCATAGGATGAACCTAAATTGGCCATGGCCGCAGGATCGCCGGCATCAACACCTTTTTGATACCACGCATTGGCGTCATTGGCATCTTTATCAAAGCCCCAGCCCTGATCATGGGCAAAGCCACAATCATTGAATGCCAGATTATAACCAGCGGTGGCCGATTTGCAGGCCAGTGAGCCATAACGCGCCGTATCACGGTCAACACCCAAGCCCGCTTTATAGAGCAAGGCCAGATTATAAATGCCTACGCGATTTAAAAGGGGTTCGGCCGCGGCTTTGGCATACCATTTGGCCGCCGTTTGATAGTTCTGTTTTATGCTTGTGCCATTTTCTGCCGCCACGCCCAAGTTCACCATGCTGATGGCATAGTTTTGCTTGGCTGATGCCACATAAAGCCCCAGCATGGTTTGCGGCTCAGTTTTGCTGATGTTCAAAAGCCTGGCCATTTCAAATTGCAGGCGCGGGCTGTTGGGATTTTTAGCTAAGGCCGCTTTGCAGGCTGGCATGGCGGCCGGCATTTGAATATCTGCGTTTTTTACACCGGCGATTGATTTGGGGCGTTGCATATCTTCGGGGCTTGCGGCCAAAACATCACAAGCCGCGTCTTGAGGGGCGGCGGCTTTGGCCGACATTGCGCCCAATGTGGCCAAAGCCAAAAGCATTGCAAACCGATTGATTTTAAACATGGATTGCTTTTGGTTGATTCTTGGCTGCTTCGTCAAGCAGCGGCAAAGCGCCGCTTGTTTATTTATTGGGCAATTGGCCATACTTCAACCGGTTAAGGAGAAGCCCATGGGCGTTGTATTGGCATTTGACGGCACGGGCGAAAAGCCCAAAGCCACGCTTGATCAACTGGTAAAGTTGACGGCGGCTGATATGAATTTGGTGAATGAATTCATTTTGGAAAAAGCCCAAAGCCATGTGGAGCTGATCCCGGAAATTGCCGGCCATCTGATCAACTCGGGTGGCAAACGCATTCGCCCCATGTTGACTGTGGCTGCGGCGCGGTTGTGTGGCTATCAAGGCCTGCACCATTTGAAGTTGGCCATGTCGGTTGAGTTTATGCACACAGCAACCTTGCTGCATGATGATGTGGTTGATGAAAGTGATTTGCGCCGCGGCAAACAAGCTGCACGCGTGATTTGGGGCAACCAAGCTTCAGTGTTGGTGGGCGACTATCTTTTAGGCCAAGCATTCAAGATGATGGTGGAAACCGGATCGCTGGATTGTTTGCGAATTTTATCAGATGCGGCATGCACCATTGCTGAAGGTGAAGTGTTGCAGCTTTCGGTTTCGCAAGACACAACAACAACTGAAGATTCATATTTGAAAGTTGTGGGGGCAAAAACCGCAGCGCTTTTTCAAGCCGCCGCCAAAGTGGGTGCGGTGATTGCCAACCGCCCGCGCAATGAACAAGAGGCTTTAGAATCTTATGGCCGCAACTTGGGCATTGCCTTTCAGTTGATTGATGATGCGTTGGATTATTCGGGCAAGCAGGCAGATTTGGGCAAAAGCATTGGCGATGATTTCAGAGAACGCAAAATAACGTTGCCAGTGGTTTTAGCCTTCAGGCGCGGCAACAAAGAAGAACGCAGTTTCTGGGCGCGGGTGATGGAAAAAGGCGACCAAGCACCAGATGATTTGATTTATGCAACCAAGTTGATGGAACGCCATTCAGCTTTGGCCGATACGGTTGATCGGGCGCGCCACTATGGGGCGATGGCTTGCGATGCCTTGGCAATTTTTCCAGACAGTGCCCACAAAGATGCGCTGCTTGAGGCCGTGGCCTTTTGTATTTCGCGCGCGCATTAAATGTTGAATTGTAACTTCGCCAACCTTGCATAGAGCGCACTTTTTTTCAGCAACTGCGCATGTGTGCCAATGGCAACAATTTTGCCCTGTTCAAGCACGATAATTTTATTGGCGTTGCGCACGGTGGCCAAACGATGGGCTATCACCAATGTGGTGCGGCCTTTAGCAATGGTTTCAAGCGCATTTTGGATAAGCGCTTCGCTTTCAGCATCCAAGGCGCTGGTTGCTTCATCCAGCAACAACACAGGCGCGTTGCGCAAAATGGCCCGCGCAATGGCCAGCCGTTGGCGTTGGCCGCCCGATAATGTAATGCCGCGTTCGCCCAGCATGGATTGATAGTTTTGTGGAAGCTTTGCCACAAATTCATCAACGTGGGCGGCAACGGCAGCGGCCTTAACATCAGCGTCGCTTGCTTCTGGGCGGCCCAGCTTAATGTTATCAGCAATTGTGCCAGAAAAGATTGTCGGGTCTTGCGGCACAATGGCAATGGCACCGCGCAAATCATCCAGAGTTAACTTTGAAATATCGGTTCCATCCAATGTGATGGTGCCTTGGGTTGGTTCCTGGAATCGTTGCAGCAATGCATAAAGCGTGGTTTTGCCCGCCCCCGATGGGCCAACAATGGCCACGGTTTCGCCCGGTTTTGCAACAAATGAAATGTTGCCAAGCACGCGCGTGTGGGGGTTGCCCGGATAGTTGAAATCCACTGCATCAAAAATCACTTCGCCGTGTTTTGTGTTGGGCAAGGCCACAGGGTTGGTGGGAGATGTGATCTTGGGTTTTTCATCCAGCAATTCAGAAATGCGTTCGGCGGCACCAGCGGCTTGTTGCAACTCGCCCCACACTTCAGAAAGTTGGCCCAACGAACTGGCGGCCAACACTGCATAGATTAAAAACTGCGCCAACGTGCCGCCCGTGATGTTTTTGGCCAACACATCATGTGCGCCAAACCATAACAGGCCAACGATTGAACCAAAGGCCACGCCGATGATGGCAAAGGTTAAAATGGCGCGGGCAAAGGTGCGGGATTGAGCCGCTTCAAAAGCCTGCTTGGTTGATGTGGCAAAATGATTGACCACATTGGTTTCTTGGCTGTTGGCTTGAACTGCCACAATGCCTGATAAATGTTCTTGGGCATAAGCAGCCGAAGCGGCCAATGTGTCTTGGGCTTGGCGCGACAATGAACGCACGCGCCTGCCATAGGTAACCAATGGAAAAACCACGGCTGGAATTGCAAGCGCTGCAAGGCCAGACATTTTTGGGCTGGTATAAATCATCATGGCCACTGTGCCCAGCAACGTTACGGCATTGCGCAATGCAATGGATGCAGTTGATGAAAAAGCGGATTTGATTTGGGTTGTATCAGCCGTGAGGCGCGAGACAACATCGCCGGTTTTTTGGGTTTCGTAAAATGATGGGGTGAGCGCCATCAAATGTTTAAAAAGATCATCGCGCACATCGGCCACAACGCGTTCGCCCAGCCACATGACATAATAAAAGCGAATTGCCGAACTTGCGGCCAGAACCGCAACGACCAAGAACATGCCGAGGAAATATTGGTTCACCAAACCGGCGGTTTGGTCGCTGAAACCTTGGTCGATCAACTGCTTCACACGCACAGGGATGACGAGTGTTGCGCCAGAAGCCACAAGCAAGGCCAAAATTGCAAACACAGCCTTTAACCGATAGGCTGCGAGATAAGGCAGAAGTCTGAGAAGGGGCCTGAAATTGGCACGTTTAGGCGTGGGTTCAACGATGGACATTAACAACTTTCTACGGGCCTTGTGTGGCGCTAATTTTTCCCCTATAGGCCAGAACTGAATTGGCCGGAAGCTTTATGCTTTCGGCTTTAAGCATTTTAGTGAAAAGCAGAGTTTGACCCATGAAAGCCGATGTGCACCCAGACTATCACCCCATCACAGTTGTGATGACAGACGGTTCGAAATTCGTAACCCGTTCAACCTATGGCAAAGCTGGCGATACGTTAAGCTTGGATATTGATCCACGCTCGCATCCGGCATGGACGGGCGGCCAAGGCACAACGGTTGATCGTGGTGGCCGTGTATCAGCCTTCAAAAAGCGCTTCAGCTTCCTTACAAAGTAAGGCTTTTATTTTCGATTTTAAAAACCCGGCCAATTGGTCGGGTTTTTTGTTTCAGTGAACAGCCCCATGCAGTTGGGTGTTGTAAAAATCGGATATGCCTGTCAAAAAAATCTGAACGCCAATGCACAGCAAAATGAAAGCGAGCAGGCGGATTAAAACAGCATTCCGTTGTTCGCCCAATTTTGCAACGATGCGTTGGGCTGAAGAATAACAAATGCCAACCATGACGGCGATGATGCAGGCCGCCAGTGAAAGGCCAAAAAGATAAGGCACAATCTCTTCATAGCGGCTGCCCTTGCTTGAACTTAGGGCAATGCAAACAGAAATAGTGCCGGGGCCAGTGGTCAGCGGCATTGTTAAGGGAAAAAAGGCGTGATCGGGCTTTGTTGATTTTTCATTGGGTTGGGCCAAGGCGCGTTGCTCATAGGTTTGGGCGCTGTTCAGGCTTTGCCAGCCCGCTGATGCTACAAGCAAACCGCCCGCAATACGAAGTGCTGAAACACCAATGCCAAAAAAGCTTAAAATTGCAGCACCCAACAAAAGCGATGCAAGCATGGTGATGCCCGAATAAAGCGCCACGCGCCACCCAAGGGCATAACGCTCTTTAACGGTTGAGCCTTCGGTTAGGCCATAAAAAATAAGCGCGCCGCCCACGGGGCTGACGATTGAAAACAATGCTGGCAGACCAATCAAAAAACCATCTTTGGTGATGTTGAAAAAATTAATGCCAAAATAGGTGAGCGTGTCACCCAAGATGTGTTTTATCTTTCAACAGCGCTTCAATTTCTGCCAAGTGTGGCATGGACGGAGCCGTGCCGCGCCGCGTGACAGATATGCCAGCAACGGCGCTGCCAAACACGGCGGCAGTTTCAGGCGCTTGGCCGCGTGCCAAAGCAGCTGCAAACCCGCCATTGAAAGCATCGCCTGCACCGGTTGTGTCTATCACTTTGCCAGCTTTGAAAATGGGGATGTGGATAGATTGGGTTTTGGAATGGAGCAAGCTGCCTTGGCCGCCCAAGGTGATCAGCGCACAGCCCACACCCTTGGCCAGCAACACATCAGCTGCCTTGCGGGCCGATGCAAGATCAGTAACCGCAACGCCTGTTAACATCGAAGCTTCGCTCTCATTGGGGGTGGCGTAATCGCAATAGGTGTAAATCTCATCAGGCAATTGTGCTGCAGGTGCTGGATTGAATATGGTGATAACACCAGCCGCCTTGGCCATTTTCAATGCGTGCAGGCCCACGGCCACCGGGGTTTCAAGCTGCGTCATAAACACGGCTGAAGCGGTAATCACATCGCGGGCCGCGTCAACATCAGCAGTTGTGATTTTGCCTGCCGCACCGGGCACCACGATGATGGCATTGTTGCCGGTTGCTTCTTCCAAGAAAATATATGCAGCACCTGTTGATTGGTCAG
>JAYUHQ010000390.1:0-7872 GCA_043766895.1 Aestuariivirga sp.
GGAAGAAGAGGGATTCGAACCCTCGGTAGGCTATTAACCTACGCACGCGTTCCAGGCGTGTGCCTTAAACCACTCGGCCATCCTTCCGCAACGTTGGGCCTGCCCTATACTATTGTTTTGGTGGGTTCAAGGGCCAGTGACATAACAGTGGGTCTAAAAAGGGGCCTAAATAAAAAAGGCCAGCTTGAAGCTGGCCTTTATTGGTTTACCGATTGTTCAACTGCACAAGGTTCCCGATGTTCCGCTGACATAACAATCCAATGTGGCTGATCCACGCGGCCGTGCGGTGATGGTTTGTTGAATCATGAATGATGTTGAACCCAAAAGATTCGAGCCCAAGAACGTAGCCACATAGGGCGTGTAATTCATGCAGGCCACGGCCACAATCACGTCGTTGCCCGAACTCATCAAGGCTGGCATGTTTGAGATGGTTGGTGTTGAACAGGCAGGCCCCGTGGTTGTGTGTTTTTGCCAGACGGCTGTTGGGGTTCCGTTCTTGATGCGATAATCAATAATATCAACATGCACATCGGCCATGGGTGTTGGCTGCATGATCATGCCAGCTGCCTGCATATCATCCAACACGATTGCTTGAGTGGTGTTGGCGGTTTTGGCTTGGCCCACCACGTCGGCAATCGTGCTGGCGGTTGATGTGATTTTGCGATTGAAGGTGATAAGGGCTGTCAAATCATGCAGGCTGAAATAGAGCAGCAGCATGAATGGCATGATGAGGGCTGCCTCGATGCCTGCCATGCCTTTATCGGCTTTGAAAAATTTGCTGATCATGGTCATTCCCTCTTAAAACGGCTCGTTTTGGAAAATGGCAAAGCCCACAAGACGCCTCGCGGCACCGCCTTGAACATTGCCAAAAGCGCTCATGCCCCACATTGAAAATGTCCAATCATATGTTGCAATCACCGCGGCTGGTTGTGAGCCCGTGCCTGGCGTATAAACCGTTGGCGGGTTTGGCTGTTGGGTTGTGGGGCCTACATTGGTGAACGAAGGCAGCGCTGAAGCCAACGACGCAAAATTTGCTGCACTGTTGACATACACTGTAACGCCCGTGCTGCAATTGATCAGAATGCCCGCAGTGTTGCAGACCGCGGCTTTGAAAGCTGCCGCATCAAGGTTCTTCGATTTCACTTGGCCGGTGCGCACCAAGCGTGAAGCATCTTGCACGCCCGATTGAAGTGCGTGTTCCGTTAACATCATCAAGCCGGTTTCAACCAATGAACCCAAGACCAAAATAAAGGGGCCTGCGACCAAAGCAAACTCGACTGCTGCAGAACCACGCTCTGACTTATTCCATTGCGCGGTGGCACGAGCCAAGCGACGAGCGATTTTTTTCAACATCGAACTCTCCCAAACAGGAAAAACTATACTTTCAGGCATGGTTTTATGGCCTAGGGATTGAGATCGATTGAACAAACTTGGTAAAATTTGAAGTAATTGCAAAAGAAAAGCGGCAACTGGGTTGCCGCTTGCTCGTGTTCCGTGGCTGCCAAATTTATTGTGGAGCAGCTGGTGCCTTGGCATCTGCTGATTTTTGGCCCGTGGCAAATTCATATTTGGCGCGATTCAACAAGATGACGTTTTTTGTAAAATCAAAATTGTCGCCGGGCAACATGTTGACTTCACAGTTTGGCGCACAGGAATAAGAATAACGCTGGGTCGCGTAATTGGTGTTGCCCATAAACATGGTCACTTGATTTGACGTGTTGTGCGAAATGGTTAATTCATAATCCACCATTTTGTTTCCAGCGTTATCGAACACCATCAAATTGGTTTGGCCAAATGAATGGCCATGGATAAAAATTTGGCGCCCGTTCATGGATGCATCGGCGATGGATGGATTGCCCACCACAATGCTTGCTGGATCGGCGTTCACGGTGATCACTTGGCTTTGATCAAGTTCGATTGTCAGTGGCGTTGCGGCATGTGCCACATTCACCAAAAACCCACAGGCCAAGACAGTGGCACCAAATTTCAAAATCTTGTTCATTGCTTAAAACTCCAACCCACTTGCCACAAGCGTGACAGACGTAAACGAAACCTTGCCAGACAATGATGAATCTTAAGTTACCAAAATCGGGCTTTGGAGCTTCTCAATAAATTCTCAAGGTTAACTCGGTCTTTACAATCGACATGTGAATGTGGGCGTCGTTACTCTCTTGGAGACGGTTTGATGCATGCCCTTTCACAAATTCTTTTGCCCACTTTATTAATTGTTGCTGCTGCCAGTGACGTGATGTCGTTTCGCATTCCCAATTGGTTGACCATGCTCACAGCCATTCTATTTTTCCCCATGGCCTTGGCTTTGGGCATGCCCTGGAATGAATTTGGTTTGCATCTTTTATCGGGTGCCTTGTTGTTTGGCGCTGGCTTTTTATTTTTTCAGGTGGGCTTGTTTGGCGGCGGCGATGCCAAGTTGATGGCCGCTGCGGGCTTATGGTTTGGCACATCGCAAACCCTGCCCTTCCTTTTTATGACAGCAATGGTGGGCGGCGTTCTGGCCATCGTTGTGGGGCTTTGGTCGGTGTTTATGATGAGTTGGGAAATTGAAGGCGATAAAACGCCGGGCCTTGGAAAGCTGCGCCTGAAGCTTGCGCAAGTGAAGCCCAATGTTCCTTATGGATTTGCTTTTGCGCTGGGTGGACTTCTGGTTTTTAAAAACACCTGGTGGATGATTGGCGTTGCCTAATGTCTTTTTGTTAACCTTAATTTGACGATTCCTAAGCCAAACTGAATTTTGAGTTGGTGCCCATTGGCACTTTGTGAGGATTGAAATGAGTAAAATGCGCACGATAGCACTGGTTGGTGCAGTTGGTTGTGCAGTGGTTGCGGGACTAATGATGCGCAACGTGCTGAACCACAAACAAGATGTGAAGCAGGAAGTGGTCAACACTGTTCAAACAACTGATGTGCTGGTTGCGGCTAAAGACATATTGATGGGTGACAAGCTTGGCGAAGGCGCCCTGATTTGGAAACCTTGGCCCAAAGATAATATTTTGCCTGCCATGATTTCGCGCGATGCAAAGCCCGATGCTTTGAAAGATATGGCCTTGGCCCGGGCGCGTTTGCCGTTCTTTAAAGATGAAGCCATTTTGGATAAGAAAATTGTTCTTCCCGGAGCTGGTGGTTTTATGAGCGCCATTTTGCCCAAGGGCATGCGCGCCATTTCGGTGAAAATTTCATCACAATCATCAGCAGGCGGATTTATTTTGCCCAATGATCGCGTTGATGTGATTTTGACCAAAAAACACGCTGACCAAAAAACTGGCGAAAACATTGTTCACAGTGAAACAGTTATTCAAAACGTGCGCGTTTTGGCGGTGAACCAAGTTTTCAAACAAGCCGCTGAAGGCGACCCGGTTTCTGTCGAAAAAGGCGAAACAGCAACGTTGGAGTTGCAAGCCTCGCAAGCTGAAATTTTAGCGCAGGTTGAATCAGCCGGCGAGTTGGCTTTGGCGTTGCGTTCCATTGCCGAAAATGATGGCAAAAGCCTGCAAGACTCTGGGCCTGTGCTTTCTGAAAAATATACCAAGAAGGCTGCTTCCGGTGGCCATGATCCGCTGTTTATTCGTTATGGCATTGAAGCCTATGCCGGAAATCCGTGAGTTAATGCAATGACAAAAAATCCCCTTGCCCCTTACACATCAGGCTTCATCATGAAATTTTCATCTTGCGCTGCGGTTATACTGTCTTCGCTTTTGCTCTCTGCGCCGATGCTCACAAGGCCAGCGCTGGCCTCTGATATTGTGGCGCGCGCGCCTGGTGCAGCACAATCTGAACAGGGCCGTGCCGTGCGCATGAACCTGAACAAAACCATGATTGTGCACCTGCCCTCAGATGCCAAAGATGTGTTGGTGGGCAATGTTGACATTGTTGATGCAGTGGTTCGCAATAAAAATACACTTTATATTTTCTCGCGCCACACGGGCACAACCAATGTGTTTGTGTTTGATGCCAATGGTGATCAAGTTTTGAATCTTGATCTGGAAGTGGCAACGGATTCATCAGCCCTGCAAAATCTCATCCGCCGGACAATTCCTGGCACACACATCACCGTTGATACAATGGGTTCGAATGTGGTGCTTGCGGGCATCGCGGTTAACCCTAATGAAGCCAAAACGGCTGAAGATCTGGCCAAAGAATTTATCCCCGAAAATGGCAAGGTGGTGAACACTGTAAAAATTGCTGGTGAAGACCAAGTGATGCTGCAAGTGAAGATGGTTGAAATTCAGCGCGATGTGTTGAAGCAGTGGGGCATTAATATGCAGGCCGTGCTGGATGCGGGTTCATTTGCATTCAATCTTTCTAATATCAATCCCTTCGCATCGTCGGCCATTTCGTCGGCGCAAGGCTATGGGGCTTCGTTCTCGTCGGGCGGCAGCAGCCTTTCTGGTGTTTTGCGCGCCATGGAAAGCGACGGCATGTTGCACACTTTGGCGGAACCCAATTTAACCGCCTTGTCTGGACAAGCCGCGTCGTTCAAGGCGGGGGGTGAATATCCATTCACTGTGTGTACGGTGAGCAATGGTGTTCGTGATTGTACCATTAACTTCAAAAATTATGGTGTGGCTCTTGATTTTACACCAACGGTTTTGAGTGCCGGCCGCATCAATCTCAAAATTCATACTGCAGTCAGCGAGCTCAACAACAGCGTTGTATCATCGACAGGGACAGGAACTAGCGTTCCAAGTTTGAACACGCGGTCTGCTGATACCGTTTTGGAAATGCCCGACGGTGGTTCGATGATGTTGGCTGGCCTTATCCGCGAAAGCACACGGCAGACGATCAATGGAACGCCTGGCCTGAAGAAGTTGCCAATTTTGGGCGCACTTTTCCGCAGCCGTGATTTTATCCAAAATCAAACAGAATTGGTTGTTTTGGTAACACCACACATCGTGCGCAGCGTTGCGCAAAAGCAGCTGGAATCGCCTGATAAGAATATGAACATTGCCTCAGATCGCCAAACCAATTTGCTTGGTCGTTTGAACAAGGTTTATGGCAAGGGCACAGTGCCGGTGACTGGAAGTTACAGCGGCAACGTTGGCTATATTGTTGAGTGAGTGGAGTAACAATCATGAATTTTAAGACACGTCATTTCATTCATTTTACGGCTTTATCGCTTTGTGCGCTGTGGGTGGTGGGCTGTTCACCTGATGATGCTTTGTTGGATGATGCTGTGCATCACCCCGCGCAGGCTTCTGAAAATTACCCCATCACTTTGGTCAAAGGGCCGCAGACACTTGAAATTGCTTCAAGCCATGGCACTTTGCAGCCAACGCAAATAAATGCTGTTGCAGGCTTTGTGCACAGGGCTTTGCAGGCTGGCGTTACACCCATGACAGTTTCCAGGCCATCGGGTGGTGGAAATTCAGCGCGTGTGGCGGGCGAGGTTGCCAGCTTAATGGTAAACCAAGGGGTGCGGCGTGAAAATGTTCGCTTTGTAACTTATCCCGGTTCAGCCAATGGGCCTGTGCGCATCACTTATGTTTCGTCTTACGCCAAAACCAAAAAATGCGGCAACTGGTCAAAAGATTTAACCGAGACAGATAACAACACCCAATATCCAAATTTGGGCTGTGCTGTTCAAAACAATATTGCTGCTGAAATTGCCAATCCCGAAACGATTGTCTCGCCAACTCCGGTGGATTTGGCTGATGCACCGGCCCAGGTTCTTGCGGTTACCAATCAACAGCAGGCTGTCAGCACCGTGACTGCCCAAACCAACAATACTTATACACCTTAATTCAGAATTTGAATTGGATAGCCCCATGAACGCAGCACTTGAGACAGCAATGAACCCCGCGTCGGAAAACTTTCCGGTGACAATGGTCCCGCGCATCAACATCGGTGTGTTTTGCGATAATCAAAATACCGCACAAGCTTTGGAAACCGCTTCCAAAGATCGGCGTATGGCGCGTGCGCATATGTCTGTGCAACTGGGTGGTGTTCTTCAAGCAGCACAAATTTATCATGGTGAATCCACCCCCAATCTGGTGGTGGTTGAATCTCATGGCGACCGCGCACAAATTATGGCGGAGTTGGCGCAGTTTGCGGAAGTGTGCCAACCCAACACCAAAGTGATTGTGATTGGCCATGTGAACGATATTATTTTGTATCGTGAACTGATGAAGAATGGGGTGAGCGATTATTTGGTGGCACCGATTAATCCGGTCAACTTTATTGAAACGGTGGCCAACCTTTATAACGATCCTAAGGCAGCGCCCTTGGGCAAAATCATTGCGTTTGTGGGCTCAAAGGGTGGTGTTGGTTCATCGACCATTGCGCATAATATTGCTTATGCCACATCGCAAAATCTTGATATCGAAACGGTGTTGACGGATCTTGATCTTTCGTTTGGCACAGCGGCCCTCAACTATAATCAAGAAGGCAGCGGCACAATTTATGAAGCCCTTTCTGCGCCAGACCGGGTTGATGCCACATTGGTTGAGCGATTGATGTCTAAACTTGGCAACAAGTTAAGCTTGCTCAATGGGCCGGGCAGTGTTGAACGCGAAATGAACATTGAAGCCCATTCGGTTGAAACTGTTTTGAACATTGTGCGCCAAGCAGCGCCGATGGTTGTGGTGGATGTTCCCAATATGTGGGCGCCGTGGGTTAAATACACACTGATGAACGCTGATGAAATTGTGATCACCGCCACCCCAGAATTGCCCAGCCTGCGCAATTCTAAAAACCTGGTGGATCTGTTAAAAGTAGGCAGGCCTAACGATCGTCAACCCCGCTTGGTTCTAAACCAAGTGGGCGTGCCGAAGCGACCAGAAATTCCGGCAGCAGATTTTGCCAAAGCCCTCGGATTAACGCCCAGTGCGATTATTCCGCATGATCCACAAAGCTTCGGCTTGGCTCAAGGCAATGGCCAGATGATGTTTGAAGTGGCGCCCAAGGCCAAAGCCACTGAGCTGTTGGGCCATTTGGCAGAAATTCTGACAGGTGCTCATAAGCCTGCCCCCAAAAAAGCTCGCTTTGCGATGCCCAGCATTTTGCAAAAATTCTCTGCGCTGAAAAAGTAAAAAGGACTAGCCACCATGTTCGGCAAAAAAACTGAAACCACACTTTCGCCCGGTCTTAGCGCACCGCCAAAACCAGCCAGTGTGGCCCCACAACATCATGTGCCGGTGGCAGGTGCTGCGGTTCCAGATTTAAAAGTGGGTGCCAAGCCAGCGGGTATGGCTGTTGAACCGCCAAAGCCTTCAGCTGATCAACGCCAAAAATCTGATTCATATTATGATATCAAAAGCACAATTTTCAACGCGTTGATTGATGCCATTGATTTAACCCAACTTGGCCAACTTGATCGCGAAGCCGCGCGTGATGAAATTCGCGACATTGTAAACGAAATCATTTCGCTTAAAGATGTGGTGATGTCGATTGCCGAGCAGGAAGAATTGCTCGAAGATATTTGTAACGATGTGCTCGGTTATGGTCCTTTAGAGCCATTGCTTGCCCGCGATGACATTGCCGATATTATGGTCAATGGTGCTTCTGCAGTGTTCATCGAAGTTGATGGCAAGATGCAAAAGACTGGCGTGCGCTTCCGCGATAATGCCCAGCTCCTCAACATTTGCCAACGCATCGTGAGCCAAGTCGGCCGGCGTGTTGATGAAGCCAGCCCGATTTGCGATGCTCGCTTGCCTGATGGTTCGCGTGTTAACGTCATCGTGCCACCCTTGGCCATTGATGGTGCTGCCCTTACCATTCGTAAATTTAAGAAAGATCGCTTGCGCCTGCCTGATTTGGTTAAATTCAAATCAATCACGCCAGAAGGGGCCACCATTCTCGAAATCGTCGGCCGTGTGCGCTGCAACGTTTTGATTTCCGGTGGTACTGGTTCGGGTAAAA
>JAYUHQ010000391.1:0-7863 GCA_043766895.1 Aestuariivirga sp.
CGGATAATTCAAAACAAACGACTGTGAGGTTCTGATAATGAAAATACTCTTTGAAATCATATACGGACTAGCACTCATGTTTGGCATTAGCACGATAGCCTTGCTTATCGGATGCGCCATCGTTGGCCAGTTAAGCAAGGCCACTGGCGCAATTGACACCGAGCCTAAATTTGCGCCGGAAGCTGAGAGTGATCGGCGCGTCACGCATATGAACTTCAACGGCAACCACTTTGATATTTAACAGGAGAACGAAATGACACAACTCAGCTTGGCTTCTCAGTATTATGCACGACTTGAAGCCCGTGAACACATTGCCAATTCAGTTGAATTGACTATCGCTCAACTTGAACGCACGAGTGAAAATATCAATAAAACTATTGAGGTTGTCCGTATGCAGGGCAATACTCAAATCAGTTTTATTGATGAGGATTTAACCCATTTGGTTGCAACGATTGGCTTTGTGCCGCCGCCGCAAGAAACCATTCAAATGTTTCCGAGCAATTATGCCCGCCAAGACATTCCGCAAGAGCAAGAGGCCGCATGATGAAATTTGAAATCAAAAATAGATTTACAGGTGCAGTGCAGTTCACCGCTGAAATTGCCGCCAATGAAAGCACGCCAATCTCTTTAAAACTTAGGTTGGCTGTTAAATGGGGCTACGAAACCAACGCAAACCTCAGTGGCGCAAACCTCAGGGACGCAAACCTCAGTGGCGCAAACCTCAGTGGTGCAAATCTTAGGGGCGCAGACCTCAGGGGCGCAAACCTCAGGGACGCAGACCTCGGTGGCGCAAACCTCAGTGGCGCAGACCTCAGTGGCGCAAACCTCAGGGGCGCAGACCTCAGGGGCGCAGACCTTAGTGGCGCAGACCTCAGTAGCGCAAACCTCAGTGGCGCAGACCTCAGTGGCGCAAACCTCAGGGACGCAGACCTCAGTGGTGCAAACCTTAGGGGCGCAGACCTCAGTGACGCAAACCTCAGAACCTTCAAAGCTGATTTATGGATGACGCTGACACAAAACAGAACCGAAGTTTTAGGGCTGGTCGCCGCGATGCGTGAAGGCCGAATTGATGGCTCGGTCTATTCAGGCGAATGCGCATGTCTCAAAGGCACGCTTGCAAATGTGAAAGGTGTTTCGGTCGATGCATATGAACAAGATATCTCGCAACCCGCCGAACAATGGTTTTTGATGATTAAGAAAGGCGACAAGCCAGAAGATCAAACGGGCGGTGGGTTTGCGTTAAAAACTGCGCTGGAATGGACTTTGGAATGGTGCGCGTTGAATGATCTTAAAATTAAAGAGGCCGCATGTTTTGAGCCGATGCAGCAAGACGATATTGATAGCGGAGAAATAACAGCAAGAGAGGCGTGGGACAATAACATTCAGTGGTTAAAAGGTTTGCTTTCAGGTGTGATCAATATTCCAACGCTTGGTGAAAAATAATGCTGTGCCTATTCATGGCCAGCCAGTTAGCCTTTCCAATCGACACAGCCAGCGGGCCGCGAATGCCGATCTACTACACGCCATGCGAGAACGGCCCTGTGCATGTGATGAGTAGGAGCGAAAAAGAATTTGAACGCAAGCGCATTGCAAAGATGAAGATGGAAGGAAAGGGCTAATGGCTAATATTGAATATATCCAAGTGAATAAAGAGCATTTTGAAATGTTGCGAATGGCTTTGGAAAAAATGCTTCATAATCACGCTTCTGAGTCATCGGCAGATTTACGAGACGAGGTTTTGTCTGCGCTATGGAATTTTGATAAAAATGATCACAGGTTTCAGCCAGTAGATTTTACCTATGACGCAGGATGAGAGAGCCGCGCAGAAACGCGACATGCAACGCCGGATGGCAAAGGGGCAAGGATGATGCAGCACGAAGTATCAGACGAAGGCGAAAGCACCGCTAAATGGGCGTTTAATGAACCAAACTTCATGGGGACTTTAAAGCAATTATTATGCTGTGCCCGATGTGGTGGATACATCGGAGGGGGCCTAAATAAACCGCGCCATTTCCGAAATGTTCTAAAACCAAATTCGCACTGTTTATGTGATGATTGCTATGAGGCGCTCCCATGACACAGATCATTGATGATGAGATCACAATTCATGGTTATGCCTCAGACCGTTTGAAGCCTTGCCCATTTTGCGAAAGCACTAATTTGGAAGTGCGTCGTTCATGTGGCTCTTACTGGTTTCACTTCGTACGGTGTCTGAAATGTGATGCAGAAGGGCCTCATATTCGTGAGCGTGGGAACTTTGATGAAAGCGCAAAATTGGCATGTCAAGATTGGAACACAAGATGATCACTGATGATGAGATTGAGGCGCTGAAAGCCTCGTATGAGCAGGGTGACATTGCCGAACTTTTGCGTTCAAGTGCGACTGTTTTCTACGAATATGCCGCCGATAATGGCGCACTTTTAAGACGAGCGGCAGAAGAAATCATCCGACTTCGCGCCCGCCTCCAGCATGCCGAGACTGAACGGGATAAGGCAGGCATAGCGTGGAAAGTAGCGCGAAATGTTTTACTAAAACGCGAGGTGAATCCATGACACTCAAGCTTGAAGTCGGGAAGTGCTATTTAGATGGCTATGGCACAATTCAAGGGCCGATGAAGGAGAACATACACTCGCTGGTTTATAGGTTTATATCTCAAAATGAAACTTACACTGCAAAGGGTGCATATGATATTGATCTGATGAGCAAATACGACCTCATCACCGAATGCAACGCTGACGGCTCACCGATTGAACCGCCCGCCCCTGCAATAGACCCGCATCGGTATGCGCTGTTGGAGGACTTGGCCAAGGCTGTTGAGGAACATTCAGGAGGAACGATCGCTAAGGGGACATTCCCTATACCGTTTAGAAATATTCTTCTCGCCCGCGATGCCCTTCGCACACCGCCGCCCAAGCGCAAAGTCTACACCATGCCTTCATGGGATAAGATGAGTGCGGATGAGTATAACAAATTTCGTGAAGCCACAGCGAGGTAGGAATGATGGAACCTAAAGAACAAAAACCTTTTCAAGTTTTGTTACAATATGGCGCTGAGTTAATCCCTTACACAAAGGGGCAATACAGATTTAGGCACCCAAATGGGAAATTTTATTCGGTTGACCTATCAGCCTGCTCCGAAGAAAATTGCATTGTGGAAGCGTTGCGCCAAATAGCCGACGAATATCACAAACGCGGCATGTCTGATAAGCAGGCCGAAATCAAACACGTTTTGAACAATTAACCCAATGCCCACATCACAGAACGGGTGAGATAATGACTGTTATAGCTGCCAACTATTGCCGAACTATTCCCCAACATGGGAGGGCGTTGTGATTCGTGTGATACCTATTCTTTGTGATGACCAACAATCCCCACCAAGCGGCAGAGAACATCGATGTGATGGATGCCGCTTCCTGATCCACCGCGAATTGAAACTGAACCGCCGCAAGAGGTATTGAAATGACACAGCAAGAAACCGCCAAGGCTCAAATCGAACGTCTCGAACGACAAAAAGGCGTTGCCGTTTGGAAGGATGAATTACTCGCCCTTCTCCGCCCCGTTGCAGAAGGCAAAAGCGTGATTGTGCCAGTGGAGCCGAATGATGTAATTATTGATGCCATGAGAAGTGCAAGGCGAAACTGTATTACCTCGCGCGTTGGTGGACAGACAATAGAGGCAAATTATCGGACTGAAATGGCTGTTGAATTTACGATGTATGGTGCCATGATCACCGCTGCACAGGAGAAATAATGATGACAGACGCAGAAAAACTGGAAGCCCTGTTGAAGGCTGTTGATGAGGCTCTCGACCCTATGAAAGGCGGGGATACTATGTCATCGTTACAAAACGCCCGAGCCGCCTTTGACCCGCCAAAGCAATATGAATATGCGTTGCCGGAATGGAGCCAGAGAAAATCAGTGGCAATAAATTATTGTGAACACTACGGTATAGGCGAGAATGGATGGAATGATCTCCGCGAACTTACCAAGCGCGAGGTGAAGCCAGAACAGCAGTGGAATATGCCAACTTGGGATCATGTTGAGAAAAACAAAGATGGGCATTTTGAAATTTTTATCGGTGGTGGCCATCCTATATATTTTGACAAGGAAGTTGTAACGGCCATCCGCGACAAGATCATGGGAATGAAAAAATGAAAAAAGTACAATTATTGAATTCGTCTGATTTAAAAACAGTTTCAACTCTTCGGATAGGAGGCAACCCCATTAAAGAGCCTGAATTAGTCAAAAGGCAAGTTAAAGTCACACGCGATGGGATTTCGTTTATCGAAGTTTACGAAGGCGACAATTTGCTGTTTGGATACACATCTGAGCAACTGACCCAAGAACAACTTTGTAAATTAACAGAGCGAGATGATAAAACTTTCCGATTCACAAGCCCCACAAAATGATGTAAAGTGAACACAATATGGAACGGCCCTCTGCTTGCAAGACTTTTCCTTCTTTACTCCAATTGCCTTAAACATGCCCCATGGTATGATCCCGTCATAAGACGGTGGCTAACGCCTCGGGCAATTGGACGTTTTTATTCGCCCGTAATGGGCAAACGAGTTTGGCTAGACGAAGGAAATGACACGGTGCCAGCAAATGGATTTGCCACTGTGAACTTCGTGACCGCAATGGAGGGGAAACCTTTTGATATTGTGGCAATTCAATTATGAGAGGGCGCTGGTTCATTGTGCGTGAAAGCGTTCTAGACTGCGCGCTGGCGGTAATCAGTATCGGAGCCAGCAGCGACGGACAAGCGGTGGAAACACAGGAGCGAAGGAGATAGGCCCTTTATCCGAATGCGCCTTGAACCGTTCCGAAAAGCAGTTACACGGCAATCTGGCCCCTCTCACCCGCTTCACATGCGGCTTGTCATAGTCTCATCCCCTTGCAGGTCAAGGGATGTCCTACCCCGTAAGGTTTGGATGGCGGGTCGCATGTGAACCAAACTAAAAAAGCCCTGCCACCATCACAGGCGCAGGGCTGAAGTTCATTTGAGAGGTGTAAATAGACACTAAAAAATAACACTATCAGAAACCGTGAAACGCCACGGCGCGATTAGCCCACATGGGCGAATTTATTTGGCAAACTTTTTTGCGATAAGCGCCCCAATGCCAGCGCCGATTTGCTCAGCGGGCGTTGAAGCCGATTGAATGGTAACGTTTTGTTTACAAGCCACACAAAGCGCAAACCCGCCCACGGGGATTTTCAAAAGCGAACATCCCGAAAGCAGGCTTGCAAATGCAGCGATGACAACAAAGCGCATTATGCAGCTTTGGCAACAACAGGCGTTTGGCCAGCGAGATAATCAGCCAGCGCTTGCTTGACGGCGGCATCAACAGTGTCAGCCACGGTCGCAATCACCTTGTCATTGCTGTTTTCGAAAGCCGCCGCGATGTTGTCGATAATCGTGACAATGCCGGTGGACAGGCCG
This sequence comes from Aestuariivirga sp., assembly GCA_043766895.1. Lineage (GTDB taxonomy): Bacteria > Pseudomonadota > Alphaproteobacteria > Rhizobiales > Aestuariivirgaceae > Aestuariivirga. Next base: position 5,439 of record JAYUHQ010000391.1, read on the forward strand.
TGACGCAAAGCAGCGAGCGTCAAAGCAGCTAAGCCTGCACCGATGGCGGGCATGATTGGCAATTGGCCGTTTGTGACCATGCCCACAATCCAAGTGAGCAGGCTTGCAACGCCCATATAAGTTTTTGAACCTGTAACCATAGTCGTATATCCTTGTGTTTTGGGTTTGAAAAGTGAAGCCAGCCAGCCACCAAGGCTGAATGACGGTTTAGAGGCAATTACAGAGGCTTTTGAGATTTGGGGCAGAACTGATGCTAAAACGATCTGTGGCGCTGCTTTTGTGGCGGGAATAGCCCTAGGCGGCGCGAGCGGCATTTTTCCAACTTTAGACAATCCCATATGACCGGCGACACGAAGCCGAAACGCCGCCATATCTAAATCAGGATCAATCTTGCGTCCGTGCGGAATGCAATATTCTTTATGCCCAGCACACATCCAAACCGGCGCTTTGACGTGATTGAGAATAGCGGCACATCCGCGTGCGTAAGCGTCTAACTGTTTTTCAGACCAAGGCTCGTCAACGCCGTTGTTTTCAGCTTCGATGCCGATGAAGTGCGCATTGCCATCAGACACACCGTGCCAAAGCCCAGCCCCTGCGTGCCAACACTTACCCGCCGCGATAACATAATAGGTGCCATCGCGTGCAAGTAGAAGTTGGGAAAGCGGGCCAGCAAGATCAGACCTGCCATGGGTAACAATACCCAAATCAGGGGCATTACTGCCAGGCGGTGAAACAGTATCATGGCAAAGCACGCCAAGAATTTGCCCCACATCGCCATGGCCTCTTGTTTGCCATGCGGGCTGTTCAATAACATTGAGGCCCGCCGCACGCAAAACATCTGCTAACCAGACCAGCGTATAGCCTGAATGGCAGTCTGGTGTTGCACAACTCATTGGCGTTAGACCGTTGGTGCAGCCGCAGCATCAAGAGCGGCAACGCTGGCTTCGATTGGCGCAGTATCAACCGCAACGGCAACAGGCATGGCAGCGATTTGAGCTTTTAGATCGGCAATTTCTTTGTTGGCCAAATCCAAAGCAGTCATGTTTGCAGCAATTTCAGCTTTTGCATTGCTTAATGCGGCGCGGGTATCGGCCAAGATTTTAGTGTCGGCCTCAATGTGTGTTTTGAGCAGATCAAGGGTTTCTTGTGCAGTCATAATCATAATCTCCAATAGTTCGTTGATCCCAATTTTGCGGCGAGGGAATATCCGTTTGAAAATGTGCATCATGCGCGTTCTGCCATCATTAATTTCATGAAATCCATGCGTAACATGCCGATTGTCCATTTGCCGCAACCAGCATCATCGAATAAATAAATAATGAGTTTCGGCAATTCAGATACATCAATTGCCAACATGGTTTTGCCTTCGTAATTTGAGACAGGCGGCGCTGAATTATAGGCCCTTAGAAAAGCTTGGGTTTCATCTGGCCCAATGTCTGCAATCTTTGCATTTTGAAACGTCTTTAGCGTCAAGGCTTTTGCTTGCTCAGACGTAATACACTCAGCGCTGAAAGCCATGCTGGCCATGTATAGGCAAAACAAACTGCCAATGATCAATGCGGATAGAACAAGAATCCAGTTTCTCATGGTACAACCTTCTCCAATTTATTTGATTGTTCTGGCGTTACAAAAAACTGTGAGCCTCTGGGGGCAATTCTAAAAATGTTCGATGTGAAGGTTGCAAATTTTGGCGGATAACCGTCCGCGTGGATTTCCCAATTGGTTTGCAAAACATATTGGCCTGACGGCAGATGGCATTCTTTGCCCAGATACCAATCAAGTTTCACACCAACTTTGGGGAGTGACTCTTTCGGCTCATATTTGTTTTGGCCTGAGCCTGTGCAAACTGTAAATTCAGATGAACCAAGCAACGAGTGCACTTCGACATTCCAATATCCATAAAATGTCTTTTTGATTTGCCTGTCGTAAACAATGAGCGGATTATCGCCTTCGATAAAGTCTGGAACAGAAACCGATTTGACCTCAAAAAAGCTTTCCGCTGGCACTGCCTGCAACGCCGCTGCATTGGCTTTTTGCTGCTTTTCAAAAGTTACTTGTTGCCAGTAAATGCCGCCGCCACTGACGAGCACAGCAATAATCAAGGCGTTTATGTTGCCGCGTTTAAAATCAATCATGATTTTGAACTCCACGGAACTAAATTCCAAATCACTGCACCGGCACCGATAAAGCCAGCGGCCTTGATCACGGTGTTGCCAAGCACGCCCAAGCCTTCGTAAGCAGCAAGGCCACGGCGCACCATGACCAACTCATCTTCGGTTAACGTTCTAAGGCGAACATCTTCTTTCAGCTTTTCGAGAATGGCTTCGGATTGCTGTGTGAGTTTTGTTTCCAAGCTGCTTACCCCTCAACCAAAATTGAAACGCTGCCAGCATCGAATATGTCCGTGCCGTTTGCGGTTGTGAGG
>JAYUHQ010000392.1:0-7857 GCA_043766895.1 Aestuariivirga sp.
AGCGCGTCTATTGAGCGTGCGGCTAGCCTTGGCGGTCGCACCGCCGCCGTCTTGCGAGACTTGAATAACCAAGTCGCCCAGCCCGTCTTTTTCAAGGCCTGATTTAATCTCTGCTACAACATCGCCAGTTTTGGCTTGGTGCGTGATAACATGGCATTCGTCGAGCGCATCGCGCCCTGTCTTCAAGGCATGTGGCTGGCGCAGAATCCGGCCAACCAATTGCGTCATGGCATTCAGGTTAGAGTTTGCTGATAGCGAACACAGCACATAGGCAAAGGGGCAATCCCAGCCTTCCTGAAGCGCCTGCTTGGTGATGATGAACCGAACACGATTTGTTGGCGAAAGCAGGTCTTGATTTTCCGGCTGATTGAGGTCGTTGGTTTCCGCCGTCTTGATGGCAATTTCGGGTTCATCAAAGCCAGCCTGTAAAAGCCAATCTTTTACGTCCAGTGCATGAATGTGGCCGCTAGCCCGTTGATCGCTTCCAGTGCGTTCAACTTGAATGAGCATGATCGGGCGAATGTAGCGGTTGTTTTCACCGCGCAAACTGTCGGCTTCTTTTTGGAGTGCGTTCAATTTGTCGATTGAGGCATTCAACGTTGTCTTCCAGTCGCTGCCTTGCCGCGTATCGAGATTGAGCGGCATTTTGATCATGCCTTCTTTGTCGAGTTCAACGCCAGACACTTCCACAAGCACGTTGGAATATCGTCCAGGATGTGGCGTTCGCCCACCCTTGGGCTGCACATCGTGCGGCGTTGCGGTCAACTCCAAAACAAAACACGGATTGAAATCATAAAGCGTGTTGAAAGCCAAATCAGACGTGGCCTTGTGCCCCTCATCCAAAACCACAACGGGGCGAATAATGCGCAAGGCATTGCCCAGTGAGTCTTTCACGCAAGCCCATTGCACCGGATTGTCGGCCAAATCATAAAGTGTAAGATTGGGGATTGAGGCATATAAATTCGCATGGGATTTTTGATCACCCGTCGAAGGCGTGAAGCCTGAAACATCGCCACGGTCTTGAAACATTTTCAAGGTGTCTTTGGTTTCGCGGTTGGCCGATTGCAGCATCAAGAGCATCACGCAAAGCTGGCTTTCAACATCGCGGGCATCAAGCCTGTCGGTCTTTTCCAAAATGCGAACGCGCCCCGCCGCCGCGCGGTCAAGCATTTGACGATAAGGGTCTTGGCGGTCTTTCAGGCGTTTCAGGGTTTGCGAATAGATTGCTTCATTGGGCACAATCCAAAGCACAAAGCCCGTGTTCTTGTTCAGCCAGCGCCCGAATATGCGCGAAAGTGCATTGATCGCTAAATAGGTCTTGCCGCCGCCCGTTGGCACTTTCAGAACGGCGTTGGGAACGGGTCGTCCGATACCATCTTTTCTTTCGGAATGAGAAATCGCGCCGCGTGAAGCGGGCAACTGTCCAACGGCCCGCATAGTCTCCCATGTGGCTTTGGTGAAATCTGGAATTTGCAATCCAAGAGATGGATCGCTTTTGGCCAGTTCAGCAATCTTGTCGGCGCGTGGTTTCGACTTTTTCAGTTCGTCAATAAAAGCGTCCAGCGCCTTCAACACTTTGTCTTGATAGGCAAGCTGGCGCATTAACTTTTCTCAATGCGATAAAGCGCAAAGGGCAGGGGCACAAATTCAACGCGTAAACCCTCTTCGCCCAAAAGCTTTTCAGATACAAAGCGCGAAGCGGCAAAAACCAAATGGTCTTTGTTGGGATAATCCTTTGCAATTTTACGGGCAAAGCTAAGAGTCAAAGCCGCGTCCGGCCCTTTCAACCAATCAAGCTCTGCCTTGTAAATCAGCCACACGTGTTGGTTGCCGTGTTCACCCAAATGAAAATCACTTTGCCGAATGACAGAGCTTTCCAACGTGCGGTTGGTGGCCATGTGATAAAGCACACTGCCCAGCGCATCATAGGAAGGCAGTTCCTTGCCCGTCAGAATGGCGTCAAGCTCAATCGGTTCGCCCAATGTGCAATAGGTGAATGTTCCGCCCAACCCTTCCGTGCGTTCGGCAATGGTCTTTTCACCTGTCACAATCAATTCATTGTCTTTCACCTGCTTGGTGATCCGATCATATTCCGCCCCATACAGGTTTTCGATGGCATTGACTTTTTGAATCAGTCCATCGGCCTTTTGCAAAACGCGATAGTTCAAAGTTTCGCGCATAAGTTCGGTCTTTTGCGTGCCAGAATAATCATAGCCATTGATCACGCGGCGCACCCGTTCAGCCGTCAACCTGTCGGCATAGTCTTCCATCTCGACAAGAATGAATTTGCGATTGCCGCCGTCGCGTCGATTGGCTTCGAGCACCGCGTGGGCTGTGGTGCCTGAACCTGAAAATGAATCGAGCACAAGTGCGTCACCTGTAGTTACTTGTTTCAATAGTTGAACAATCAAGTCAACGCCCTTCGGATAGTCAAAAACTTGCGCTTGAAAAATATCCCTGAGTGCTTTTGTTGCATACGCATTAATTTCAGTGTCAATAAAACTACTGAACGGCTGTGTCTCTGAGCGCAGTTCGGAGCGGTGTCGCTTATATGTTGGTGTCCCTTGATCGCTTTTTGGAAAAATAACTTTTCCTTCATCAATTATACGTTTCATCCGTTCAGGCTCGTAGGCCCAAACCCTTAACGGGTTCGCGGGAAATGATCTTCCAGAAGCTGGATCAGTGATAGGATAAAAAAGGTTTGGACGTTCTTCGCGCGTTTTATTGCAAGTTAAATTATCCGTGGCCCAAGGGCCGCGTGGATCGCTGTCTGGGTTTCTGTAATTTGCGAAATCCTTCTGCTCACCCGCGAAAGGAATTTCGGCTCTCGAAAAGCATAATACGAAATCATGATCAACACTCGTTCCATTTTTAGAGTCATTCGATCCTGTTCGTTTCTTCCAAATAAAAGAGGTGATAAAATGTTCTATGCCAAACACTTCGATCATTATCTGCAAAAGCGAATGGTGTTCACAATCATCTATGCAAACGAATATCGTTCCTTGATCACTTAGCAATTCATTTAAAAGTCTCAACCTTGGCCACATCATCGCGCACCATTTGTCATGGCGAAGGCCGTCTTCAATGCCGATTGGATTGGCGGCCAGCCATTCCTTGATCATGGGTGCATTCACATTGTCGTTATAAGCCCAGCCCTCATTTCCGGTGTTGTAAGGCGGGTCAATGAAGATGCAATCCACCTTGCCCGCATAGCGCGGCAACAGGGCTTTCAAGGCGTGAAGATTGTCGCCCTGAATAATCAGATTGCCGTCAAAATCAACATCGCCAATGCCCTTGTCGGCATGGGGAACCAGAGGGCAAAAGGGCACCGACAAATGGTGATTATAAACAAATTCCTTGCCCTTGAATGTAAGTTCCGTCACCTGTCCCTACCCCTGCCAAATCACTGTTGCAGTGAATCGAAGTGGCAACCGGAAAGCAAGACTTTTTATCTTACGCCGCTCTTCCTCCGGCTTTCATGCGGGCAAGCAAGGCTTCCATTTCAGCGATGGCACCTTGGTCGTTTGCGCCTTTCCGTTCGGTGCCCAGCGCCAAGATAATTTCAGCCTGTCTCTCAGGTGAAACTTGGCCATAGGAACCACGCGTCATTTTCTCATCCTCATGCCCCATATTTTGCGACCATGCCTTAAACTCTTCTTCCGTAGTGCGGAGACTCATTCCCAACCGTGTAACCGTCGCTCGAACTGAATGTGGATTAAAATAGGGCAACCCAGCGTCGGTAAAGGCTTCTTTGAAAATGGCACGGACAGGATCAGCATTTTTCCAATGTTCACGCTTGAAGCCGATGGCCGCGAAATAGCCATTCGCGTCCAGCCCCATTAGCGTCGATGGAAAAAGCGGATCACTGGCACCAAATTGATACTCAGTTTTTAAAAACGCCACCCAATCTTGAACAATGGCTTCCGCCTGTCCACCGACAGGATAAAACGTGGTGGTGAATGTCTTACGAAATTTAGTGCGCACGTGACGGGCATCTTGAACAACACAATGATTCTCCAAATCCACATCACCCAACCGAAATGACGCAAGCGCATCGTCCCGTGCGATTGTCAGAAGGGTAAAAGCGATGACGGCGCGGGCGCGTCTTTGAAATGGCGTGTCTGCCTTCATACCATCAATCACACGATGTACAACGGCCAGTTCAGGCACTCGCTTTTCCCGTTTGGCCGTTGCAATGCGGGCATCATTGGCGGAAATGTTGAAATATTCGCTGTCTGAATGCTTGATCTTTGATCGATAGCCAGGTTGATCGGCCAACCAGAACAGAAACGCCTTCATCGCTTCAAAGCGCGATTTGATTGTGGCCTTAGCCAAAGGCTTTCCAGTTGCCTCGTGGACTGATTCCGCCTGCCGCTTCTTAAAATTGCGAGCCTGCTCAATGTGGAAGGCGGCAAAATCCTTGTAGTTGGTTGATACTTCAAACAAGGAAATTGCCGCCGCGATTTGGTCAACCGAATGCGGCGAAAGGCGCTTGGCCTCTTGCAGCCAAATGAAATATTGACGCTTGATCCGCTCGTTTTTAGGGTGATGCTTGCGCATGGTTTTAGCTTCCTTCTGTTAGGTATCATTCAGACAGGCTTGTTCGCCCTTAACTATGGGCTTTGCCTCTTGCCTGATTGTAATTTGAAGAATGCCCTTCAGAGCCTCTAGGGTCGCCAAGGAAACGTGTTTGCGCATCACTGTGGTGCATGTCTCGCAAAGGGCAATCAACTGCCCCTTCGTCGGTGTAATTGGTTTGTATTCGGCCTCTCCGAAAGCGGCTTTGCGCGGCGTTTTGCATTTGAAGCAATAACACTCTTCAGGCCTGCAAGTCTGTTTTGGTTTTTTTCGGCCTTTCAGAAAATCGACAAGATCGCCACCTAGAATGAGGCAGGGCCTTCTTTCACTCAGCGACGGCAAACCGTTTTTGAGCCAGCGCCGCACCGTGCCCTTGGAGACGCCTTGGTTACGGGCGGCTTCTTCCACCGTAAAGGTTTGATGGATTTTGACAACGCGCCAGCCTGTACGACGCGCCATTCATTTCGCCCCGCTCTCAATGAAAGCGCGAATATCTTCCACACGCCAAGCCGATATGCGGGTACTGAGTTTGACGGGTTTAGGATAGCGCCCCGTCTTTATGCCTGCCCACCAAGTGGATTTGCTCACCGGAATAGGCCCATGGGGCGCGATGATGGAAGGAAGACGCAAGAAGCCCGTGGCGGGCAGTTCAGTCTGGATTGACATGATCACTTCATCTCCCTGTCACTGCTATTGCTTGCCGATAGCAGTGATGGGTTGTTGCGCCGTTCCTTCGCTAGTTCAATGGCGTTCACAATGTCTGATCTCAGCCACCGGCTTAGCCCACCAATTTTTACCGGCGGGGGAAACGTACCGTCGGCAACACGCCGCCAAAATGAAGACTTTGAACACCCTATTATTTTGGACGCTTCATTGTCACGTATGAGGTCGTCGGGATTGATTGAGGCCATTTCACATTCCATGCGATTCGTTGCGATGGAATGAATGTGCCAGCTCATCGAGTGACGTTGGCGGGCAGTGTCCCTACTTTCTATGATTCCGTTGCCAAAGTTTTTTATTTGCAGTCGCTGAAGTGCCCAAACCGTTCTTGAACGCCAAGTCTGAAGCCCGCGCCACCGTATGGCCCGCTAAGACAAGTCTCGATAGCTCTAACATCGTTCGTTGTGTCTCTACTCTTGTGGCCGTGGACTTTGCTATGCCCCCAAGTTTGGCGCTTCTGAGAGTTCCTTTGCCTCTCAGAAAATGGGTTTCACTGTTCTTTTTCTGATCGAGTAAAGCTATGAGATAGCCAAAAGCATAGTCGTCCTCTTCCAGAACATATGCGTGTTGAGCCATTGCTGCCAACCATACCATTTGGAATGGCTCTTCAAACAATTGTACCCATGCGGCAACAATAAAAACTTCAAACGCTTTTTCATCAAGATTTTCATTTTGCAGTCTCAACAAATTGGATTCAAAACCTTTCCATCCCACTTTCGAAATCTTGGATTTTATATCTGACACGAGCTTGAATTTTTTCTCAGCTGATAATATGTAAAGCCCAAGGGGACGAAGTATTTCGCAGATGGACGCTTGCCCATGATCCTCCATGAGTTCTGAGAACGTTTGCCAGTCTAAAGCAACGCGGTCTTTGAAGACGACCTTCTTGTTTTGCGAGTTGGTGATGTCCATTTGAAAGGTGGAGAACTGCACAATTCCGCTTTGTGCTTTTCGAATTTTTATTTTTTCACCCCGAAGTCCTTCAAATTCCGACTCTTCAATTTCAGTTGCAGGGGTGGCATGCTTTCTCATTCTGCAATATTGAAACTATTTCAAGTTATTGCAAGCGGGGCGAAATAGTTATCGCGGCGCTAGCTCATGCTGGCGCTTTCAATCTTGTTTGCCCACCATTCAGCCATTTTAACCCGTTCATCCCAATAAAGCGCCCGATGATAGGCGCGGCGCACTTCGTCGGCACCAGCATGGCCTAGTTCGGCCTCAATGGCATCGGCATTCCATTGGCCACTTTCGTTCAAAAGAGTTGAAGCGCTGGCCCGAAAGCCATGCGATGTCATTTCAGTATTCGAGTAGCCTAGCCGCCGCAAGGCCGCATTCATGGTGTTTTCGCTAAGCGGGCGTTCAGCATGTTGTGTGCACGGGAAGACTAAGCGCCGATTGCCAGTGTGGTTTTGCAAGTCGCGCAAGATACTTACGGCTAAGGGTGAAAGCGGCTTTTTGTGGACACGGCGCATTTTTGTGCGAATTTCAGGGATTGTCCAAACCGCATTGGCTAAATCAAATTCGGCCCATTCAGCTTGGCGCAATTCGCTAGGCCTCGGGTAAAGCAACGCCATTAGCTTCAGCGCGGCACGGGTTTCAATTGTGCCCTCATACTGCCAAATGGCGCGAAGCAAGCCCGCAAAACCATTCCAATTTGTCAATGCTGCTCTATGCGTTACCTTTGGCGACACCAAAGCACCTTTAAGCCCATAAGTTGGATCATTGGTGGCCATTGCCGTTGAAATCGCAAATCGAAAGACTTGGCCAATCACCGCTCGCAAGCGTTTGGCGGTTTCGTAGTTGCCCAGCGCCTCAACTTTTTTGAGAGGAACCAAAATCTCCGCCGCTGTAATCTCGCGAATTGGCCGACGACCTAAGTCAGGCAATGCAAGGCCAATCAGCCACCGCTTTTTAATGAGTGTTGCGTGGGCCTTTCCTTCCCGTTTATTTTTGTTCAGAAAATTCTCTGAGATTGATGCAAAGGTATTTTGGCCTGCTGTTTGCCGCGCAATCTTTTCTTGTTTATATTGAAAAGCCGGATCGACTTCAGACGCCAAAAGCTTCTTGGCGGCTTCACGTTTTTGGCGAGCCTCAGACAATCCTACCGTCGGATAAGCGCCAAACGACAAGAGCTTTTGCGATCCGTTAAAACGATACGCCATTCGCCAAAGCTTGGCCCCTTGGGGCGTTAGGTGGATGTAAAGACCGCCACCATCGCTAAGTTTTTTAGCCTTTTCTGAAGACTTTAAGTTATTGATCTGCCTATCATTAAGGGGCATTTGTTGGTATCCGATCCAGCTAGGATGCTGCCAATTCGTGAGAATGCCAACAATTATACCAACAATTTCGCTGGATACCAACACACTTCCTAGGACGGTACAGGATCAAAATCTTGCAAAAAGGCATAAAAAAGCCCGCTTTTGCGGGTTTTTCAGTAGCTATCGGACGTCTTAGAATTTTGATTTGGTGCCCTGAAGAGGACTCGAACCTCCACGCCTTTCGGCACACGGACCTGAACCGTGCGCGTCTACCAATTCCGCCATCAGGGCAACGGGCCGC
>JAYUHQ010000393.1:0-2954 GCA_043766895.1 Aestuariivirga sp.
TCCAGCCACGTTGAAATTCATTCCAGGCAAACCCGTTTTGCCGGGTGACACACGCGAATATAAAAAGGCCGCAGACGCGCTGGAAAGCCCGTTGGCAGAACGTTTGTTTGGTGTTTCTGGTGTTTCAGGCGTGTTTTTGGGCCATGATTTTATCACCGTCAGCAAAGGCACAGGCGAATGGCAGCATTTAAAGCCAGCCATTCTTGGGCTTATCATGGATCATTATGTATCAGGCGCACCCATTCTTGAAGGTGAAGCCAAGATTGACCAATCAGGTGATGAATTCTTTGCTGATGAACATTCAGAACTGGTCAAAACCATCAAAGAACTTTTAGATTCACGCGTAAGACCAGCAGTGGCCCAAGATGGTGGCGACATTACCTTCAAAGGCTTCAAAGAAGGTATAGTGTATTTGAACATGAAGGGTTCATGTGCAGGTTGCCCATCATCCACGGCCACACTAAAGCATGGCATTGAAAACCTTCTGAAACATTTCGTGCCTGAAGTGCAGGAAGTGCGACCAGTTTAACGAGACTTTTATCGTCCTTTAAACACGGGCTTCCGTTTTTCTAAGAATGCATTCATGCCTTCTTTTTGGTCTTCTAAATCAAAGCACGCATAAATCAATTCGCGTTCTCGTTTTAATCCCTCTGACAAAGGCATTTCCTGCGTTGCCTTCACTGCGCGTTTTGCAGCACGCGCGACAGGCAAAGATAAGGCAGCAATTTTGTTGGCCACAGCCAGCGCTTCCTGCATCAATGCTGCTGTCGGCACCACGCGAGAGATAAGCCCCATCGACAATGCTTCGGCGGCATCAATCATGCGACCCGTTAGAATCATATCCATCGCCCGAACTTTGCCCACCGCTCTGGCCAAGCGTTGCGTGCCACCACCACCAGGAATAATGCCAAGCCCCGTTTCAGGCAGCGCAAATTTTGCATTCTCGCCCGCAATGATCACATCACAGGCCAAGGCAAATTCACAGCCGCCGCCCAACGCAAATCCTGAAACTGCGGCAACCAAAGGTTTGGTGATTGTGTTGATATGGTCCCAGTTTGAAAGAAATTTTTCGGCTTTGGCTTGTGCGGTTGTTAGATCTTTCATCTCTCGAATATCAGCGCCCGCCGCAAAAGCCTTTTCACTTCCTGTCAGCATAATCACATGGATTGCGGCATCAGCTTCGAAGGCGTCCAGCGCGTTGTTCATTTCATCAATCAACTGGTTGTTCAAAGCATTCAGCGCTTTGTGCCGATTGAACGTGATAATGCCAACGTGGTTTTTGGTTTCGATTAAAATATTTTCGTAAATCATCGGCTTCACTTCTGACATGTTGGGCAATAAAAGGTTGAGCGACCAGATTGCACAATGCGCTTGATCGTGCCGCCGCAGGAACAATCCTTGCCTTCGCAATCATAAGCCAAAAAACGCTGCTGGTAAGAACCCTTTTCGCCATCGGTTCCTTGAAAGTCTTGCAATGTGGAACCGCCTGATAAGATTGCCTCATGCAAAATATCACGAATATGGCGGATCAGTTCATCAAGCCGCTTGTCGCCCAGTTTTAATGTTCCGGCTGTGCGCGTGGGCGAAAGTTTGGCGCGGTGCAATGCTTCACACACATAAATATTGCCAAGGCCCGCGATAATCTGTTGATCAAGCAAAGCCGCTTTTAAGAGCGCAGATTTGCCTTTGAATTTTTCCGCCACATAGGCTGATGACAACGCGTTGCCCAAAGGCTCCACCCCAATGTCTTTCAGCAAACGATGCTCGTGCAAAGCCGATGAAGTGGCTATGTCCATCATGCCAAAACGCCGTGGATCATTGTAAATAAGCTTGGTGCCATTATCCAAATGCAACACCACATGATCATGCAGACCGTCTGCTGCCTGCCCCGAACCTGTCGCAAAATAAAATTCGCCCAGATTATTCTGGCCAGAAGCCGTAATCGCCGTAAACCTTCCCGTCATGCCCAAATGCACAATCAAGCTTAGGTCGTGCTCGAAGTTGATCACGATATATTTGGCGCGGCGTGAAAGGCTTAAAACCCTTGAACCTTCCAAAGCGCCCACAAATCCATCGGGAAAGGCAAAGCGCAAATTGGCCCGGCGCAGTTCAACGCGGGTGATCGTCCGGCCCATAAGAATAGGCTCTAGTCCACGTTTAACCGTTTCAACTTCGGGCAATTCTGGCATGGTTAACCCTGTAACCAAACTGCGGCCCTTGTGGCAATAGAAGTCTCAGCCAAAATGCACTATCTTGTCAGATATGAGCAATTCTCAATCCACAGCAAGCTTCGGCTTTCGCGATGTGCCCACAGCTGAAAAGCAAGGCTTGGTCAACGACGTCTTTTCCAAAGCGGCGGCTGATTATGACAAGATGAATGATTTAATGTCGTCAGGCCTCCACCGATTGTGGAAGGATGATATGATTACCATGCTCAACCCGCCCAAAAACAAACCTTTTCACAGTTTGGATGTGGCTGGCGGCACCGGCGATATTGCCTTTAAAATTATGGATGCAGGTGGCCCGCAAACCCATGTGACCATTGCTGATATTTCGCCGCATATGGTTGCCGAAGGAAAAAAACGCGGCCAAGCAGAAGGGCGGTTAAGCAAATGTGATTTCACCGTGGGCAATGCCGAAGAACTGGCCTTCCCTGATTGCAGCTTTGATGCCTATACAATTGCTTTCGGCATTCGCAACGTCACCCACATTGATAAAGCCTTGGCGGAAGCCTACCGCGTTCTAAAGCCCGGCGGACGGTTTTTGTGCCTTGAATTTTCACACATGAACAATGACGTGCTTCAAAAAATCTATGATGCTTATTCCTTCACTGTCATTCCCGCTGTGGGTAAAGTTGTAACTGGTGATGGCCAGCCCTATCGGTATCTGGTGGAAAGCATTCGCATGTTTCCCAAGCAGGAAGTGTTTGCCGAAAAAATTCGTGCCGCAGGTTT
>JAYUHQ010000394.1:0-7788 GCA_043766895.1 Aestuariivirga sp.
AATGCAACATCGCCGCGGATTGAGTGATCCGCGATTGCTCTGTGCAGGCCCCGGCCGCCTCGCCCAAGCATTGGCAATCGATCACAGCCTGAACGGCCAATCCCTTGCAAAGCCACCCTTTGAACTGCACCTTAACGCAGAAGTTAAAACGATGAGTGGCAAGCGCATTGGCATTAGCCGCGCGATAGATTTGCAATGGCGATTTGGCATGGCGGGTTCAATGTTTCTCAGCCGCGCATTTAAATGATGGCATTTTGCACAAAGAATAATTTGGTGCGCTCAGAGGTGGTGTGTCAATATAACAGTTATGCTGCGGGCATTAGCCCGTTTTGTACTGTGAAGTTGAAAGTTGAATCATTTCCAGAAAGCCTTGCACCAATGAATTAAATTCGCCGTGCGCAAAGGGTTTTGAAAGCACGACCGAATTTTTCAAAGTGGGTGGCAATTTCAGTGGCGCCGCAATCCCCGTTACAAAGGCGAACGGAATGTTCAATGTGAACAGCGCTTCGGCAAGTTCCACAGTGGTTTGCTGACCGATATAATATTCAACAAGTGCAAAATCAGGTCTATCTTCCGACATAATTTTCAATGCAGTTTCAATATTCGGAACAGAACTCACGCGTGAAACGCCCATGGTGCCCAGCAAGGATTCGATATCCAATGCAATCAACGCGTTGTCTTCCAGTATCAGGGCATGAACACCCTTTTCGAGAAATTCAGCTATTTTAAACGTGTCATTCATGTTCTCAGAAACAACTTTTTTTCAAATGCATGTTGGCTTTCAAGATTGTTTTAAAAGCCCCGAAACCAAAATCGCCATAGCCGAGCGATGGAACGAAGACCAAGGCAAGACGTTATAACTTCCAACTCGATATACGGGCGCAATTCAGCGGAAAAGCGGTGGCGTGCAAGCGGCTCGCAAAACCCCTTTCGGCGAAGATGGAACCCTAATGTGTAAATGAATACAGAGTGGCTGCCAGAAAGTCTGTGCACTTGTGCACTTGCGGAAAGGAAATTTATGCCAGGCGATACACAAGACGTAGATTGGCAAAACAATAACCTATTGCGACATCTGCGGCGCGCCGACGTAGAATTAATTGTGCCACATCTGAAGTCATTTCGCGCGCCAGACAACGCGCCACTTTATAATCCGGGGCAGAATGTTGAAACTGTTTACTTTCCCTGTGGTCCAACTTTGGTGTCATTTGTCATCGACATGGAAGATGGCAAGGCCATTGAAATTACTTTGGTGGGCCGAGAGGGCGCTGTGGGGGGCATTGTGAGCCAAGGGCGACTGCCGGCCTATTCGCGTATTCTGGTGCAATTTGGTGGTGATTTCGTCACTATACCCCTCGCAGTTCTAGAAGCGTCGAAGTTGAAATCGCGGTCGCTTGATGGCCTTTTTGCGCGCTATGCCGATTGCATGGTGGCGCAGATCTTCCAAGCAACGGCATGCAACGCCGCGCACACAATTGAACAGAGAACCTGCAAGTGGATCAATGCCGCCGTCGAAAGAACCAACAATGAAGAAGTTCCACTCACCCAGGATAGGCTTTCGGCAATGATGGGTGTGGGCAGAAGCTATATTAGCCGGGTTATTAGAACACTTAAGGACGACAATGTGTTGAAAGTTAAACGCGGCAAAATTATTATCAACAATCGCCAAGCCCTTATCCGCCGAGCATGCAATTGCAACGAAAATATCAAAGACCATTTCAAATTGGTGCTTTCGGGCGTTTACCCCACTGACAATGAAGCTTGAGCTCAGGCAACGAAAGCTCAACCTTTATGCTCAGGCAATCCGGCCTGTTTGGTGCTTGCCAATTCCTCAAGCTGTTTTTTTGACATTGAATTATACATTTCCGAAGATGCGCCTTTAAGACTCTTTGCAGGCGTGTCGCCTTTTTTTGCAGCCAATGCTGCACCAGCGGCTTTCTGTTGGGCTTTTGATTTGGCAGGCATGGTGGTCTCCTTTTAGTTTCAACATTGGGTGCAACCAATCACCAGACTTGTTATTGGAAAATGCTCTAAACAAGGGGAAGGCAAAAGCCTTCCCCTTTCGTTGACGCATCAACGCGAAGTTCCGCTGCCTTGGTCTTCAGAATGGGAACCAGACGAACCGCCCTTGCTGCCCTGCCCTGAAGAATGGCTGCCACCACGCTTGTTGTCTTGATCAGAATCGCGCGAACTTCCTTTGTCGCTTTTGAGTGATTTGGAACCCTTATTTCCATCTTTATTCTGCATAATATTTCCTTTCCACTTTTGCGGGCCGAAAATTGGCATGGCACCAACTTGATCGCCCACCGCCAAAACTCAGAGCGGCAATTGAAGTTCCTTTTTGTAAAAAAAATTACAGGCTTTAAAACGTTGGAACCATTATTGGTGAACCCGTGTTGTTGAGTTCACATTTCATTTTTTTAACAACATGGAGAACTGCAATGACAAATTTAGAACGCAATTTTGAAAACGATGAACGGGGCGTAAGATCATCGACTTTAGGAAACGATATGGGTGAACGCACCAGTTTTGTGGAGCAGCGCACTGGGCGATATGGAACTTCATCTGGCTATGACATAGCAACGTTGCAAACGCTGGATCTTGTGGCGGTTCTGCTCGCAGCAGTGATGACCCTTGCTCCCCTCGCAGCGGCTGTTGCTGGTTTTCGATAATCAATAGCCATAGTGGTTGATAGGAGTTCAAGATGGCCCAGAAACCCGTAGAACATGTAAAAGATTTATTGAAACATTTTGAAACTGCAATGATGATTACACATCCGGCACGTGGAAAATTGCACATGCGCCCCATGCAAATTGCAGAAACTGGCACTGATGGTTTGTTGCGTTTTGCATCTTCTCTTGTTTCGCCAAAAATTGAAGAAATTTCCGTTGATGACCAAGTTCATTTGGTGTTTCAGAAGTCGTCTCGATTCCTCACACTCGAAGGTACTGCCGCGATTGAAAACGATGCTAAATTGGTTGATCGGCTGTGGTCGGAAGCTTGGCGTGTGTGGTTTCCAGAGGGCAAAGATGACCCCAATATCTGCATCATAACCGTAACACCAACCCAAGCCGAGTTTTGGGATAATTCAGGCATGCATGGCATTGCCTATGTGTTTAATGCGGCAAAAGCTTATGTTCAAGGAAAGCAGCCTGATGAAGATCCAAAAGCCCATGGCAAAGTTGCCATGTAATAAATTTCGATGGATCCTGAACTAGAAATTCAGATTTGAGTGTGTTTGGCTTGCAATTTGTTTTCAGATTTGCGCGGCGTTTTTATTTTGAGTGCCTTGTTTAAGGTAATTTCAATCGTGCAGGTAAAACCTTCAGGTTCATATGTATTTTTTACTTTTACTCCGGCCAAACTTTTTTCAATGAGCACCGCACCGAATCTTGGCCTTATATCTTGGGATGGTGGCGGGCCGCCACGCTCACGCCATGTGAGAAAGATGGTGATCTTTGAGTTGAGATATTTTTCGGTTCGCCAATAAAGTTGAACATTTCCTGTGGGCACAGAAAGTGCTCCATATTTTAATGCGTTTGTTGCCAATTCATTAAAAATAAGGCTGAACGGAGCGGCATATTCAGCTGACAAATTGACCACTGGGCCAGACACGTCGATCCGATTATCATTGTTTTTTGCATAAGCCGACAATTGCAATCTGGCCAAGGCGCCAAGCTCTGCGCCCTTCCAATCACTGGCTGAAAGTACATCTTGCGCGGCGGCTAAACTATGAAGTCGTCCTTCAAAAGCTTGGGCAAAGGCTTGCGGATTTTCGGATGTGCGCAATGTCGATCGCAAAATTCCCTGTAAAACAGCGAAAGAGTTTTTGGTGCGATGGGCTAATTCCAAATTCATCAGGCGCTGCCGCGCTTCCCATTCGCGCCGTTCTGTGATGTCGTGCTTCACCACCGAAACGGCAACTGTTTTTCCATTTGCTAACTTTATCGGTGCCATGGCCACTGATACATAAACTTGGGTACCGTCTTTACGCACGCGCCTGGCTTCGTAGGGGCCCACCGTTTGCCCAGTGCCGGCTTCAAGAATATATTTCATTTGTTTTTTTTGTTGAGAAGGTTCGGCAACAATGCTGACGTGTTGACCGATGGCTTCTTCGGCAGAATAGCCAAACAGGCGGGTGCAGGCAGGATTCCAAGTTTCTATAATGCCCTCTAACGATGTGCTGAACAAAGCGTCATGCGAGGCCAACGCCACAGCCGACATCCGAGCGTTAAATGCCTCTGTTTCGCGGCGCTGGGTAATATCGTGATTGGTTTCCATAACCAACCAATCGCCATCACTTTCAATCGCCTGATGGCGGCTTTCCACAAAGATTTGCCTGCCGTCTTTGGCGCGATGCTCGAGTTCACCGGTCCAACTTCGCCCAACGCGTAAAATTTGTAATAGTTCTGGGGTCGAAATACTTGAGCGGGTTTGAAGTAAATCATGGCTAGAGCGACCGATTGCTTCATTTTTTGAAAATCCATAAAGATTTTCAGCTCCCCGGTTCCATTCGACAATGCCTTTTTCAGGATGCCAGACAAAAATGGGCTCGAATGACAAATCAATGAGATTGACCAATCGATTGACTGAAGCTTCAATTTTTTTACGATGTGAAATGTCAATCGATGCGCCAGCCATCCGAATAATCTCGCCGGACGAATTTCGAAACACCTTCCCTGAGTCCAAAAGCCAGACATAGTGGCCATCGCGGTGCCTAATTCTATATTCTAAAACATACGAGTCATTTGGTTGCAGATAGTCTTGCAACGTCAATTTCATCAGTTTTTCCGTGTCATGTGGATGGCGAAGCTTTGCCCAATCTTCTTGTTTAGAACCGATTTCATCGGCAGACCACCCCAGAATTCGCGAAGCGCTTTTGCTGCGCCAAACGGTATTTGTTTTTAAATCAACGTCATAAACCACCGCACCAGCTGCATCTTCGGCAGTTTCCAAGCGCTCAACCCCTAAGCGCAAAGCCTCCTGAATGGTTTTACGTTCAGTAATATTCTGCGTGGCGGCGATCGCACGAACAACAACACCGGCATCATTTTTGATAAACTTGCCCCGCACATTCCAAAACCGCCGATAGGGGTCGGCCGAGTTTCCGCGAAAGTCGAAATCGAAATTCTCTTCACCATTTTCTAAGGCAAGGGTAAATTTTGACATCAAGGGCAAGCGATCATCCGGATGGACGAAAAAATTGGCCAACTTAGTATCTGAAGAAAGTTCGCTTGCAGAACAACCAATCACTTTGGCGGAATTGGTGGCCCAAATAATTTCATTTTCGGTGAAATCAAGTTCCCAAGCAAACATATCTGCCGCTTCTGTGGCCAACCTCAAGCGTTCTTCGCTATCCGCCATGGATGTTGTCAAGACGGGCGCATTTGAAATTGGCTCAGGCACTCTTTCTTCAATCCGTCCATAAATAAACTTAAAGGCAACAAAAAACACTCAAAAATAACAATCCTTGAACCACAGTGTTCGTTCCAGAAGCGGTGTAAAATATATGCCCAATCCTGCACGTTGTTTTCACGCTTAAAATTTTAAATCATCTAGTCCATTTCTGTGGAACCAAATGATCGCGATGGCATTATCCATGAAATATGCAGCAATTATAAGTGAAAATAAAGAGGTATGAGATGGTCACCAAAAATGCAAAATCAAAAAATCGCAGTTCATCCCGTAAAGCGCGATCGCAATCGAAGCCCCGTTCAACAGAAACTCGGTCTCGTATTTTCGAGGATGTCATTGGTTTAGTTGATACGCTTTTGCGCTCTCGTAAAGCCGATGGGGTTGACAAGCTTAACGCCATTGCCGAAGCAACGCGTGAGTACGCAGCATCAATCCCCAATCTGCCGACGATCAGCGAACAAGTTCATCTTGCATCTGAATCAATGGAAGATTTTGCCGATTATATGATTCACAGCAACGCCGAACAGATGATTCAAGATGCTGGAAATTTTGCACGCCGCAGGCCCTTGGCTACATTGTGCGTCAGTATGGCTGCGGGCCTAGCGGCAACGCGCATGTTGATGCCAAACCGCCGAACTTCGGATATGCCACAAAAAAAGCGTGGTGAGGGACAAAAAAAGGCGGCAGTTAAACGGCCGAGAAACAACGGAACAGAGCACCTTCATGCTTGAGGCGTTAGGTGCTCGGGCACTTTGCATCTGCATCGCGCGATGCCCAGAACTTCGTTGAGCGCTGAAGTGCAACGATAGTTGTTATAGATTGAATCCTGTTCACACTCGCATAACAAGGAGAGTAGAAATGAAAGCAGAAACACACGCCTCAGATGGCGATAGGTCAAAACAGTCAACCGGGGCCAAGATGCCATTGCCTAAAAGCACCAAGGCATCTTCTAAAAATGCAAAATCTGCTAAAGTGGGTCTGAAGCGCAGCGGCAGATCTTCAAGGCAAAGCAATGGTCAAAGAAGTATATTAACTCGTGGACGAGACGCGCTAGATCATTTGCCACAATGGGCAAATCGTGCAGCTGATGCCTTGCCCAACAATATTCGCAAACTTGAAATGCCCGATACCGGTCCTGTGCGAGATTATCTGCGCGAAAAGCCCCTGATATTGAGCGCGTTAGGTTTGGGTATCGGCGCTGTTTTGGGTACATTGCTGCCGGCATTTTATGACGAAAAAACTTCACGCCGAAGCAAATAATAGCTTCTGGTGCCACGAATATCCAAGGGGAACGACCGTCGAGTTCCCCTTAAGGTTTTGGCATCATTTTAAGTGCACCATCTCACATTACATGGATGCGCGCCCCTCCAAAGTCACACCCTCAATCAGGCGCCGTCATCATCAAAAAAATAGAGTTTGGCTTGGAACTGTTCGAACGTTGAAACGTTCAACCACTGTCAATCAAATTTAAATCGGTTGCCCATTCTGAAAGCCGCACATCTGAAAGCAGCACAAGGGGTTCAATAAAATGTCACTTTCAGCGAATATTGCTTCCCATCTTCCATATTTAAGACGCTTCTCACGAGCATTGAGTGGCAATCAATCGAGTGGAGATGCCTATGTGGCGGCATTGTTGGAAGAAATAATCGGCGATCCCACAAATATTGATGCAGGATCAGATATTAGAATTTCGCTTTATCAAAATTTTTGTCGCTTGTGGGAAACGGCATCGCTGGATTTGCACGACGGCCATTATTCCAATGCCTTGGAAGAAACGGCGCACAAAAGATTATCTAAAATGTCTGCCGTGGCAAGACAGGCCTATTTGCTTTTGGCGGTTGAGGGCTTCAACCCTGACGACATTGCAAAAATTCTGGGCATTTCAAGTGTTGAGACACAAAGCCTGTTGGACGAAGCAGCACTCGCCATATTCGATGACGTGTCAAGTGATGTGATGATTATTGAAGACGAGCCCATGATCGCCATGGACTTGGAATATATTTTGGAAAGCATTGGCCACCGCGTTGTAGGCGTGGCGCGAACTGAACAAGAAGCCATTCAACTGGCATCGAACACCAAGCCTGACTTGGTTTTGGCTGATATTCAGTTGGCTGACGGCAGTTCCGGCATTGATGCTGTGAACAAGATCTTATTGAACAAAAGTTTACCGGTAATTTTCATCACTGCTTATCCTGAACGCCTGTTGACGGGCGAAAAGCCCGAACCGGCATTCCTGATCACGAAGCCTTTTTTGCCCGATATGGTCAAAGCGCTGGTGAGCCAGGCTTTATTTTTTAATTCCTCCGCCAAAGAACTGGCTTAGGCTTATTGTTTTTGAAGCCGTGCAAGCGTTTGCACGTTTTCAAAAAAAAGCCC
>JAYUHQ010000395.1:0-7787 GCA_043766895.1 Aestuariivirga sp.
TGATCATCAAATCCCCTCCCCTGATTTTACTTTTTTAATTTCCATGGCTGTGGCTGGTCCGCGTGCCACTTGGTCGGCCACCACCTGGCGCTTGATGCCGGTTCTGTGACGCAGTGTCAGCACAATTGCGCCGATCATGGCCACGAGTAAAATGAGGCCGGCAGTTTGGAAGAAATAGACATACTTCGTGTACAGCACCAAGCCCAAGGCTTGGGTGTTGGTGAGCGCATGCGGGTCAACCACCGCGGCGTGGGCCACCAAATCTGGCGCTATCTGCCATGTGCCATAAAGCAAAACCAATTCGACCAGCAGAATGATTCCAATCACCAAGCCAATCGGCATGTAACTCAACATGCCTTCGCGCAGTTCGGCAAAATCCACATCCAGCATCATCACCACGAAAAGGAACAGCACAGCGACGGCGCCGACATAAACCACCACCAAAATCATGGCGAGGAATTCAGCGCCCAGCAATATGAACAGACCGGCGGCGTTGAAAAAACACAAGATCAAGAACAACACCGAATGAACCGGGTTCTTGGCCGTGATCACCAACACGGCGCTGGCGATGGCCACACAGGCGAAAAGATAAAAGAAGAAAACAGTTGCCATAATTTTCCCCTTACCGATACGGCGCGTCGAGCGCTAAGTTTCGCGCCACTTCGCGTTCCCATCTGTCGCCATTGGCCAGAAGCTTTTCTTTGTTGAACATCAGTTCTTCGCGGGTTTCAGTGGCAAATTCAAAGTTCGGGCCTTCAACGATGGCATCCACCGGGCAAGCTTCTTGGCAGAAGCCGCAATAAATACATTTGGTCATATCAATATCATAGCGTGTGGTGCGGCGTGTGCCGTCATTGCGGCGCGGGCCTGCTTCTATGGTTATGGCTTGGGCAGGGCAAATTGCTTCACACAATTTGCAAGCGATGCAGCGTTCTTCGCCATTGGGATAGCGGCGCAGCACATGTTCACCGCGAAAACGTGGGCTGAGTTGGCCCTTTTCATGCGGATAATTCAACGTGGCTTTGGGGGCCACAAGATATTTAAGGGCAAGCCACGTGGCTTTCACAAATTCTTTGAGGAAAAGTTGGCGGCCTACGCCGGTTAAAGACATGCTCATGATGGCAACCATCCCATATAAACTAATACGCCAGAGGTGATGACCACCCAAGCGAGAGACATGGGCAGAAACACTTTCCAACCCAGACGCATCAATTGATCATAACGATAGCGCGGCACAATCGCCTTCACCATGGCGAACATGAAAAACACGAAAACCAGTTTGATCAGGAACCAGATAACGCCGGGAACCCACGTGAAAGGTGCCACATTGATAATCGGCAACCAGCCACCCAAAAATAAAATCGACGTCATGGCGCACATCATGGTGATGGCCACATATTCGCCCAGCATGAACAGCAAATAGGGCGTTGAAGAATATTCAACCATGAAGCCCGCAACCAATTCGGATTCTGCTTCCACCAAATCGAATGGAGGGCGATTGGTTTCGGCCAGCGCTGAAATGAAGAAAACCACAAACATCGGAAACAGCGGGATGAAATACCAATCGAGGAACGATGAAGGCAGGCCAAGCTTTGTGCCAAGGCCATGGTGTTGGGCGTGGACAATATCTGTGAGGTTTAATGAACCAGCACACAACAAAACGGTGATGATGACAAAGCCGATGGAGACTTCGTAAGACACCATTTGCGCCGCAGAACGCAGCGCTGACAAGAATGGATATTTAGAGTTCGAAGCCCAGCCGCCCATGATGATGCCATAAACACCTAAGGACGACAGCGCAAAGAGATAAAGAATGCCAACATTGATATTGGCCACGGCCCAGCCTTCGTTGAGCGGAATCACCGCCCACGCCGCAAGGGCAAGCAATGCCGTTACAATGGGTGCAATCACGAACACGCCTTTGTTGGCGCCATCAGGAATGATAACTTCTTTCAGCGCAAATTTAATGAGATCAGCGAATGATTGCAGCAAGCCCCAAGGGCCAACCACGTTTGGCCCACGGCGCATTTGCACAGCGGCCCAAACTTTACGATCAAAATAAATCAGAAACGACACAGCAATCAGCACAGCAATTAACAGCACCACGCTTTGCAGTGCGATCCAGGCGATGAGGACAAGTGCTTCAACCATGATTATTCCGCCGCCTGCATTTTTTGATCGTTTTTAATGGCTGAACATTGCGCCATTGTGCGCGATGCGCGCGCGATTGGATTGGTGAAATAGAAGTCTTTTACTGGCGAAGCAAAGGGCGCGTTCGAGGCTTTGCCAGATACGTTTTGCAATTCATTCAGCGCTGCTGCATCGGCCTTGTGAAACTGATCAAGTGCTGCCAGCTGTGGCGCAATTTTATACATTGCGGCGCGCAGTTCTTCTAAAGTGTTGAAAGGCTGTTTTGCGCCAAGCTCTTCAGACAAGGCGCGAATGATGGCCCAATCTTCTCTGGCTTCACCGGGTGGGAATGCGGCGCGCAATGCCATTTGGGCGCGGCCTTCTGTGTTCACATAGGTGCCAGATTTTTCAGTATAGGCAGCGCCGGGCAGAATAACATCAGCACGCGCAGCACCAGCATCACCGTGGCTGCCGATATAAATCACAAAGGTTTTGCCAAGTTTGGTTGTGTCAATTTCATCTGCGCCTGCAAGCAGCAACACATCCATGTCGCCCGCATTGGCGGCGCTAAGCATAGCATTCGTATTCATGCCGCCTTCACCGGGAAGTGCACACACATCAATTGCACCAACACGGCCAGCAGCGGTGTGGAGAATGTTAAAGCCATTCCAACCGTCTTTGATCACGCCTAGGGAAACAGCCGCTTTTTGCAACATGGCCAAAATGGCCGCGCCATCGGGGCGAGCGAGAGCACCCTGCCCGATGATGAACATGGGCTTTTGTTTGTTGGCCGGTGGATGGTCGGTAAATTGTTGTAGAGATTCTGGGCCCGCGCCGAGATAGGTGTATTTGTAAGTCAGATCAGCTTGTTCACCCACAACGCCAATCAAACAACCACCAAGATTGCTGCGCTTTTTAATGCGGGCGTTGAGAACGGGCGCTTCAAGGCGCGGGTTAGTGCCGATCAACATAATCGCATCAGCTTGATCGATTCCAGCGATCGACGAATTAAACAGATAGCCAGCGCGGCCGCCATGTTCGCCCAAGGGGGTGCCATCTTGGCGGCAATCAATGTTGTTGAACTTCAAACTTAACGCCAATTCTTTCAAAGCAAAGGCTTCTTCCGCCGAAACCAGATCACCGAGCAAAATGCCAACGCGTTCAGGCTTGGCTGATTTAATTTTTGTGGCGGCGCGGCTTAATGCTTCAGCCCAGGTTGCGGGGCGCAGTTTGCCCATATCGCGCACAAAGGGTTGATCTAAACGCTGTGTCTTCAAACCATCAAAAACGAAGCGTGTTTTATCGCTGATCCATTCTTCATTCACATCTTCATGGGTGCGCGGCAGAATGCGCATCACTTCGCGGCCACGCACATCGACCCGAATGTTGGAACCCACCGCATCCATCACATCAATGGTTTCGGTTTTGCGCAATTCCCATGGCCGCGCCTTGAATTCATAAGGCATGGAGGTCAAGGCACCAACCGGGCACAAATCAATGATATTGCCTTGCAGTTCTGAATTGATGGCCTTGTTTAAGTATGTGGTGATTTCCACATCTTCGCCACGGCCTGTAAGACCCATTTCTTCAATGCCCGCCACTTCGGTGGTGAAGCGCACACAACGCGTGCATTGAATGCAGCGGTTCATTTCAGTTTTAACCAGCGGGCCTAAATATTTTTCTTCCACAGCACGTTTGTTTTCCACAAAGCGATTGGAGGATTTGCCGTAAGCCATGGCTTGATCTTGCAAATCGCACTCGCCACCTTGGTCACACACCGGGCAATCCAGCGGGTGGTTGATTAACAAAAATTCCATAACACCCTCACGGGCTTTTTTCACCATGGGGGTTTTGGTGAAAACTTCAGGCGGTTCGCCGTTTGGACCAGGGCGCAAATCGTTGACAGACATGGCGCAAGAGGCCTGTGGCTTTGGCGGGCCGCCCTTCACTTCAACCAAACACATGCGGCAATTGCCAGCGATGGAAAGCCGATCATGGAAACAAAAACGCGGCACTTCAGCGCCCGCTTGCTCACATGCTTGCAAAAGTGTGAGGCCGTTTTCAACGTCAATTTCTACGCCATCTATTTTAATCTTTGGCATTATGCACACCTCAAGGAACGCATGCGTTCCACATCCATCACTTCGGCCCAACCAAACGCTTGTTCGCTGGGGCCGTTTGTTTGCAAATATTCTAACTTGTCGATCGCCTCAGACAGGGGCGGAATATAACCTTCGGGCACCCACCAAAACACCATGTGGGGCTTTTCCATTTTTTCAAACCAATCGGCGCGCGATTTATAAATTTGCACATGAACGGTTTTGAACACGTAATTTTCTAAAGATTTTGCATCTTTCCACACCGACATATTCACCGCAAAATCGTTATCACCATAACGAATGTCGGTGGCATTGTTGCTGCCATCGGTTTTCAAGCGCCAGATAAATCCTTCGGCACGTTCAGCCAGAGCATTCACCCGATCCAGATTATCCATAAACCCAGCCATCCGCACATCCGATGTTGGATATTTGAATTTGCCGATGTTGAGTTCAGCGAGGTGCATCAACCCCTCCAAAACCTACGGGTACAATTTGCTGGTCAAACGTATTTTTAACCCGTTCTGAACTCCAAAAGTATCGCATCCAAATTAGCGCTAAAAACAATGTCCTCACGGCATGTGGTAAACTTTTAGGGTCGGCTGGAGTATCAGGCAAGACTTCTGCCAAACGAATTTCCGCCCAATAATCAATAAAGACCGCAACGACGAGTACAGGATAGTGGATTGAAATTATCTGCCGCACACCGCGTTTGGTCACAAAAACTCGGTATAAGCACATTGCGCCGCTAACAAGTACTCCGATACCGAATATCACCGAAAGTGCCGTAGGCAAGCGCAATTCAGCTAGTTCGGGGGTAGAGCCTGCAAAGATTGCTTTAAGGCTTTCCCATTGCCACATTACCGGAATCAGATTGTAAAGTGTTAGCGCAATTGTTCCGATAAAACCTAATACTGGCAGTACCATCCACCCGCCGACGCCTAGCAATTCACGACTCTTCGACTTGTCGTTCTTGGCCTTCTTGAACCAAATTACTGCAAGAACAAGCAACACCAAAACAGCCAAGGGCACTGCCATTCCAAGCAAATCGATGACTGAATCGTTGCCCATCCGCCCTACTCCGCCGCTTGCAAGGTAAGAGGGTCGCGCACAGCGCCATCTTTGGTTGAGCGATAGGTATATTGGTCGATGCGGTCTTCGATCAGCGGCCTAAAATGCGTGATCAGGCCTTGGATGGGCCATGCCGCTGCGTCACCCAACGCACAGATGGTGTGGCCTTCGATTTGTTTTGTCACTTCCAACAACATATCAATTTCGCGTTTTTCGGCGCGGCCTTCAACCATGCGCGTCATCACGCGCCACATCCAGCCCGTGCCTTCGCGGCATGGGGTGCATTGGCCGCAAGATTCATGCATGTAGAATTTTGAGAGACGGGCAATCGCCTTGATCAAATCAGTAGATTTATCCATCACGATCACCGCAGCCGTGCCAAGGCCCGAACGCAATTTTGAAAGCGAGTCAAAATCCATCGGCGTGTCGATAATTTGTGCGGCTGGAACCATGCGCACCGATGATCCGCCAGGAATAACCGCCAGCAAATTATCCCACCCACCGCGCACACCACCGCAATGTTTTTCAATCAATTCGCGGAAGGTAACGCCCAAAGCTTCTTCCACATTGCATGGCGTGTTGACATGGCCCGAAATGCAGAACAGTTTTGTGCCAACATTGTTGGGTGTGCCGATGGAATTAAACCATGTGGCACCGCGGCGCAAAATTGTTCCGGCCACGGCGATGGATTCAACATTGTTCACCGTTGTCGGCGCGCCATAAAGGCCCACGTTGGCGGGGAATGGCGGCTTCATGCGCGGTTGGCCTTTTTTGCCTTCCAAGCTTTCAAGCATGGCGGTTTCTTCACCGCAAATATAGGCGCCCGCACCATGGGCAACGTACAAATCAAAATCCCAGCCATGAATGTTGTTCTTGCCAATCAGGCGGGCTTCATAGGCTTGGTCAATAGCGGCTTGGAGGCGTTCACGTTCACGAATATATTCGCCGCGCACATAAATATAGCCAACATTGCAAGCCATGGCCATGCCGGCCAGCAAACAACCTTCCACCAGCAAATGCGGATCATGGCGCATAATCTCACGGTCTTTGCAGGTGCCAGGCTCAGACTCATCGGCGTTCACAACCAGATAATGCGGGCGTTCGCCCACAACCTTGGGCATGAAGCTCCATTTCAAACCAGTGGGGAAGCCAGCGCCGCCACGGCCACGAAGGGCCGAGGCTTTCACTTCATTCACAATCCAATCACGGCCCTTGTCGATGAAGGACTTTGTGTCGAGCCAACAGCCACGCTGTTTAGCGCCTTCCAAGCCCCAATCATGGAGGCCATAGAGGTTTGTAAAAATGCGATCTTTATCAGCGAGCATGATCTATTTCTTCGCTTTCTTTGATACGGGCGGCTTATCGCCAACGGCATTATCTGGCCGCCAGCCTTTGGCCAATTTTTTGGCTTGTTTCACCCATTCATCACGGACGATGCGGCCATGAAAGCCTTTGAGCAGTGCATCCACATGTTTGATGTCAGCGGCATTCCATGATGCCACTTGATCAAAGTGCCACACGCCCACTTTGTTCAGCAGTTTTTCAAACGCGGGGCCAACGCCCCAGATGAGTTTCAGATCATCGGCTTTGCTGCCAGCACGAGGCTTTTTCAAAAGTTCTGGCTTGCCTGCTTCGCGCTTGGTTGCGGCTGGCGCAACATCAACTTTTGCAACGCGCGAAATTACGGGCTTATTGGTTGTAACCGATGCCGCAACAACTGCTGGCGCGGCAACAGGCACGGGGGCGGCGGGCGCAGTTGTTGTTGTTGGGGCTGCTGCAGCCGCTGGTGCCACTGCTGGCGGTGGCGGGGGAGGCGCTTCAACCCGAGTGAAGGTGCGTTGTTTGTTGTAAAGCGTTTTGTCAGTAAGTGTTGACGCGCCACCTATTGCCATCGAGAATTGGCGGCCATTCTGTGGGCCGGTTTTTATGGCTTTGCCGGCTTGGAAATCTGCCAGCAGTTTTTCTAAGGTTTCAGGGGTTAGATCTTCATAAGTGTCGTTCCACACTTGGATCATCGGCGCGTTTACGCATGAACCTAAACACTCAACTTCTTCCCAAGACATATTGCCATCAGCCGAGATGTGGTGTGGCTCTGGGTGAATGTGTTTCTTGCACACGTCCATCAAATCTTCTGACCCGCGCAACATGCAAGGTGTGGTTCCACACACTTGAATATGCGCCTTGCGGCCCACGGGTGAGAGCTGGAACATGGTGTAAAACGTGGCCACTTCATAAACGCGAATGAAGCTTAAGCCCAGCATTTGCGCCACATATTCAATGGCCGGGCGAGACACCCAACCATCATTTTGTTCTTGCGCACGCCACAAAAGTTGGATGACGGCAGAGGCTTGTTTGCCGCTCGGAAATTTCGACATCGTCTTCTTGGCCCAAGACAAATTGTCTGGCGTGAAAGAGAAAGACGCAGGTTGGACGGGATCTAAACGACGAACACTCACCGATCTACCTCACCGAAAACAATATCAAGAGAAC
>JAYUHQ010000396.1:0-20388 GCA_043766895.1 Aestuariivirga sp.
CAGTCCACGCGTATTGGCCAAGCCATAAAGTGCGGCGAAGGAACCAAATCTGGGCCCGCGCTCTTCTCCCAACAGCACTTGATAAAGCATGTTGAACCACGTTTGGCCCACACCGATTGATCCATCTTTCTGGGTTACGGTATAAGGTTCGCGCCTGCCGATATCATAGGCCTTTTGTTGAATGGCTTCCGGTGTGGCGCTTTCGGGAAGTTCGGCCAGAGCCGTGTTCAAATCTGTCAACGCCTTTGCTTCATCCTCTGTGCAAGCACGATAGACTTTGTTAGGCTTCACAAAATCCAGATAATAGCGGATTGCATAACCCACCATCTTATCAAGGCGCGGATGAGTGCTGGGGTCCATCTCGGGCATATAACGCTTCAAGAATGCCCAAAGCACAGATTTGTCTTCGGTGTTAGCGACGGCCACCAAGTTGAGCAACAATGCAAAAGTAACCCCACCGGTTTCTGGCTTGGGCGGGTTGCCACCATGAATATGCCAGACGGGGTTCATCAACTGATCTTTGGCTTCAGTTTGTTTTTGATAGCCTGCCAAATGCTGGGCATATTCATCAACTGCGCGCGGGATGACATCAAAGAATAACTTCTTGGCCTCGCGTGGCCGATTATACATATAAAGCGACAGGGAGTCTGGATCAGCATAGGTGAGCCACTCATCAATCGTCAGGCCATTGCCCTTAGACTTTGAAATCTTCTGGCCTTTGTCATCCAAGAATAATTCATAGACATAATGTTCAGGTGCCACCCCGCCCAGAATTTCACAATTGCGATCATAGATCGGTGCATTGGATTGGTGGTCTTTGCCAAACATTTCAAAGTCTACGCCCAAAGCCGCAAAGCGCATGCCGAAATCTGGCTTCCATTGCAGTTTGGTTCTGCCGCCGCGCACGTCCAATGTTGTTTCGGTTCCATCTTCATCATTGAAGGTTATTGTGCCTTTTTTGGCATCAATGGCTTTCATCGGCACATAAAGAACGCGGCCAGAAATTGGCGAGATTGGCAAAAATGGCGAATAGGTGGCTTGGCGTTCTTCACCGAGGCTTGGCAACATCACGCCCATAATATCATCATATTTTTCCAGTGCGCGGATCAACATATCATCATATTTGCCTGACTTATAATAGTCGGTTGCACTGCCGAATTCATATTGAAAACCAAAAGTATCAAGGAAGCGACGCAGCATGGCATTGTTGTGATGGCCGAAGCTTGCGTAATCTCCACCGAATGGGTTGGGAACTGAAGTCAAAGGCTTGTGAAGATGCGGCTCTAAGAATGATTTATCGGGCACATTGTCTGGAATTTTGCGCATGCCGTCCATGTCATCAGAAAACACCAGAAGGCGCGTTGGCACATCGCTCATCAATTCAAAGGCACGCCGCACCATGGTTGTGCGGGAGACTTCGCCAAAAGTGCCAATGTGCGGCAGGCCTGAAGGTCCGTAACCGGTTTCGAACAACACAGATTTCTGGCCCGATTTTTCGACGCGCTTTAATATTTTGCGAGCCTCTTCAAAAGGCCAAGCTTTGGATTCAAGGGCAGCAGTGCGAAGGGCGGCAGAAGTGGTCATGAGAGGGTTTTCCAAATGAAGTGTTCGGCCTCTTTAGGGAGGGACACTTCACTGGTCAATCTTATCCCGCTGTGGTGTATTTTTTCAAAAATGCCATGCTGCGGCCCCATGCAAGATCAGCGGCGGGCTTGTCATAGCGCGCGGGGTTGGTGTCATTGTTAAACGCGTGGTTTACACCTTCATAGACATAGAGTTCGTAAGTTTTATTATTGGCTTTCAGCGCTGCTTCGAAATCTTTGATGCCGGCATTGATGCGATCATCCAATCCGGCATAGTGCAGCAACAAGGGTGCTCTAATTTTTGCGACATCATCGCCAGTGGGTTGTTGGCCATAATAAGCAACGCCCGCCGCGAGTTCAGGGTCAGCCACCGCCAAGGCATTAACTTGGCTTCCACCCCAACAAAAGCCGATTGCCGCAACTTTGCCGTTGCTGCGCTCATGGCCACGCAAGGCCGAAGCTGCGGCTTTTGATGTCGACACGATTTCTGCTGGCGTAAGCTTGCCAATCAAGTCGCGTGCGGTGTCTTCATTGTTGGGTGTGCCGCCCGCAGCCGTGAGATAATCTGGCCAAAGGCTAAATAGCCTTCCAGTGCAATGCGCCTTACAATGTCTTGGATATGAGGGTTCAACCCTCGGTTTTCGTGGATCACCAATACACATGGCAATTTTCCAGTTGCGGCTTTGGGTAGCGCTATCAGACCTTTAATTCCCGGTGCAATTTCAACTGTGGTAATTTGCAACCGCGGATCATTTTCAGGCACGACGGCGGCTTGGGCATAATTATTTTCAAGTAGTGGAAGCAAAGCCAAAGCAGCGGTTGCTGAGCCCGCCGCTTGGCCCAATTTGTCGAGAAAATCGCGACGAGACATGCCGCCATGTGTGTATTTGTCAAATAGCGATATAATTTTCTGATCCATAAAGAGCTCCTTTCACAATTTCACTTAAACTTTCCGCCCAGATTAAGACAAAGCCAAGGCAATCTGGCTTTGACTTAAAATCAATCTCTCCTAAACAGTCAGTGCCCATGAACCTCAATGATTACCCCTTTACTTTGCCGCCCGCTGCTGTGCTTGTTGCGCAGGGTGCAAACGTGGGCGGAGAGTTTTTAGGGCCTGCCGCTGCTTTGGCAAGGCTTTCGGCCCTGCCGCACATTATTTGTCATGCTGGTTTTCTGGTAGAACGGTTGGCCGGGCAAGCTGGTGCGCCAAAAAGTTTGGCGCGTGCCGCTAAAGAACAGCGCCATTTTGATGTGGCAGAGCTTTTTGCTTTTGTGGTTCCAGCCAGGGTGGCAACGCCAACACCGTTGGGTTTTGCTCGTTCACTGGGCGTGGAACCGGGCGAAGCTGATGGTGAAACTCTCAAAAATGTTGCTGATGATTTATTGCGTCGGTTAACTTCAAAGAACTATCCATTTTTGCGCGAAGCCGCCGAGGCCGCCAATTTTCTGGCGCGGGCCAATTGGCCTTGGGCAAGGGCCGCCCTTGGTGCGCTGTTACAAGCCAATCCAAAATTGGATGTGGCAAGTTTTGCCACGGGGTTGAATGTTTGGGACAGAATTGAAGAATGGGAAGATGACGGCCAACGCCCACCCGGGCAGCAATTGGCCGTAACTGGGGAAGAAGCTTCGGTTTTTTTGGCCAGCATTTTGGGTATTGGAGCAGAACGCCGGCAAAGCCAGCGCGACTATGCAGCAACGGCAACACACGCCTTTGCGCCACGTGACCGCAAGGACATCAATAATATTCTTTTGGCCGAAGCCGGAACAGGCCTTGGAAAAACCCTAGGCTATTTGGCGCCTTCCTATCTTTGGGCGCGCAAGAACAATGCACCGGTGTGGATATCGACGTATACGAAAAATTTGCAACGCCAGCTTGATCAAGAAACGTCGCGCTTGGTGCCCGACCCCGCCGAACGCCGCACCCAAATTGTCATCCGCAAAGGTCGAGAAAACTATGCCTGCTTGCTAAACATGCAGGAAGTGTTTGGCCGTTTAACAGCAACCAACGCCCGTTCGGCATTGCTTGCAACTTTGATTGCACGCTGGGCAAGATTTAGTCGCGATGGCGATATTGTGGGCGGAGATTTTTCGAGCTGGCTAACCACATTGTTTTCTGAGACAAATTTGGATGCAGAAACGCGCAACTCCACACCCACATCACTTGGCCTGACTGATCGACGCGGTGAATGTATTTATGCGGCTTGTCCGCATTTTAAACGCTGTTTTATTGAAAAATCGGTTCGTGCCGGGCGCAAAGCAGATATTGTAATTGCCAATCATGCGCTGGTTTTGCACCAAGCTGCATTGGATCACGCCATCGGGATAGCAAAAACTGAAGAAGAAGAGGCAGCACCCGGCGGCCTTCGCCGCATTGTATTTGATGAAGGCCATCACTTGTTTGATGCGGCTGATTCAGCATTTTCAGGGCATTTGACAGCCTTGGAAGCATCAGAGCTTCGACGCTGGTTACGCGGGCCTGAAACTGAACGGCGGCGCGGGCGAGGCTTGGGTGAGCGTTTGGGAGATTTGCTTTCAGGCGAAGAAAAAGCCGAAAAGCTATTACAACATATTTTGCGCGCGGCATCAGGTTTACCGGGGCCAGGTTGGACGCGGCGGATTCAAACCGGAACACCAGAAGGTGCGGCGGAAGATTTTCTAACTTTGGTGCGCCAACAGGTTTTGGCGCGGTCTGATGCCTCAACCTCTAATTCACTTGAGACAGATTGTTTACCTTTGGTCGAGGGCTTAAGCGCTGCCATCGATGAATTGGCGGCAAACTTGGCAGACTTGCAAAAGCCCATGATTGCTTTGGCCAATCTTCTGCTGAAGAAATTAGATGATGAGGCCTCAGAATTGCAGCCGGCCGAACGCGGACGCATTGAGGCCATTGCACGATCACTCAAACGCCGCGGAGAATTGGCGGTGGGCAGTTGGGTTTCGATGCTTAAACAATTGCAAGGTGATACCAATCCCCTGTTTGTGGATTGGTTTGCCATTGAACAAAGTTTTGGCCGCGAACATGATGTGGGGCTTCATTCCCATTGGATTGATCCTTCTGTGCCGTTGGCCAACGCGGTTTTGCGCCAAGCTGATGGCATTATAATAACATCAGCCACGCTGAAAGATCGTCCGCCTGATGTGCCTGATGATTGGTCAAATGCCGAAATGCGTACCGGTGCGATCCACCTGCCCTATCCTGTCAAACGGGTGAGTTATGATTCACCTTTTGACTATGAAAAGATCGCACGCGTGATTGTTGTGACGGATGTTAACCGCGAAGACATGGACCAGATTGCCGCTGCTTACCGCGAATTGTTTTTTGCAGCAGGCGGCGGCGCGCTTGGCCTGTTTACCGCAATTGCGCGATTGAAAGCTGTGCACAAACGGTTGAACCCGGCATTGAGCAAAAGAGGTTTGGCGCTTTATGCCCAGCACGTTGACCAGATGGACACAGGCACTTTGGTTGATATGTTTCGCGCAGAACGCGACGCCTGTTTGCTGGGCACAGATGCCGTGCGCGATGGCGTTGATGTGCCCGGCGATAGCTTGCGATTGATTGTTCTCGATCGCGTGCCATGGGGAACGCCGACAATTTTGGAGCGTGCACGGGCAGAGGCCTTTGGTGGCAATGCTTATAAAGATATGGTGGTGCGTTTGCGTTTGCGGCAAGCTTTTGGCAGGCTTATCCGCCAAGAGGGTGACCGTGGCGCATTCGTAATTTTAGATCCGCGATTGGCAACGCGCTTTACAACCGCATTTCCACCGGGCATTCGCGTCGACCGGGTGGGCTTGGTGGATGCAATCGATCTCGTGAAAGCCTTTGCGCCAAAACGTGTGTTGCCATGAAACCTGTTTGCATTCTTGCCCTGTGTGGCAGTTTGCGTGAAGGTTCTAGCAATCTGGCGCTTCTGCAAAGCGCTAAAATATTGGCGCCGCCTGATGTGGAAATTATCATTTGGAATGCCCAAGCTGCGCTTCCACATTTCAACCCTGATCTGGAACTGTCTCCACCCCCAGAAGTACAAAACTTTCGTCAGCTTTTGGGCCGCGCTGATGGATTGATCGTTGCCTGCCCCGAATATGCGCGTGGGGTTCCCGGAAGTTTCAAGAATGCATTAGATTGGTTGGTGGGTGGTGAAACTTTCGTAGATAAACGGTTTGCCCAGTGGAATGCCTCACCTCGTGCCTTTGAGGCCCAGCGCAGCTTACGGATGGTGTTGGAAACCATGTCGGGAATTTTGGTTGAAGAAGGTTCTTTAAGCCTGCCCCTGATCAAGCAGGAGCTAACACCACTGAGTATTGCCAGCAATTTGGTTTGGGCTGAACAGATTAAAATGGGTGTGACGCGTTTTGCCGACGTGTTGCGTCAATGATAGGGTTGCCTCCAAACTTTCTAAACTGGTTTTCTTCAAAAGCGTGGACAGCACGCCCACACCAGTTGGAAATGTTGGAACTTGGCCTGCAGGGGCACAGTGCCTTGCTGATATCACCAACGGGTGGCGGCAAAACCTTGGCTGGCTTTTTGCCATCGTTGGTTGATCTGGCAGAGCCTCATACCAACGACGGAATTCACACACTTTATATCTCGCCACTTAAAGCGTTGGCGGTTGATATTGCCCGCAATTTAGAAGCGCCGATTGCTGAAATGGCCTTGCCAATTTCGTTGGAAACACGCACCGGCGATACATCTTATGCCAAGCGGATGCGGCAGCGACAAAACCCGCCGGATATTTTGATCACAACGCCAGAACAAGTTTCTTTATTGATCGCTGATCCCAAGGCGGCCCATTTATTGCGCAACTTGAAATGCGTTATTATTGATGAATTGCATTCCATTGTAAGTTCCAAACGCGGGGTTTTGTTATCACTCGCTTTGGCCAGGCTTCGTGTGCATGCGCCCCACGCACGCTTTACCGGCCTGTCGGCAACAGTGGCTGATGCTGATGCCTTGCGCAGTTGGCTGGCCCCTACAGGAACTTCTCTCGTACCGCTTGTTTTGGGAAAAGCTGGCGCGCCGCCCACCATTCGCATTTTGGATTCAGTTGAGCGCGTGCCATGGTCTGGCCACAAGGCGGTTTATGCAATTCCAGAAATATATGGCGAAATTCAAAAGGCCAAAATGACGCTGATTTTCGTCAACACGCGCAGCCAAGCTGAAATGCTGTTTCAAGAGTTATGGGAAGCCAATGCGTTAAATTTGCCAATTGCTTTGCATCATGGTTCCCTTGACGTGAACCAGCGTCGCAAGGTGGAGTCGGCAATGGCTGCCAAAAAGCTTAAAGCCGTTGTTTGCACATCGACGCTTGATCTGGGCATTGACTGGGGCGATGTCGATTTGGTGGTGCATGTGGGGGCGCCTAAGGGATCATCAAGGCTGTTGCAACGCATTGGGCGCGCCAATCATCGGCTGGATGAATCAAGCAATGCCATGCTGGTGCCTTCCAATCGGTTTGAAGTTTTGGAATGTGAAGCTGCACGCGCCGCTGCCACCGAGGGCATGCAGGATTCTGAGTATCCCCTCACCCACAAGCTTGATGTGTTGGCACAACATATTTTGTGCTGTGCCTGCGCTGGGCCCATTGACGCTGATCTGTTTTACCAAGAGGTGCGCTCGGCATTTACCTATCGAAAATTAAAGCGGGAGCGATTTGACGAGGCGTTGGACTATGTGGCCACTGGTGGTTATGCGCTGAAATCCTATGAGCGTTATGCCAAACTTCGGCGAGACCCAACAGGCCTTTATCATCTTGCCCACCCACAACTGGTGCTGCGTTACAAAATGAACATGGGCACGATTGTTGAAAATGAAATGCTTAAAGTTCGTTATGCTTCGGTAAAGGCCAAGGGCGGCAGGCGCGTTGTTACGGGTGGCCGCGTGATTGGTGAGTTGGAAGAATATTTTTTAAGTCAATTGGCGGTTGGTGATACATTTTTATTTGGCGGCGATGTTTTGCGTTTTGAGGGATTGGACGAGTTTGGCGCATTGGCCTCCAAGGCACCGGGACGAGACCCAATGATTCCCTCTTATGCAGGCGGTAAATTTCCGCTTTCTACTTTTCTGGCAGAGCGCGTTCGCGCCATGATTGCTGATAAAAAGCAGTGGCAATTTTTATCAACACAAGTGAAAGATTGGCTTTCCACGCAAAGCTGGGCTTCAGCAATCCCGCGGGCTGACCAGATTTTGATAGAAACATTTCCGCGCGCTGAAAAGCACTATCTTGTGTGTTACCCTTTTGAGGGCCGCCTGGCGCAACAAACTCTTGGTATGTTGCTAACACGCAGGCTTGAGCGCTGGGGTGCAAAACCTTTGGGGTTTGTGGCTTCAGAATATGCTTTGGTGATATGGATGGTGAGTGATCTTTCGGCAATGATTGCGACAGGGCGCATTTCGTTGGCCAAACTTTTTGATGAAGACATGTTGGGCGATGATCTGGAAGCTTGGCTTGCTGAATCAAATTTGATGAAACGATCATTTCGAAACTGTGCAATTATTGCTGGGCTCATCGAACGCAACTATCCCGGCAAAGAAAAAACTGCGCGGCAAGTGACGGTGAATACAGATTTGATCTTTGATGCATTGCGTTCACACCAGCCAGATCATATTTTATTGCGCGCGGCGTGGGATGATGCGGCCGATGGTTTGATTGATATCCATCGTTTGGGGGCCATGTTGAAACGCATTAAAGGGCAAATTTTGCATAAGGCCTTGGACCACGTCTCGCCGTTGGCTGTTCCAGTGTTGCTGGAGATTGGCCGCGAATCGGTTAAGGGTGAGGCCCATGATGCCCTTCTCGTCGAAGCCGCGGATGAACTTGACGCCGAGTCTCGCCGCCTTGCCTAAAGCCCACAAAGTGATGTTGGCAGACGTGGCTATTTATCCTGATCTTTCGGGCGCTTTGCATGTGCCAGAGTTGCAGGCCTTGATTATTTCAGATCTTCATTTGGAACAGGGTTCAAGCTTGGCGCGCCGAGGCATTCGGGTGCCGCCTTATGATACAGCAATTACGCTTGGCCATTTGGAAACTGTAATCGAGAAATTTGCGCCAAAGCGAATGGTATTTTTAGGTGATAGCTTTCATGATGGCGAGGGCGAGGCCCGTTTGGCGGGCGAACACCTTGAACGCCTGCAAAAGATCTCAAACGCTCACGAATGTTTTTGGATCAGCGGCAATCATGATCCATTGCCACCACAATCACTTGCTGGCCATGTGGCCGACCGCGTGATGTTGGGGCCTTTAATGTTGCGGCACGAACCACTGGCACTGAACGCTCACGATTATGAAATTTCAGGCCACCTGCATCCGGGTTGTTCAATTTCACAGAGAGGGCGCAGAATTTCAGGCAAATGTTTTGTCGGCGATCAACGCCGCATGATTATGCCAGCGTTTGGCGCTTATACGGGTGCACTTTCAGTGTTTTCAGGTGCGTTTCACGGGTTGTTTAAGCATGATGAAACACGGGTGTGGATGATGGGCACAAACACCGTTCACTGTTTTCCGTTTTCAAGATTGGGTTGAGACAACACCACGAACCAGGCTGGATCAACCAGCCTTGGTGCGCATCAGGTTCAGAAGTTCAGGGGTTATTTTTCCTGTTACTTTCAAGCCTTGCTGAATTTGAAACAGCCTGATGGCATTGCCTGTGCGTGGATCCATCATGCCATCTTTTTCGCCCACGCGGTAACCCATTTTGTCGAGCAATACTTTTGCCTGATCGTTGATATTTTTAGGCATCGTTGTTGCTGTTGATGGCGCAGAAGGGTTCCACTGTGCATCGTTAACTGCAACAGTATTGGCGCTTTCAGGCGCCTTTTCTGGGGCCCAACTTTTGAAATGTGCCGAAACAGCATCCACCGTGGCAGGACTGAGCGATTTTGTGAGAACCTCAATGCGTTTTTTGGCATCGGCATCGTCTTGGGCTGCGGCTGCCATATACCAAAACAAGGCTTCATCGGTATCAGCCTTGGCACCCAAACCACGTTCCTTCAAAACTGCCAAATTAAATTGACTGTCTTTCAAGCCGTGATTGGCCGCAAGGGTGAACCATTTGGTGGCACGGGCATAATCAGGTGCACCAGCATCGGTGCCCGCTGCTATTACGGCAGCGTTGTGCATCGCTTTAATATTGCCTAAAGCACCGGCGCGTTCATACCACGACAAGGCTGTGTTCAAGTTTTTATCAACGCCCTTGCCACGTTCATAAAGTGTGGCCAATCGATATTGCGCAGGAGCCGACCCGGCGGCTGCAGCTTTGCCATACCAGAAAGCGGCTTTAGCAAAGTCGGCTGTGGTGGTGTCGCCATTCAAATAATGTGTCGCCACGATGAAAGCCGCACTTGCGTCACCTTGTTGGGCGGCTTGGCGAAGTTTTTCTGGGCCCACGGCCGGATCAAGCGTTGTGTCAGTGTCAAACGCTTTGGGCGGCGTTTTTGCTGATGGCAAAGCGGCCGTTAAAATTGGATCTGATTCTACAGCAGTGCTTGCATCACTTTGTTGACCGTTGGCCGCACCTGGAACAGGGGGGCCCGCATTAGGGGCAGCCAAAGGCGCTGGTTCAGGTTGGGCAGGCGGTGCCGCGGCGGCTGGTGCTGTGGTATTTTCGGCAGCTGGCGCAAGCGGAGCAGCCGTTTGTGGTGGCGTATCAACTTTGGGGCTGGATGATCCATCAGCCGGGGCTGTTTGTTCCGTTGATACAGGTGTTACAGATTTTATGCTGTGGCCAACCTTATTGAAGATTACAAAAGAAGTGAGGCTGAGAAGAATGATGCCCAACATGGCCAAGCGCCTGCGGCTGTTGTTATTGGCAGGCTGCAAAGCCAAGGCGGGCGCGGCTGTTGCTTTGTTCGTGGAAGCTTTGCCTCCCAAATTGAAAGGCAGCTTAAAACCTTTGGCCTTTTTACTGGTTTGGCTGGTCGATCCACCAGCGCCCGGAATGATGCCCGAAAGACTCGATTTTTGTTCGTTGGCCGCGCGTTGAGCACGCCTTGCCACTGCGACCAAATCTTCGATACCATCAATTGCAGCGGCAGGCTTTGATGGACTTTGGTCAGAGGTGTTTGCGTTGTGCTGTGGCCCAGTATCTTGCGGCAAAAATGGATTGTTCAACTCGGTGAAAACCGGATCCATGAAATTGCCAGATGTGGGCTCGGCATTGAACATTTCAGCGGCCGTTGGCAAAGGCGCTTGGGCAAAATGGCTGGTGCTGCCAACTGGTGCGTCATCCTGGTGCTGCGTTTGGTTGGGTGCTGCAGCTTGGGCCACGCGCTGACCAATTGCAGCGGTTTCAAGTTCGTTGAGCTTTGCAACAATCTGTTCAAGGGTTTCGTGAACGGCTTCAAGTGTTTCTTGATTTCGCGTATCTGCCGCACCAGAGGCTTGACGAACTGCTTTAAGGCCTTCTTCCAACGCCACAATTTCAGGCATTCCTGCAAGTGAAACAAGGGCTTGAGGTTGGTTGTTACTTGCAAAATGCTGCAAGTGGCTGGCCGTTTCCTGCGCCAAGGTTTGCGTTTGTTGGCGGTTTTGCTCCAACGAATCATAAAGTTGGCTGATTGCGCGTTCAATTGTTTCAAGGTGGGTGAGCTGGTGTTCTGTGCGGCCCAAGCGCTCATTCACGTCTGCCAACTGCTGCTCTAAGGCCTCGGTTGATGCATTACTTGACTGGTGTTGCAGTGATTCATTGAGCCTTTGATCAAGGGCAATCATGCGGCGTTCAAGCTCGGCCAAAGGCCTGCTGTCGGCACCTTGGGCCACCCGTGTTGAAAGTTGTTCAACGGCACTGCGCAAGGCCGTTACGTCTTTGCCTGAGGCGGCCCCCTGAGAGGCTTCATCAACCCGCCTGTGAAGTGCGTCAATGTCACCACGGAAACGCTGCAAATCGGCAGGCGCTGTTTGATTGGCGGCGATGGATTGTTGGGCTTCATGCAACAATCCCAAAATGCGCTGTTCAATAACGCGCAATTCGGCCTGCGAGGCTTGTACTGCCTGGGTTTGGGCTTTTTGGGCCAGCGTTTCAGATGTGTCGCGCACAGTTTCAATGCGCTGGGCCAAAGCCTGCATTTCATGGCGCAACTGTTCAGCACCGGCATTGTTGTTGGCTTGGGGCGCTTGTTCAATGCGCTGGGCCAAATCGCTCAACCGGCTTTCTAGTTGGTTGAAGGCTGGGGCTTGGCGAAGCACTTGTTCGCTTGCTGCACCATTTACCCGCGCGGCCATTTCGCCCATGCGTTCTTGCAAGGATTTCATATTTTCTCGCGTGCGCTTGTCGCTCACCTCGAGGTGTTCAACAATATTGCGTACAGCTTTTTCGAGTGTCTGATAGCCTGGGCCTTCTTCAAGTTTTGGTGCTGGCTGTGGCACAGGTGTTGGTGCAGGTTGGGCGCGCAGCTGGCGGCTGAGCATGGCCAAGCGTTCGTTGACAGCAGAAAATGCTTCGACGGTTTGGCGTTCATTGCTTTCAAAGCGGCTGAGAACCTTAGCCATTGCCACTTGATCATCAACCGATTGAGCGGGCTGACGATAAGACGTATCGCTTTCACGCATCGCCAATTTTGAAAGCTGTTCGGCGATGTCTTCAAGCTTGGTTGCCGCGCGTTCGATGGGATGGGTGGAAATGAGTGAGCTGCGCGAGGGCCTAGTTGAAATTTGTGGTGCAGCGTCTATTGCTCCGTCTGCCTGTTCATTGATGGCGGAATTTAGCCATTCGCCCAGCGTCATGCCCGAGCGGCGTGCGGCCGTTTTGGCAACTTCCCTGAGCTCAGGTTCAACGCCCTTGATGCTCCATGGAATTCCTGGCTTCATGTTACTCAATCTCCAATGCCCAACGAAAAGCAAATCACTTTGCCTTTCACTTCAAATGCTGAAAGTTAACTTTTTAGGTAAATATTGCGTTAAGGAACGGCAAAATAGTTTCGATTCTTTCATTAAAGGATAGACCGTGGGCCCTCTTGCTTTCATCTCATCACCGCTCGACCGCAACGCCAACATCCGCTCAGATGCCGAACTGATTAAGCAGCGGCTCGACGATAAAAACGTGAAGATTGTTCAGCTTTCTGCTGACGGTGTGCGCTTAGAGGGCAAAGCCCTTTTCACCAAACCCGAGCCTTATTCGGGCGAAACGATCTATCTGGGCGAAGATCAATTTGGACACCCATGGTTTGCCCAAGATAAATTAACTGAAAATGAAATGTCGCCCATTCGTCCGTTAATTACTGAAAGCGATGTTTCACCAGAACAACTGTCAATCGTGGCCCAAGCCCGCAGCATGTTGCATTGGCACAGCAAACATGGCTTTTGCGCCAATTGCGGTGCCAAAACTGTAATGGCAGATGCGGGTTATCGCCGCCACTGTGCGGTTTGCAAAATTGATCATTTTCCACGCACCGATCCAGTGGCCATAATGGCGGTGCGCCATCATGATCGCATTCTATTGGGCCGCCAAAAGGCTTGGGCTGCTGGCATGTTTTCAGCACTGGCCGGATTTATGGAGCCGGGCGAAACCATTGAGCAAGCAGTGGCACGGGAAGTTTTCGAAGAAGCTGGGATTCGCGTGGGTAAGATAACCTATGTGACAAGCCAGCCTTGGCCTTTCCCTACAAATTTAATGATCGGCTGTATTGCTGAAGCCACCAGCACCGAGATCAAAGTTGACGAAAAGGAACTGGAGCAAGCTCGCTGGTTTTCACGCGATGAAATCAAGCTGATGCTGGCGCATAAACATCCTGAAAACCTCTATGCATCAAACCCTTATGCTATTGCCCATGCGGTGATTAGTGCAGCACTTTAAACCTTATAAAAATGATTAAATTAACTCGCCACAGCAGCACCAAAGCACTGCCTTGAACTATTTATTTCGAACCCCAAAATAATATTTGCCAAATGGCATTAATTTGGTCTAGGCTTGCGTTCTAGCTTGAGAGGCCAACATGTACCTGGGATTGGATTTTGGAACGTCTTCAGTCAAAGGTGTGCTTATGGATGATCAGCAAAAGCTTATCGCCACGGCAACATCACCTCTGAAAGTTTCACGGCCACAGCCAGGATGGTCTGAGCAAAACCCTGAAAGTTGGTGGAAAGCCGCCAATTTAGTGGTTAAGGCCTTGCGCAAGGCCAAGCCTAAGGCAGTTGCACAAATCAAAGGGATTGGCATGTCGGGCCAGCAACATGGCGCCACTTTACTCGACAAAAGCGGCAAGGTTTTAAGGCCTTGTATTTTATGGAATGACGCACGCAGTTATCTGGAATGCGAAGATATTTTAAAGGCTTGCCCCAGCGCCAAAGCCATCACCGGCAACATTCCCTTGGCGGGGTTTACCGCGCCCAAACTGTTGTGGGTTAAAAAACACGAACCCCAAATATTTGCACAGATTGGAAAAGTTCTTCTGCCTAAAGATTACATCCGTTTTCGGATGACGGGCACTTATGGCTCTGACATGTCTGATGCTGCGGGCACGTATTGGCTTGATGTGGGAAAACGTGATTGGTCTGATGTGATGCTTGCGGCAACCAGCCTGCGGCGCGACCAAATGCCTGAGCTGTTTGAGGGTACTGATGTTACAGGCCGCATAACCGACAAATTAGCCAAAACCTGGGGCATGCCTTTAAAACCTGTAGTGGCCGGCGGCGGCGGTGACAATGCTTCAGCTGCAGTGGGAATTGGTGCGGTGAAAGACGGACAGGCCTTTGTGTCGCTTGGCACGTCGGGTGTGATGTTTGTATCGAACAACAAATTCAGCCCAAACACAGCGCGCGCGGTTCATGCATTTTGTCATGCGGTGCCCAACACATGGCACCAAATGGGCGTTATTCTTTCTGCCACTGCGTCGATTGAATGGTTGGCAGGACTTCTCAAAACGCCTGCCCCGAAGCTTACCGCGGCCTTGGGCAAAAAACTTGAAGGCCCGTCTTCAGTTTTGTTTTTGCCTTATCTTTCCGGTGAGAGAACTCCGGTTGGAGACAGCCAAATTCGCGGTGCGTTCTTGGGGTTGGCCCATGAAAGCGATGTCAAAGAAATGACCCATGCCGTGCTTGATGGCGTGGCTTTTGCTTTGCGCGATTCATTTGAAGCGTTGAACGCGGCAGGGGCCGATGTTAAACGCTTGATGGCTGTGGGTGGAGGCACCCATTCAGAAATTTGGTTGAAAATTATTGCCACAGTTTTGGGCGTGCCGATTGATTTGCCAGTTGCGGGTGATGTGGGTGGGGCTTTTGGTGGCGCACGCCTCGCCATGATTGCAGCTACGGGCCAAGATTTCAAATCTGTGTGCACGCCACCTAAAATTGCCAAGACCATTCTACCAGAAACAAAGGCCAAGGCGGCCTATGACGCTGCTTATCTAACTTACGCCAAAATCTATCCCGCCATTAAAGGATTGTCTCATGTCTAAATTTTATTCAATTTCAGAACCAATAAAATATGAAGGCCCCGCCGCAACAAGCGCCTTGGCTTATCGTTGGTACAATCCATCACAGAAAGTAATGGGCAAGACCATGCGCGAGCATTTGCGTTTTGCTGTGTGTTATTGGCACACGCTGTGCTGGCCCGGCGGCGATCCCTTTGGTGGCGAGACTTTTAATCGCGCATGGCATCATGATGCTGACCCGATGAACGCAGCCAAAACCAAAACTGAAATTTTGTTTGAAACGTTGCGTCTGCTCGATATTGATTTCTTCACATTCCACGATCTCGACATTGCGCCGGAAGGCAATTCACTCCAAGAATTCAATGCCAATGTTTCTGCCATTGCCAAGATTCTTGAAAAAGGCATGGCCAAGCACAATAAAAAATTATTGTGGGGCACAGCC
Source organism: Aestuariivirga sp. (assembly GCA_043766895.1). Classification (GTDB taxonomy): domain Bacteria; phylum Pseudomonadota; class Alphaproteobacteria; order Rhizobiales; family Aestuariivirgaceae; genus Aestuariivirga. Next base: position 15,386 of record JAYUHQ010000396.1, read on the forward strand.
AATATGTTCTCCAACCGCCGCTTCATGGCGGGTGCGGCCACTAACCCTGATCCTGATGTGTTCGCCTATTGTGCGGCACAGGTCAAACATGCGCTGGATATAACGCATGATTTAGGCGGCGAAAATTATGTGATGTGGGGCGGGCGTGAAGGTTATGAATCTCTGATCAACACCAAGATTGGCCAAGAGCTTAAACAAGCCGGGCGGTTCTTGTCATTGGTGGTTGAATATAAACACAAGATTGGTTTTAAAGGCCCAATCTTGATCGAACCCAAGCCCAAGGAACCATCAACCCATCAATATGATTATGATGTGGCATCAATCTATGGGCTTCTCAAATCCTATGGCCTTGAAAATGATGTGAAGATGAACATCGAACAGAACCATGCCATTTTGGCAGGCCACACATTTGAACACGAAATTGCGCTTGCCTCTTCACTGGGCATTTTTGGATCACTTGATCTTAATCGTGGCGGTTATCAAGTGGGCTGGGACACCGATCAATTTGCGATGAATGTTCCTGAGCTTACGTTGATGATGATTGAAGTTTTGCGCGCCGGTGGCTTTACCACAGGCGGCATGAATTTTGATGCGAAAATCAGACGCCAATCAATTGACCCTGATGATATTTTGTATGCGCATGTGGCCTCGATGGATGCTTGTGCGCAGGGGCTATTAAAAGCTGCCCAAATTATCGACGAGGGCAAGCTCGATACAGAAGTCAGCAAGCGTTACGCGAAATGGAACGAGCCGCAAAACCACGCCATGCTTGAAAAAGGCGCAACATTGGATGGCATTGCAGCGCGCGTTCACAGCAATAAAATTGAGCCGCAACCAAAATCAGGCAGGCAAGAATATCTTGAAGGCTTGCTGAATCGCTAAGCCAGCTTGATACCACGTTCGGCAAAACTTTTCTTTGTGGCCGCAGCAGTTCCGCCCAGATCAATGGCGCGGGTTGCGGCCTCAATCACCTCAACGTCAAAACCCAAAGCCTTGGCATCTTCGGCTGAATATCTTACGCAATAATCAAAAGCCAAACCCACCAAAGTTACCGATGTGAAACCGCGCTCTTTGAGATAGCCGCCAAGCCCCGTCGGGGTTTTATGATCATTTTCAAAAAACGCTGAATATGAATCAATGGCCTGCCTGAACCCTTTGCGGATGATCATTTCAGCATGTGAAACGTGAAGGCCAAGGTGAAAGTCTGCACCAGGCGTGCCAATCACACAATGATCTGGCCAAATTGTTTGCGGGCCATAAGCCATTGCAATTTGGCTATAGGGCTCAGCGCCTTTGTGTTGTGACGCAAACGAAGAATGGTTTGCGGGGTGCCAATCTTGAGTCAGCACCACATGGTTTTGGTGTGCGGCAAGGCGATTGATCAATGGCACAATATCATCACCGCCGCTAACGGCCAGCTTTCCGCTGGGACAGAAATCAATTTGCATATCAATGATCAGAAAGACGTGATTGTTCATTTTGCGTTGAGTGCTGCAGCACAGCCTTTAAACGCAGGAAATGGATCTGTGATCACATAAAGTGGGATACGCCGCATCAATTCCGTCAAGCGGCCTTTTTCTTCGAACACGGCACGATACTTAGGTTCCTGCAAACGCTTCACGAGGGATGGCACAATACCGCCTGCCAAATAAACCCCACCACGGGCTTGCAGGGCCATCCCCATATCGCCCGCGACACGCATTAAAAATGTCATGAAATGATCAAGGGCTTTGGATGCATCGCCATCTTGGCCCGCAACACCGGCATTTAAAATTTGCTCTGGCGTGGTGTATTTGGGTTTATCACACACGGCGTGATACAGCGCCAAAAGTCCCGGGCCTGTTAATACATCTTCCACTTCGGAAAATTTGTCTTTGCCCATAATCTTGTCTTTCAGGGCCAACTCTTCCTGCGTGACGACAGGCAATGTCACATGGCCCATTTCGCCAGCAATCGGCATCCATTCGCCATGGGGCAAGGGGGCTAAAGCGGCACCACCCAAACCAGTACCCGGGCCCAACACAATTTTTACATGCGGTTTTGGCGCAATTTCCCCACCAATTTGAACCAGCCCCTCGGCACCAATATGAGGCAAAGACCAAGCAAGCGCCTCAAAATCATTCAACAATCGAAAGCGTTTGGCACGCGCAGCTTGCCGTAAGGATTCAGCACTGAACGTCCACGCCCGATTGGTCAAAGTTATCGTTTCACGATCAACCGGGGCTGCCACATCAACAGCCGCAGCGGCCAGTTCAGTGATGCCCATTTTCTGAACATAATGTGAAAGTGCAGCTTCTAAGCCCGCAAAATTATCATTTTTTAAAACTTCAACATTGCGCACGTCTACGCTGCCAAGCTCTATCAAGCCAAAGCGCGAATTTGTGCCGCCAATATCCCCAACCAAAGCAGTGTTTGTCATGTCAGCTTCATGCCATGAGATTTGACGAAGGGCAATGAGGTCTGGACGAAGCAAAGGGGGTTCGGCTAGGACAGCCCCCAACATGTCCACAGAAATTGAAACCCAAGCCGCCAGAAGGCGCACCTTTGCCATTATCTCGCATCCTGACGCGGGCAAAACCACATTGACTGAAAAGCTTCTGCTTTTCGGCGGTGCCATTCAGCTTGCAGGACAAGTGCGGGCCAAAGGCGACAGACGGCGCACCCGGTCTGACTGGATGTCGATTGAACGGGCGCGTGGCATTTCGGTTGTCACCTCGGTGATGACGTTTGAGTATAATGATTGTGTGTTCAATCTGCTGGATACACCGGGCCATGAAGACTTTTCGGAAGATACGTATCGCACGCTGACAGCGGTGGATGCTGCCGTGATGGTGATCGATGGTGCCAAAGGCATCGAAGACCGAACCCGCAAGCTTTTTGAAATTTGCCGTCTGCGCGACATTCCGATCGTAACCTTCGTCAACAAGTTCGACCGCGAAGCGCGTGAACCTTTGGATCTTCTCGACGAGATTGAAAAAGGCCTAGCGCTGACCATTGTTCCCATGGTGTGGCCCATTGGCATTGGTAAAACTTTTGTGGGCACCTATGATCTGATCAGCCACCGCGTGCGCCGCATCGATGAAGATCCCGCAGGCCAAGCTGTGTCTGGGCCCGATGATCCGCTGATTGATAGTCTCTTATCGCCCGCAGGTGCTGCACAGTTTCGGGAAGAATTATCACTGCAACAAATGGCGGGTCAACAGTTTGACCACCAAGCCTTTTTGGAAGGCCACTTATCGCCTGTCTATTTTGGTTCGGCGCTGAAAAATTTCGGTGTGCGCGATTTGCTGGATGCGTTGATTTCTTATGCACCGCCCCCGCGTGATCAAAAAGCCCGCCAACGCGTGGTGAAGGCCATTGAACCAAAACTCACGGGTGTTGTTTTTAAAATTCAAGCCAATATGGACCCCAACCACCGTGATCGCATTGCTTTCATGCGTGTATGTTCTGGCAAATTAAACCGTGGCATGCGGGTTAAAATTGTGCGCACCGGAAAACAGCTGGCGTTAAATGCCCCACAGTTTTTCTTTGCGCAAGATCGCTCTCTGGCTGAAGATGCTTATGCAGGTGATGTGGTGGGCATTCCCAACCACGGGGTGTTGCGCATTGGTGATACGCTGACTGAGGGTGAAGATTTGGTATTCACAGGTGTTCCGAGCTTTGCGCCAGAAATTTTGCGGCGTGTGCGCTTGGGAGACCCGATGAAAGCCAAGAAATTAAAGTCGGCCCTGGAAGAATTGGCCGAGGAAGGTGTTGTGCAACTGTTCACACCCATCGATGGTTCGGGCGCCATTGTGGGCGTTGTGGGCGCGTTGCAGCTTGATGTTTTGGCTGACAGGCTTGAACATGAATATGGCGTTCCGGCATCGTTTGAAACCACACGCTTTGAAATTTTGCGTTGGATTTCAGCGCCCGATTCAAAATCGCTTGATGGCTTTGTGGACGCCAACAAATCTGCCATTGCCCATGATCTTGATGGCGCACCCGTGTTCATGGCATCTTCGGCATTCAACCTCAATTATGCTTTAGAACGTGCGCCAGGAATTGGCGCTGCGACAATCAAGGAAATTCACGCATGAGTATTCCTTATGATTTTGATTTTTTACATCTGCTTGCAGCGGCACTGATTTTTATTATGTGGGGCGCATATGGGCCGGTGTTGCGGTTGTTGGGCCATGGCACATTAACAACGCAGCTTCATGTGGTGCGGCTGCGCTGGATGAATATGATGCTGCGCAGCAAACGCGAAAGCCGGGTTTTTGATGGAATTTTGCTCGGCCAAATCTCTTCATCGATGTCGTTTTTCGGTTCTGCAACACTGATCGTTTTGGCGGGTTTGGTTGGTGCCTTGGCGTCGATCAATCACGTGCATGCGTCAATCACCGAAATGGCATTTTTTCCGCCAATTTCGCTGCCATTGTTCACTGTCTATTTCACCGCCATAACTGTGATTATGGCCATGTGTTTTTTCTCGTTCACTTACGCCTTGCGAAAGCTGGCTTATACTTTGGCGATGATCGGCGGGCTTGATGAGGCCCCCGCAACAAGCCGCCAAGCCCAAGTGATGATCAGCCAAACAGCAACGGTTTTAACTGAAGCCTTGCGCAGCATGAACAATGGCATTCGGGGGTTTTATTATGCGGTGACCGGTTTGTTTTTGTTTGGTGGGCCCATCACATCAATTTGCGTCACGCTGCTGTTAAGTTTGCTGTTATATTATCGCCAAGGGCTTTCAACTGAAGCGCTGGCCATTGAGCGTTATGTCAAAGCCATGCACGAGGAAGATGATTGATTTTTAAGTTTTTGATGAGCGCACCTCAAATTTTGCTTTCGCATTGCACTAAATTCGCTATAAGAGCGCCAATCTCAAAACCCATCAGGAGCTATCATGGCAAAAGTTAGAGTTGCAATTAACGGTTTTGGCCGCATTGGACGCAATGTTTTGCGCGCCATTCACGAATCTGGCCGCAAAGATATTGACGTTGTGGCCATCAATGATTTGG
>JAYUHQ010000397.1:0-20260 GCA_043766895.1 Aestuariivirga sp.
TTTAGCGTTGTCGCCAACCATTGCCAAAGCCGCCGAAACTTATGTGCAGCTGGTGGCAAGGCTTTCAAAATCAGGCGCCGCCAACCATCTGTTTCAGCCGCAAATTGAAGCCCAACTGTTCGCCCTTGCAAATTCATTTCGGCAAAGCCACGCATTGCCCGCGTTGGTGAATGACGACACAATGCTGCCAGCATCACGCGCCCACGCCATGGATATGTTGCAACATCACTTCATGGGCCACACCGCCAGCACCGGCCAAGATTTTGATAGCCGTATGCGGGCTTTGCGCGGCGGAGCGATGGTTCTGCCACCCATGGGCGAAAATGCGGTGATGTGGAAATCAACCCACTTGCCCAAACAAGGCTTGGCCCAAAAACTGTTTCAATCATGGGTGAACAGCGCCGACCATCGCCACACGCTGTTATCGCGAGACTATCTCAAAGTCTCAACCGGAGTAGCCACAAACGGCACCGAGATCTACGCGGACCAAATCTTCACCGGTCCAGAAGTGACCACGAATATGCTGAGATTGCCACAGCAATAATTCTCCGTCAGTCGTGTTCACGAACCTCTTGGGCGAAAACACGGCGGTGGCACGGTGGCGCCCAATTCAGCGGCTATCGTGCAATCCAGCGCTGACAAAATTTTGCCCCAAAATGCACTTTAGCGCATATAATAAGAATAGAACCGCTCAATTAAATGCTGCAAATCGGACTAGGCTGCTTCAATGCCTTGACACTTAGGAAACAATGCCAGAAGATTGTTCCCAACAAGATTGGCCAAAGCCAACGTGGAGAGACGGAGATGGGGATGGGATATTTGAAAACGCAAAGCGGAATTTTGAAATACGCAGGGGGCATCATTAGCATGCACTCTCACCGTAATCCGCGTAATCCGTAATCCACCGTAATCATGCTGGAATTTTTGAAGCAATATGACGGCCCTATTTTTCTTCTCGCGATCTTGGGACTTTTCTTACGTAGTTGGCTTTTGGATATTCAATTCTATCGCAAGAACAATTGGGACTATTCAAAGGATTCTGGTCGATACATCCGCCCCGGTGGTCTTTTCAACTCAACCCCGGGCATGGCCCCACTATCTAATGAAAAAAAAATGAGGGTAGGATATCCGATGTTGTTCGCAACAGTCAGCATCTTTGTCATTCTTTCCCTTTTCAAGAATTTTCTGTAGTGAATTCACATTGATTACGGCGACGGTTTACAGTGACAGTGCGTTCTATTTCTCTGATTTCGGACTATACATTTGGTGCTGCATCGATTGTCATTTGCACTAAAGCTCGGCATGATTTGTTTCATATTGCCAGGGGCGTTTTTAATTTTCCAGCGCTAGTATAATTGCTATGGCAGTTGCACCACTACTTGCGCTGGAATTTAACGCGTTACCAATAGAACAGCCCAATTTCAACCCAAATCCCTGCCCCCACGTCGTCTTCTTAGGCTTGCAAGACTTGTGGATTGGGCTGGTGTATTTTTGAACCGAACTGTGGATTGTGACAAGGAATAGCAGGTTCACCGTACGCTGTCAAGGATTATTTTGCAACAATAGTATAATAATCATATAGTATTGATTTCTCATAACCTTTTCCCCCTCTTGCCCCCCTGCTCGTTTTCGCCTATCCCACCGTTTTAATGACCAGTTCGCCCAAACGGCCGCCCTTTTTGAAATCAGCGCATTTGCTTGGCGTGGCTGATCTTTCTCCTCTTGAAATTCCACAATTGCTGGATTTGGCCGACACTTATGTTGAGGTTAATCGCAACGCTGATAAGCGCCATGCGATTTTGTCGGGCCTAACCCAGGTGAACCTGTTCTTCGAAGCATCCACCCGCACCCAAAGTTCGTTTGAAATTGCGGGCAAGCGTTTGGGCGCTGATGTGGTGAACATGGCGGTTTCAACATCTTCCATCTCCAAAGGTGAAACGCTTTTAGACACGGCAATGACGATTAATGCCATGCACCCTGATTTTTTGGTGGTGCGCCACCAAGCTTCGGGTGCAGTTGAACTTCTCGCCCAAAAAGTGGGCTGCACCGTTATCAACGCGGGCGATGGCCAACATGAACACCCCACCCAAGCCTTGTTGGATGCCTTGACCATTCGCCGCCATTATGGCCGTTTGGAAGGGCTTGAAATTGCCATTTGTGGCGATGTGTTTCATTCGCGCGTGGCCAGATCGAACATTCACCTTCTCACCAAAATGGGGGCACATGTGCGTGTGGTTGGCCCTTCAACGCTGTTGCCTTCTGCCATCGATAAATTTGGCTGTTCGGTTTTTCGCACTATGAAAGATGGTCTGGCAGGCGCAGATGTTGTGATGATGCTGCGCTTGCAGTTAGAACGCATGAGCGGAACCTTTGTGCCTTCGCAGCGCGAATATTATCACTTTTATGGCCTCACTGAAGAAAAGCTGAAATATGCCAAGCCCGGCGCTTTGGTCATGCACCCCGGCCCCATGAACCGCGGGGTTGAGATTGATTCTTCGGTGGCTGATGGCGCGCAATCGGTTATTCGCGAACAGGTTGAAATGGGCGTTGCCGTGCGAATGGCCGTTTTGGATGCGCTATCTCGCAAAGGCCATAACGCATGAAAAAAGCCTGGATCAATGCCAAGTTTGCCACGGGCCAAGGCGGCCTGTTGATCGAACATGGCCGAATTTTAGCAATCGGCGCTGATGTTACCCGAGACAACATTGGAAGTTTAACCCCCGCCATCGATTGCGCTGGCAAGGTGATTATGCCCGGCATTGTTGATGCCCGGGTGTTTACCGGCGAACCCGGCAGCGACTATCGCGAAACCTTGGCCACAGCCTCTGAAGCGGCAGCAGCTGGCGGCGTAACAACCATGATCGTTATGCCCAACACCGAACCGGCCATCGATGATGCCGCGATGGTTGACTATATTTTGCGCCGTGCCCGAGACACGGCCAAAGTTAGGGTTTATCCCATGGGCACAATTACCAAGGGGGCCAAGGGCGAATTGATCAGCGAGATCGGTTTGATGAAGGCGGCCGGTGCCGTTGCCATGACTGACGGTGTTCGTTCAGTGGCCAATGCCAACATTCTGCGCCGCGCCATGATGTATGCCAAAGATTATGACATGTTGGTGGTTCAACACGTGGAAGAGCCAACTTTAGCCACTGGCGTCATGAACAACAGCCTTGCCGCAACCCACTTGGGCTTAAGCGGAAGCCACGCCATGGCAGAAGTAATGATGCTCGAACGAGATTTGCGCCTTGTGGAAATGACCGGCTGCAAATATCACGCCTCACAAATTTCCTGCGCCGCCTCAGTTGAGGTGATGAAAAATGCCAAACAAAAAGGTCTGCCCGTGTCGTGCGGCGTTTCTGTGCATCATCTGGTTTTGAACGAGAATGACATTGGCGCTTATCGAACGTTTTTTAAACTTTCCCCGCCCCTTCGCCATGAAGATGACCGACGGACCTTGGTTGCTGGTTTAGCTGATGGCACCATAGATTTAATTGTTTCGGGCCACGACCCCCAAAGCGAAGACACCAAGCGCCTGCCTTTTGCCGAAGCAGCCTTTGGTGCGACGGGTTTGGAGACGTTTTTAAGCGCGGCACTTTCACTTTATCATAATGATAACATTAGTTTAGAAAGGCTTTCGCAAGCAATGTGTCAATTTCCGGCGCAATTGTTTGGGTTGGAAAGCGGTGTGTTAAAAACTGGACGGGCAGCAGATTTTATGGTCGTCGATCCGGCGTTGAGTTGGCAGGTGGAACCCACAAGCCTTTATTCGCGCTCAAAAAACTCGCCTTTTGAGCATCGCACTCTTGAAGGCCGCGCCATTGAAACGGTTGTTGCAGGAACCACTATTTATAATTACCGTGCCTAAATGGGCAACTTATTAATCGCATGCGTTTTGGGCTATGTCTTTGGATCAATTCCCTTTGGCCTTATCATCACCAACGCCGCGGGCCTTGGTGATGTGCGCAAAATTGGGTCTGGCAACATTGGGGCAACCAATGTTTTGCGCACCGGAAATAAAAAGCTGGCGCTCTTCACGTTAATTGCAGATGCCTTGAAGGGCGCAATTCCAGTTTTAATAGCCGCCCATTTTTGGGGCTTGAATGCAGATGTGGCGGCAGCCTTCGGCGCCATGGCCGGACATATTTTTCCTATATGGTTGAAGTTTAAAGGCGGCAAAGGTGTAGCAACCTTTATCGGCGTGCTGTTCGGACTCTATTGGCCATTGGGGCTTATGTTTTTAGGGGTGTGGCTTTTAACGGCCCTGCTGTTTCGGTATTCTTCATTGGCTGCTTTGGTGGCTACACTTCTGCAACCATTATTCGCGATGATCTGGGGCGTTGATCGTTTGGTTTGGCCACTCGCTATTTTAGTTGCCATCATTTGGTTTATGCACCGCGCAAACATTATGCGGTTGCTGACGCACAATGAATCAAAAATAAGTTTCGCAAAAAAAATATGAGCACCCAGAGACAGCTTTCAGATTCTGAAAGAATGGATTGGCTGCGCCTCAGTTTAAGCGAAAACGTGGGCCCGATTACTTTTCAACACTTGTTGGGGCGCTTTGGAACTGCGGCCAAAGCCATCGCGGCCTTGCCCGAATTATCACAACGCGGCGGTTTGCGGCGTGGCTTAAAACTTTATGCCGCCGAACGCGCTGAACAAGATTTAACCCGCGGCCAAAGCTTTGGCGCACGCTGTGTGGCCCTGTGCGAAGCTGATTATCCAAAATTGTTGCGTGAAATTCCATCTGCGCCACCATTGATTTGGATGATGGGTGACGCAAGCCTTGTTCAGCGCCCTGCCCTTGCCATTGTGGGCGCACGCAATGCATCAGCTGCGGGCCTTCGCTTTACACGAACGATTGCTATGCAATTGGCTGAAGCCGGATTTATCAGTGCGTCTGGCTTGGCCCGCGGCATTGATACTGCGGCCCATGAAGCAACGCTGCAAAGTGGAACAATGGCTGTTGTGGCGGGTGGCATAGATCATTTTTATCCACCCGAAAATGAAAAACTTCAGCGTGCAATTGCCGAGCGTGGGTTGCTCATTTGTGAAAACCCACCGGGCACAACCCCTAAAGCCGAACATTTTCCGCGCCGCAATCGAATAATTTCGGGCGCAGCTTTGGGAACCATCATTGTTGAAGCGGCCATGCGTTCGGGCTCACTAATCACCGCGCGCTTTGCCAATGAACAAGGCCGCGAAGTGTTTGCAGTTCCAGGCTCTCCGCTTGATCCGCGTTGCGAGGGAACCAATCGGTTGATCAAAGAAGGCGCACACATGTTGACCAGCATTCAAGATGTTTTGGAACATGTGGAGGGCCACAGCCGAGCGGCGCAAGAAAATTTGTGGGAACCACCACCCCTAACAATCAGCCCCGCATCACCTGATTTATATCAACGTGTTGCCAATCTGCTTTCGCCCACCCCCGTTGATATTGACGACATCATTCGTGAAAGCGGTGGCAGCCCAGAACAAGTGTTGGGCGTGGTGATGGACCTTGAACTTTCAGGCAAGCTGATCCGCCAAAGCGGCGGGCGCGTGAGCATAACGCCTTGAAAACAAAAAAATTTGCATTTCTCACTTAACGACTATTGACTGCGTAAGAATAAACTGACAGTTTTGGAATCCACAAAAGGGGGCACATTATGAAAATCATCAATATTATTTCAGTAAGCGCGATTGTCGTTTTGGCATTGGTTCCACTCACCGCTGAAGCGAAGAAAAGGCATTCAACTGCTCATCGGGTTGGCGATTCAGCTTCTTATCTCGATGTAATCAAAATTTGCCGTCAGAAATACGGAAACGGTTATGACGTTGAAGCCTTGAAAAAAGGCGGTCATTGGACTTGCAGGTATCGGATCAACTAATCCACTTCATCTTCGGCCACAATCCACGTTTCTTTAAGCGCATCGGCTTTCCATTGTTGGAATGCCGCTGTGCTTAAAACTGCATTGATATATTTCGTCGTAGATTTGGAAACGGGAATGGCAAATGTTTCCAGCCTTGTCAGTGCGGGCGCAAACATGGCGTCGGCGTTTGAAAATTTGCCAAACAAAAATGGCCCGTCTTTGCCATGCAACTTGTGTGCTTGAGCAAAAATATATTCCATTCTTGCCACATCTTGCAAAACCGCATCGCTCATGACGATGGCTTTGGATTGCTTGCGCAGGTTCATCGGGCAAGTATCGCGCAAATGCCTGAACCCCGAATGCATTTCTGCACACATTGAACGGGCCATGGCCCGTGCGGCTTTATCAACGGGCCAAAGGTTTTTATCTGGCCACGTTTCAGCCGCATATTCCATAATGGCCAATGTATCCCACACTGTTAAACCATCATGCTGCAAAACCGGCACAAGGCCTGCTTTCGAATATCGCCTGATCTGTTTCAGAAATTCAGGATTTCCCACAGGCTGGCCAAATGGAATAAGCTTTTCATCAAACGCAATGCCTGCAACAGCAAGAGACATATAGGGCCGCAACGACCAAGATGAATAATTTTTGTTGCCAATAATCAGCAAAGGTTTCGCCATGGAGATCCTCCGTGGCGCTAACCCTACATTGATTTAGGCAGATAGCGCCAGACCAAAACGCTCATCGCGCTTAGGCACCCGCCCAAAATGATAAATACAATCGACACATCAAAGTGCCGAAGCGCCACAGCAAAAATCAAACTGGGGATCAAATCAGAAAACTCAATAAACGTCCGATACACAGCTGTCATGCGTTGGCGTTCATGCGGACGAACGGCGCGCAAATAAGGAATGCCCCCCACGCTATCAATGCCTGATGCAAAAAGTGCCGCCACCAACAAAAGGCCCGCCGCAAAAATTGGGGCGTGAATGCCCGCAACACCTGCCCCGAGTGAGGCTGTCGAAATCATCAAAAAACAAAGCGCTATAACGCCACGCACGCCCCATTTTTTAGAAAGCGGCCCGAAAATAAATGCTGAGAGCAAAAACAACTGGCTGAGAGACACAATCAGCCCACCGGTTTTCTTCTCCATGCCGCTTTCAATCATCAACAACGGCCCATAGGTAAAGAACGTAGCCCAAAAACATGATCGGCCAAAAGCAATGGCCCAAGCCAAACGCAAACGCGGTTGGGAAGCAAAATGTTTGGCATTGGCCAAAGGGTTGAAGGGTTGCATGGTGCCAGCGGGCATGGTTTTAGAATCATGCAATCGCAGATACCAAAACACCCCAAGCAGCGTCAGCGCCGCTGTGATTGCAGCCATTTGCGGCGCCACCGAACCATAATTTTGATAAAGCCAAACGCCTGAAAATGGCCCCACCACCCAAGACACTGTTGAAATTGCCAATCGAAATGGCTCACTGGTGGTCAGATCAGCTTTTTTGATATGGTCTAAGATATAAAGTTGCAGTGTCACATTGGTAATTGAGGCTCCAATATTGCGCAACATCGTGCCCGCAATTTGTCCGGGCAAGGTGAAGGTGGCCAATGCGCAGCTGCCAGCAATCAACAAACAACAGCCGATTGTATAGGCCCAACGCCTGCGCATTTTTCCAAACAGCACCGGCATGAACAGTGTGACACACAAAACAGTGGCTGAAACCACACTGCCCAGCACACTCACTTTCTGGCTGGCCCCCAGAATGTCATAGGCCTGAATGGATAATACGCTGGAATTGAACGATCGACAGAGCGATTCGAGCAAAAACAATATGCCAAAGGTCAATGCCCCAGCGCGGGCCACAGTTTGCTGTGGAATCAGGCTATTTGTTTGTTCGCTCATCGCCAGCCATTGTGCTTAAAGGCAAAGGCTTCGCAAGAGATTGTTTCATTCAACAGAGCCCCAATGTTAGACACAAAACAAAATGCCGCCAAACTTTCAATGTTCGCCAGCGCGTCAATCGTGCTGGGCAAGCTTGTCGTTGCGATGTTAACCGGATCGCTGGGCGTGTTATCCGAGGCGCTGCACAGCCTGATTGATTTTGGGGCCACCGTAATGACCTGGTTTGCCGTGCGCTGGGCAGACCTTCCTGCCGACGAAGACCACCATTATGGCCATGCCAAAATTGAAAGCGTGGCCGCATTGTTAGAAGCCGTATTGCTGTGCATCACAGCCGTTTTCGTGGCCTATCAAGCCATCCGCAGGCTTTTGAGTGAAACAACACCACTCCATATCGAGTGGTGGGCTATGGCGGTTTTGTTGGTGGCCGTCGCCATAGACCTTAACCGCGCCCGGGTTTTGCGCAAAGTGGCCCAAGAAACGGCAAGTGCCGCTTTGGCTGCTGATGCCACCCATTTTCAATCTGATATTTACGGGTCTGTCGCTGTACTTATTGGCTTGATTGGTATTTGGCTTGGCTTTCCATGGGCTGATTCTGCCGCCACTTTGGTGGTTGCGGCACTGATCGCATGGATTGGTTGGAAGTTGGGCGAACAAACCTTGGAAACATTGTTAGATCGCGCGCCCCAAGGCATCAGCGAGAACATAAAGTCGATCGTGGAACGCCATGAAAGCGTTCTCACGGTTCACCAATTGCGTATGCGCCAAGTGGGCCTCATTCAATTTTTAACGTTGTCGGCTGATGTGCCACGTTCAAAACCCAGCACTGAAATTGAAAAGCTCAGGGCCGGCATTATTGCGGATATAAAAGCCTTGTTGCCAGAGGCTGATGTTAGCCTGATCATCAATCCCATTGCCGTTGACAGCGAAACGGCAATCGACAAGGTCAACATGATTGCCGCTGAGCACAAGCTGGCGATCCATCATTTGACGGTGCAAAATATTGCTGGTCGGTTGGCTGTCAGCTTTGATTTGGAAGTTGATGGCGCAATGTCGCTGTTTGCAGCACACGAACGTGCCACTGATTTGGAAGAAGCGATCCGCCAAAGTTTAGGCGAAGACGTTGAAGTGGAAACCCACATTGAACCCTTGCCAGTGCAAATGCTGCACGGCCTGGTGGCAACCGAGTCTACAACCGCAAAAATCAAAAAATCACTTTTAGCGTTGGCCACGAAAGAAGCGCACATGGCCGACGTTCACAGCATTCGTGTGCGCGAGGCTGATGGCGGCCTGTTTGTTCATTATCATTGCCGCTTTGATCCTGCCATGAGCGTAGAGAAGGTGCATGGCGTGGTCGATCGTGTTGAAAATCAACTGCAAAAAGCGTTTCACCAGATAAAACGCGTCATTGCTCATGCCGAGCCATCGGGGGCGGCTCGGCATAAGCTATGAAGTGTAGGATTGGGACGCTTTAATCAACTCACGAAGACGTTCTTGTTCATGTTCAGGCACTTCGACCCGGTTAGCCACTGAAAATGCCTCATGGAATGTCGATTCCAGTTGGCTCTGCAAGGCACGCAACCCAGCACCTTTGGCAAGATTATGAAGCTCCAGCACCATATCGGCGATGTATTGTGCTGTATCTTTTGGTGGTGGAACGTGCTTAGTTACAACATTAGAGTGTGTTTTTGGTGGTGTAAGATTGAATGCTACGCTTTTATTCATGATCTTGGATGCCTCGCCGCAGATCAGACTGAACTGCTTACAACACAACATAAACGCGAGTTTACGTGTCGTATATAAACTAAAGGTTGTTCGTGGGTTGTAATCGACATGATTTGAGGCCATATCAACCTTAACTTGCCTCTTTTTCGGTTCCCCCTTAAGAGCGGTCACCTTCATTTAGGACATTGCATGACCGTCGTCGTCGTCGAATCGCCTTCAAAAGCGAAAACCATCAATAAATATCTGGGCAACAGCTTTACTGTGTTGGCCTCCTTTGGCCATGTGCGAGATTTGCCTGCCAAAGATGGCTCTGTAAAACCCGATGAAGACTTCGCCATGGATTGGGAAGTTGACAGCAAATCAGCCAAGCGTTTGGCCGATATTGCAACGGCGCTGAAAACCAGTGACCGACTTGTTCTGGCAACCGACCCTGATCGCGAAGGCGAAGCCATTTCGTGGCACGTTATGGAAGTTCTTAAGAAAAAGGGCGCGCTTAAGGGCAAAACCGTTCAGCGGGTCGCTTTCAATGCCATTACCAAATCTTCGGTTTTGGAAGCCATGGCCAACCCGCGTGAGGTGGATGGCGATTTGGTTGATGCTTATCTTGCCAGGCGCGCTTTGGATTATTTGGTTGGCTTTACATTGTCGCCCGTGCTTTGGCGCAAGCTACCGGGTTCACGGTCAGCTGGCCGGGTTCAATCTGTGGCGTTGCGGCTGATTTGCGATCGTGAATTAGAAATTGAAGCATTTCGCAGCCAAGAATACTGGTCAATCGATGGCACATTCTCAACCGCTGGCGGCCAAGAATTTCAAGCGGCCTTGGCCAGCATAGACGGCAAACGACTTGAACGATTGGGCATTGCCGATGAAGCATCAGCCAAAGCCATTGCTGCGGCTGTCAAAGGCCAAGCCTTCACAGTTGACACGCTTGAAAGCAAACCGGCAAAGCGCCATCCGTTTGCACCGTTCCGCACTTCAACCTTACAACAGGAAGCATCACGCAAACTTGGTTTTTCGTCTGCCAAAACCATGCAGATTGCCCAACGTTTGTATGAAGGTGTTGATATCGACGGCGAAACAGTGGGTCTTATCACCTATATGCGAACCGACGGTATTGATATGGCGCCCGAAGCAATTGCTGCCACCCGCACAGCGATTTTAAAAACCTTTGGCGAGCCTTATGTGCCATCAGCGCCGCGCGTCTATAAAACCAAAGCCAAAAATGCCCAAGAGGCCCATGAAGCCATTCGCCCAACAGATCCGGGCCGCCTGCCCGACCAAGTAAAAGGCGTGCTCGATGGCGAGCAGATGGCACTGTATGATTTGATCTGGAAACGCACCATCGCCAGCCAAATGGAAAGTGCCGAGATGGAACGCACCACCGCAGATATTGGCACAACAGGCCATGACGGCAAACATTATAGCTTCCGCGCCAATGGTTCGGTTGTGAAATTTGATGGTTTCTTGCGCGCTTATAATGAAGACCTTGATGATGGCGAAGATGAAGACGCAAAGCGCCTGCCGGCCATGGCCCGCGGCGATAAAACGGGTGTCAAGGCCATTACGCCAACCCAACATTTCACCGAGCCACCACCGCGCTATTCGGAAGCTTCATTGATCAAGAAGTTGGAAGAACTCGGCATTGGCCGTCCTTCAACATATGTGTCGATTTTGAAAACGCTGTCAGATCGTGGCTATATGCGCATCGAGAAAAAGCGCTTGATCCCCGATGACAAAGGCCGCGTTGTCACATCATTCCTCGAAAGCTTTTTCAAGCGTTATGTAGAATTTGATTTCACGGCAAACTTGGAAGAACAACTTGATCGCATCTCGGCTGGCGAGATTGAATATAAAGTTGTTCTGCGCGAGTTCTGGAAAGATTTTACGGCAGCTTTGGGTGAAGTGAAAGACTTACGCATTACCCAAGTGATCGACAGTTTGAACGAAAGCTTGGCCCCGCATATTTTTCCGGCCAAAGCGGATGGCAGCGATCCGCGTGCTTGCCCTTCCTGTGCTGACGGAAAACTATCGTTGAAACTTGGTCGCTTTGGTTCATTCATCGGCTGCACCAATTATCCTACCTGCAATTACACACGGCAGATGAGCGTTAATGGCGAAGGCTCGGCTGATGCCGTGCCTGCTGAGGGCATTCTGTTGGGCCAAGACCCTGAAACTGGCCAGAATGTAACACGCCGCGCCGGGCGCTTTGGTCCTTATTTGCAACTCGGCGAAACTGTTGAAGGCGAAAAACCCCAACGCGCTTCAATTCCGAAAAACACCAATCCCGCCACCATCGAACTCGAACAGGCGTTGCGATTGTTGTCTTTGCCCCGTGAAGTTGGTCTGCACCCAGAAACCCAAACGCCAATCGTGGCGAACTTTGGTCGCTTCGGCCCCTTCATTTTGCATGACGGGGTTTATGCCAATTTGGAAAGCCCAGAAGATGTATTCACCATCGGGCTTAATCACGCTGTCGATATTTTGGCCCAGAAGCGTGCCAAAGGGCCTTCAAGCCGCAGCAAGCCTGGCGCGTTGAAGAACCTCGGCCCCCACCCTGATGGTGATGGCAATGTTGAAATTTATTCGGGCCGTTATGGCGCCTATGTCAAACATGGCAAAACCAATGCGACAATTCCATCAGACAAAACCACCGATACTTTAACCTTAGAAGAAGCGCTGGCGCTTTTGGCTGAGCGTGAGGCAAAATCTGGCGGCAAAAAGAAGCCTGCGAAAAAAGTTGCGCCTAAGAAAAAGCCTGCAAAAAAAGCTGCCCAGAAGGTTGCCAAAAAGGCTGCCAAGAAAGCTGTGAAAAAAGCCGTTGCCTAAAAAACCTCCACGCATACAAAAATCTGCCAGCATCGGAATGCCCAGTGCCGATGATATCGTGCAATTCGTCACAAACTCGCCCGGCGTGGTGGGCAAGCGTGAAATTGCCCGCGCCTTTGGCATGAAGGGCAATGACAAAATTGCCCTGAAACAATTGCTGAAAGATATGAGCAACAAAGGCACGCTTTTGAACAAGCGCAAGCGCCTGATCAATAAAAATGGCTTGCCGCCCGTAGGCGTAGTGGAAGTTAAAGGTGCAGACAAAGATGGTGACTTGTTTGGCCAATTCATTTCTGATGAAGGCCAAGACCACGCCGCAAAAATTCTTGTATTAAGTGGCGAGGGCAAAGCGCCAAAGATCGGCGATCGGGTCGTTGCCAAGCTTGAAGCCTTGCGTGACCACCATGAATATAAACACGTTGCAAAAGTAATGCGTGTTTTGGGGCCGCGCAGCGCCAAGCTTTTGGCAATTTATCGTGTGGTCAAAGGCAAAGGTGCGCGCCTTATTCCGGTTGATAAAAAAGCGCGACAGGAATTTGAAGTGTTGAACGCCGATGCAGCAGGTGCCGAAAACGGCGAATTGGTTGCAATTGAAATCACCCGTGATCGTGGCTTTGGTTTGCCAGCCGCCCGTGTGCGCGAACGCTTGGGAAACATTACAGATCCACGCAATATTTCTCTGATCGCCATTCACCAACACGGCATTCCCAACAGCTTTCCTGAAAAGGTTATCGCTGAAGCTGATGGCTTGAAAGACTTTGCAAGGGCTGGCCGCAAAGACCTAACCGCAGTTCCCTTGATCACCATCGACCCTGCCGATGCACGCGACCATGATGACGCCGTTTTTGCTGAAGCTGATGACGCTGATGACAACCAAGGTGGTTATAAAGTGATTGTGGCCATCGCTGATGTGGCAGCCTACGTGCGATCGGGTTCAGCACTTGATCTAGAAGCGCGCTTTCGCGGCAATTCAGTTTATTTTCCCGATCTGGTGGTGCCCATGTTGCCAGAGAAAATATCAAACGATTTGTGCTCTTTGCGCGAAAAAGAAATCCGCCCCGCCATTGCGTGCTTTTTGCGCTTTAACAAAAACGGAAAAAAGCTTGGCCATTCATTCGCGCGGATCACCATGCGCTCTGCTGCCAAACTTGCCTATGAAGAAGCCCAAGCGGCAATTGATGGCAAGCAATCTGATAAAACCGACGGCTTGCTTGAGCCCGTTCTAAAGCCGTTATGGGCCGCCTATCGTGCCGTTAAAAAAGCCCAAGATTTGCGCTCGCCGCTTCAGCTTGAATTGCCCGAACGCAAGATCATTCTTGATGACAAAGGCAGTGTTGCAAAAGTTGTGGTTCCCCCTCGGTTAGATGCCCATCGCCTAATTGAAGAGTTTATGATTCAGGCCAATGTTGCCGCCGCCGAAGAACTTGAAAAGCGCAAGGTGCCCCTGCTCTATCGTGTGCATGATAACCCAACGCAGGAAAAGTTGAAAACGCTGGCGCAGTTTCTGAAAACTGTGAATCGTGAATTGCCTTTGGGCCAGGTGATTAAAACTTCGCATTTCAATGCATTGTTGAAATCTGTAAAAGGTGAAGACTTTGAACATCTGGTGCATGATGTGGTGTTGCGCAGCCAAGCCCAAGCCACATACAGCCCCCAAAATCTTGGCCACTTCGGTCTTAGCCTTCGTCGCTATGCCCATTTCACCTCTCCCATTCGTCGCTATGCCGATCTAATTGTCCACCGCGCCTTGATCACAGCTTTGGGCGCAGGCGATGACGGTTTAACTGATGCGGACATTTCCAAGCTGGACGAAACCGCCGAAATGATTGCTGTTGCCGAGCGCCGCGCCCAAGTGGCAGAACGCGAAACCAATGATCGATTGATTGCTTCCTATTTGGAACCGCACATCGGCGCAAAATTCCAAGGCAAAGTATCAGGTGTTGTGGGGGCTGGTCTATTTATCGTACTTGATACCAGTGGCGCCGATGGGTTTGTGCCGGTCAGCAGTTTAGGCCGCGACTATTTTGTTTATGACGAAGTGCGCCACAGCCTTTCTGGGCAAAGCACGGGTGAGACATTCCAACTCGGTGACAGAGTAGAAGTAAAGCTTCTAGAAGTGGCCCCAATCAAGGGCGGTTTGCGTTTTGAAATGATTTCAGAAGGCCGCGCGGGCAAGCCGCAAAAGCGTGGCAACCAGAAAAGCAGGCGCCGATGACCAGATCGATCAAACAAGCCATGTGGCGTGGTTTTAATATGCATTGCCCGTCATGCGGCCAAGGCCACTTGATGAGCCGCTATTTGAAAGTGGCTGCCACGTGTGATCACTGCGGCGAAGATTTAAGCCACCAACGCGCTGACGACGCGCCACCTTACTTTACCATTATCGTTGTGGGCCATTTGGTGATTCCACTTTTGTGGTTTGTTGAACGTTATTATGCACCACCCATGCTGCCCCAAATGATAATCTGGCCAGTGATCATAACAGCCCTATCGCTGTGGCTTTTGCCCCGCATAAAAGGCGCTATTGTGGGCCTTCAGTGGGCCACCAGAATGCACGGTTTTGGTAGTGAAATTGAAACCGCTCAGGAAACTTGACATTCATCGCCCTTTGGGCTGTATCCACCTTTAAATCATTCGGAGTCCATTATGGCCAAAGGCAACGTTATCAAGATTAAGTTGGCATCGACCGCTGACACAGGTTACTTTTATGTGACCAAAAAGAATTCTCGCACAAAAACCGAGAAGTTCTCATTCACGAAATATGATCCCGTTGTGCGCAAGCATGTGGAATTTAAAGAAACCAAGATCAAGTAAGATCGGTTTCATAGAATCAAACAAAGCGCCGGATTGTCCGGCGCTTTTTTGTTGTTCTCATTTTGGATGAAATAGTCGCCGGCCTGGGCTTTTGGAGAACGAGGAGGCCACTCAGTTCATGCCCAGGCCGACTAAGGCCCTGAAATCAGGAGATGCGGCGGGCCTGACCCCAAGGCTTTTCGCTTTATTCAATGTGGTGCTGGGGACGGCGCCTTGGTGCTGAATCAAGGCACCGTCCCTTGGAGTAATGTCTGGGGCTTGGAGAGAAGCAAACCAGACGCATTCAAAATTTGTTAAATAATCTATGAACGTCCACGCCGGAAAAATCCAGCGTATCCTATGGTAAACAATAGTGAATCAAAATTAAGGATGAATCGTTAGGGTAAACGCTTAAGAATCAGCCTCAGGCGCGACCTCTTCGGACAAGTGCATTTCAAGCGGCATTTGTTCGGTGCCATCCAATGGCTCTTCATCTGCCGTCAAATCATCAGAAAGTTTAGGCATCGGAATATCAAAGCCCGGCGGCAAATTACCGTCGAGCAACCCTGCTGCCTTTAATTCCTGTAAGCCGGGCAAATCGGTCAATTCATTCAATCCGAAATGATTGAGAAAGCTTTCAGTGGTGCCGTAAGTCACGGGCCGCCCTGGTGTTTTGCGACGCGCCCGCATTCTAACCCAACCAATTTCAAGCAGGTTGTCGAGTGTACCTTTTGAAATGGCAACGCCGCGCACATCTTCAATTTCGGCGCGCGTTGTGGGTTGGTGATAAGCAATAATGGCCAAGGTTTCCAGCGCCGCTTTGGTTAAGCGCTTTTGCTCAGTTCTATCGCGCCGCAAAATAGCGCCCATGTCTGCGGCGGTGCGCAAAGCATATTTGCCCGCAATCTGAACAATGTTCACCCCGCGATTGGTATAATTTTCTGCCAAATCAGCAAGAATATCTTCAACATTCGTGCCATCAGGCAAAAATTCTTTGAAGGCATCAATAGAAAGTGGTTCGGCAGCCGCAAACAACATCGCCTCAACAATGCGCAAATTTTGGCTGCGGTCAGCCATCGGATGCAGTGTTACAACAGCGTCCTGAACCAATTCACCAGCGTTATCGTCTTGCGTCATCATGGGTTGGACGTTCATAAATGATCTTCCTGCGTTTCCAAAGGTGAATTGCGCCGACGCACATAAAGCGGCGTAAACGCTTCGTCTTGGCGAAGCTCGATTCGACCATCGCGTGCCAGCTCTAAACTTGCTGTAAAGCTTGATGCGCGCACCGAGCGCCTAGTTTCTGCCGTGGCCAGATAACGTTCTAGCCACATGTCAAACGCGCCCCATTCATCCATCGCGCCCACAAGCCTCTCAATGGCCTCGCGGGCCTCTTTGATCGACCATGTGGTCTGCCGTTTAACAGTATAGGTTTGGCGCACCACTTTGCGTTGGCGTCGATCGGCATAGGCCTTTAAAAGATCGATCAGATTATCGCCATATTCGCGCTGAACTTCCACCACCAAGGGCTGTGGTTCACCCCGCGCAAAAACATCATGCCCAAGCTGTGGCCGCTTCATCAACGCTTCTGCCGATGAGCGCATGGCCGCCAACCGTTGCAGCCTGAACGCAAGCCTTGCCGCCATGTCTTGTGGGGCCACTTCATCGCTGTTCGGCGGGGCTGGAATGAGCAATCGAGATTTAAGATACGCCAGCCAAGCGGCCATCACCAAATAGTCTGCGGCCACGTCAATGCGCATCACTTTGGCGCGATCGATAAATGCCAGATATTGGTTGGCCAAAGCCAAAATGGAAATTTGGGCCAAATCAATTTTATGCGCCCGCGCCAATTCAAGCAACAAATCAAGCGGGCCTTCAAACCCACCCACGTCAACAATCAGCTCATCGGCCAAAACAACAGCACCCTGCCCCGGCTTATCATCTGGCCATGGGGTTATCGTTGGTTCTGACTGTTCGTTCTCGGCCAAATTGCTCTCCTTGATGCAAGGGTTTGCCATTTTTGCTGATGCAATTCGACTGTTTAGGGCATTTTATCCCCTAAAAACAGCCATTAAGAATCGAGAATGGCCTCAAGGTCGCGCAAAGCCTGCTTTTCGTCAAAGGCCATGGGCTTGCGTCGCAATTTTAATGCCGATTTTGCCCGTCGCGCGGTTTTCGCGCTCAAAACCGTGGCCGCGGCACCAACCGCTTGCATTTCGTCCATAACGCCATTGCAATGCAAAACCATGTCGCAACCAGCATCATAAGCCCGCGTCACTTTCTGTTCCAGCGTGCCGCCCAAAGCTTTCATCGAAAGGTCGTCGGTCATCAACAGGCCTTGAAAGCCAATAACCTTGCGCACCACGTCACGGATAATCTTGCGTGATAATGTTGCCGGATTTTCATCATCCAGCGCTTCAAAAATCACGTGGGCTGTCATGGCCATGGGCATGTTGGCCAAGGCCGCAAACGGAAAAAAGTCAACCGTTTCCAATTCCATCCGTTTGGTTTTTACCACCGGCAAATTATAGTGGCTATCAACCAATGAGCGGCCGTGGCCAGGAATATGTTTCATCACCGGCAATACGCCACCTTCAAGCAAGCCCGACGTGTGAGCATTTGCCAGAATGACAATGGTTTCGGGGCGCATGTCATAAGCGCGATTTCCAATCACATCATGCGCGCCAGCTTGGGGCACATCCAGCACCGGCAAGCAGCTTGATGTAATGTCAAGGTTATACAAATCTTGCGCCATCAAACGACCGATATTGCGCGCAGTGCGCACGGCCAATGTGGCGTTGCGCTGATAGAGTTGGCCAAAAGCGCGTGCGTTGGGATAGACCCGCCAATTTGGCGGCCCGAAGCGCTGCACGCGGCCACCTTCTTGGTCAATGAAAACGGGTGCATCTTTGCGCCCGACCACATCACGAAACTGGCGCGTCAATGATTTAATTTGGGCGGGCGTATCGCAATTTCTTTTGAAAAGGATCAATCCCCAAGGCTGAAATTGCTTAAATAACGTCGCCTCGTCTGAAGATAAAGACAAGCCGGAACAGCCGCTGATAAAAGCGCGTATCGTCAAATTAGCCCCCGCTAAAAATTAATCTATTGGCGGTGTACAATGCAATCACGCTCGCCAGCTGCAAAAAGCGACGAACATACGCTAGAAGCGACGGTGGTTGAGGCCATTGGCCCCAAGTTTAGCCGATATCGGGTGGAGCCAGCAACCTGTGCTGCCTCAATAATGGGCGCATATCGCGTAATAATCGGACCATGTTTTGCGCCGAGCCGTTGATATTCCGCTGTGGCTTCTGCCCGAGACCGGAAAGACGCAAGCTGAACCACATAGGCCCCCGTTCCAGCCGCGGGCACAGTCGCTTGTGGCGCAGCCAAAGCAACTTGTGTGGCGGGTTTGGCTGGGCTTAATGGTGCAACAACGGTTTCAACTGGCTGTGCAGCACCAAGGTTGGCGGCTGGCGCTGCCGGCGGGCTGCTGGCCTTGAACAGATCAAAAATAGATTTAGATTTTTTTGGTGCGCTCACGTCTGTGCCAGCAACGCTTGGCGTTGCCGTTGCATCTGCCCCACCGCCATAGATGCTGTTGCCATCTGCTGGTGCTGCCTCATCTGCTACCGCAACCAATGTTTTTGATTTGGGTTTTGGTTTGGCAAAAGCCGTGGTTTCGGCAATCTTGGAGGGCGGCACAAGAACCACCGGGCTGCCACCCAACGACTTGGCGGGCTTTGGCGTTACCGCAAGTTTTTTGGCCACAACCGGCTTTTCAGGCGAAATCTCTTCAGCCCCTTGCGTTGCTGCATCGGCAAGTTTGGTGGGCTCAAGTTTGGCAGGGTCAATCTTGGGTGGTTCAACCTTGGCTGGCACTTGCGCGACGGCTTTTGCCACAGGTGTTGAACCCGGCACAGGTGGGGGTGGAATTTCAGGCGCTTTTGCAGCAACAGCTGAAATTTGCGATTGTCCTGCTTGGGCAGTGCTTTGAGATAAGTTAGCCGCCGAACTCTGTTCGGCGGCTGGGGTTACGTTGGCAATATCGGTTTTGTCAGTGGGTTCGATCGACCCTTGCTGGCCAGTGCCACCCCCCGGAGGGGGCGGAAGAGGCAGTGGCGTTCCGTCAGTTCCCGTGCCAGTGTTATCAACTGGTGCTAATGCCTTATTCGGATCAACTGGTGGGGCAACATTGGCCCCGCTGCCTGCAGGTTGGGCGGGTGGCTCTTCAGTCGATTGAACCTGACCACCTAAAACTTCATGGTCTCCCTCAATGCGATCATAGATCATTTTTTTGACAGGCTGATCAGTTGTGGCAGAGGTTTTATCAGGCACAACTTTGGTGGGTGTTGCAGGTGCTGTAATCACCGGAACTGTGCCGCCATTGCTGGAAGAAAGTTGTGGCTTTAAATAGTGCGAATATCCAAGCACAGCACCAATGGCAACCAAAAGGCCCAAAACTGCAAGGCCAAGAATCATCCACAGCCCGTTAGAGCGTTGTGGCTCTTCTTCATAAGCAACTTCATTGCGGTATGCTTGTTGATATTCGCCAGCCGTTGCGCGACGCGTTGGGCGAACGGGCATTTGTTCAAATATTTCATCTTCCATCGCATCGCCCGCCATTGGCATTTGCGGCGTTCGTTGGGGTGGGTTGGTCAACCGTGGATTTGGGCTAAAGCCTGTGGCCGCGCCACCGCGCTGTGGAACCTGCAAACGTGGCTGGCCCTGTGGTGCGCCAGCAGCTGGCGGCACATATTGCGGGCGCATGTTGGGGTTATAACCCGTTTGCGGCGCATAACCCGTGTTCGGGTCAATCGGACGATAAGCTGGCGGCTGTTGATAAGGCGGCTGTTGATATTGCGGTTGATAGCCTTGTTGTGGCGGCGCTGGTTGGTAAGGCTGACCTTGAGGATAGGCGGGCGGCATCACATAACCGGGGTTAACCCCCAATTGTGGGCGCGGTGGTTGCACTTGGCCAGCATAAGGGTTTGGCGGCGGCGCATAGGATTGTTGGGGTGCAGGTGCCGGACGAGGCGGCTGAGTTTGAATTGGCCGTTGCACAGGTGGCATTGGCGGCACTTTGGGTTGCTGCTGAACGGCAATTTTAGCCTCTTCATCGGCAAACGAAAATTTGGGTTTGCTGGTGGCATTTGCA
>JAYUHQ010000398.1:0-20161 GCA_043766895.1 Aestuariivirga sp.
GGATGCACGTATCGCTGTGAACATTCCGGTTCACTTTAAAAACCAAGATGCTTCGCCTGCTTTGAAAGCCGGCGCTGTGTTGAACGTGGTTTCACATTCGGTTTCGCTGTATTGCCCAGCCGACTTTATCCCTGATGAAATCATTGTTGATTTGACAGGCATTCAAGTGAACTCTTCGATCCATTTGTCGGGCATTCAATTGCCAGACCGGGTGACATCTGCTTCGCGCGATGACGTTACGCTGTGTGCAATTTCTGCTCAATCGAAAGAAGAAGTTGCGGCTGAAGGTGCGCCTGTTGCTGGCGAAGTTCCGGCATCAAACCAAAAAGCGCCTGTTGCTGCTGCGGCTGCTGCGCCTGCAAAGGGCGGCAAAGCTGCCGCTCCTGCCAAGGCCGCTGCACCTGCAAAAGCTGCAGCACCAGCTGCCAAGAAGAAATAATCATCCATCATTGGGATGTGAAACGGCGGGGCAGCAATGTTCCGCCGTTTTTTTATGGGCGTTTAATTGTAATGCCGGTGATGGCGATGGCGGTGAACAAACACCGGCTCTGGGCCATATTGCTCGCCATAAATTATAATTTGGTTTTCGGGCACTTGTCTGGGATCAATGGGGTCGCAGCGCAAGGTTCCGATATCGCGCACCTCGCCCTTGGGGCAGGGCTGTTCAGAATAAAGGCGATTGTTATCGTTGGCCTGTGCGGCCGATGAAAGTGCCAGCACCGCAACGCCCGCCAAAGCAAAAAAGTGAATTTTCATAATCTGATAACCTTATGTGAAAGCGAAAATAACAATAGCACAATTGTGGGCTGAACTGTGGGGAATTTATGGCGTTTGATTTTTTTTGATGTGATTGCGGGCGCATTGGCTTTCGCTTATAGCGGCCGCATAGTTTTTAAATTCAAAGGCAATCGCCATGTATCTTTTCGCAGGCTTGGGCAATCCGGGCACGCAATATGCTTCCAACCGCCACAATGTGGGATTTATGGCGGTTGACGTGATGGCGGCGGCGCATGGCTTTTCGCCGTGGAAAAAGAAATTTCAGGGTGCCTTGGCCGACGGCACAATTGGCGGGAAAAAAGTTCTGCTGCTGAAACCACAGACATCTATGAATGAATCTGGCCGCAGTGTGGGTGAGGCGGTGCGCTTTCATAATATTCCGCTGCAGCATGTTTTTGTGTTTTATGATGAGTTGGATTTAGAGCCGGGCAAAGTGCGCGTGAAGCTTGGTGGCGGTGCGGCGGGGCATAATGGCATTCGATCAATCTCGGCGCATATTACACCAGAGTTTAAACGCGTTAGGCTTGGCATTGGCCACCCCGGCGACAAGAATATGGTCATGCCACATGTGCTTGGCGATTTTGCCAAAAGTGATAGAGAATGGCTGGTTGCAATGTTGGACGCAGTGTCCGATAACGCGGCCCAATTGATTGTGGGCGAGGATAGCAAATTTCAAAGTGCGGTGCATTTGAAAGTGAACCCGTCGCCACTGCGTGAAAAAAAGAAGGACTGATCATGGGTTTTAAATGTGGCATTGTGGGTTTGCCGAATGTTGGAAAATCAACAATGTTCAATGCGTTGACGCAAACATCAGCGGCGCAGGCGGCGAATTATCCGTTCTGCACCATTGAGCCCAATGTGGGCGATGTGGGTGTGCCCGATGCGCGGCTTGATGTTTTGGCCTCTATTGCGGGCAGCCAGCAGATTATTCCAACACGGTTGACCTTTGTGGATATTGCGGGCCTTGTGAAGGGCGCTTCCAAAGGCGAGGGCCTCGGCAACCAATTTTTGGCCAATATTCGCGAAACCGATGCCATTGCCCATGTTGTGCGCTGTTTTGAAGATGGCGATATTACCCATGTGTCGGGCCGGATTGACCCGGTGTCTGATATTGAAATTATCGAAACGGAATTGATGCTGGCCGATTTGGATGCGCTGGAAAAGCGCCATGCAGCCGCCGAGAAAAAAGCCAAACAGGGCGATAAAGAACAAAAGGAATTGGCAGACTTAATGTTGCGCGCCCTTGTGTTGCTGCGCGAAGGCAAGCCTGCGCGGTTGGTTGAGCGCACGCCCGATGAAGAAATGATGTTTCGCGGGCTTGGGCTTTTGTCTTCAAAGCCTGTGCTTTATGTGTGCAATGTTGAAGAAAGTGCCGCCGATAAGGGCAATGAATTTTCTGAACGTGTGAAAGCATTTGCCGCCAAAGAAGGCAACAAGGCGGTTGTGGTTTCAGCCAAAATTGAATCTGAAATTGCCATTATGGCGCAGGCTGATCAAAAAGATTTCTTGGATGCTGTTGGCCTATCAGAGCCTGGCCTTAACCGCGTGATCCGTGAGGGTTATGCGCTGCTTGGCCTGCTGACGTATTTTACCGTGGGGCCAAAAGAAGCCCGCGCGTGGACGATTACCCAAGGCACGAAAGCCCCGGCGGCGGCCGGTGTTATTCACACTGATTTTGAAAAAGGCTTCATCCGTTCTGAAACCATTGCCTTTGATGATTATGTGGCGGGCAAGGGCGAAGCCGGATCAAAACTTGCTGGCAAATTCCGCCTCGAAGGCAAGGAATATGTGGTGGCCGATGGCGATGTGATGCACTTCAGGTTTAATACTTGATTGAGTTTTGTTAGGACAGGCAACTATTCAGGATCACAGTAATCGGGACTTGTCATTGTATTGGCAACTGCATCGTAACCTATCATGCACGTGAATACATCATCGTTGTCAAAACACTGCATCGCCTCAGATTTTGTAGCCACATAATTGCCGACTACTTCGCTTGATTTTATTCCGTGTGTCAAAAGAATATTGTACATTTGTTTAGCCGTTTCACCAGTGATCGTGATGTTGCTGAAACAAGGCTTCCCTACCACACACTTCGAAGTCAATCCTGTTTGACATTCCTTGCCATCCTTTTTCACGATAGTATCGATAGCCGACGCTCCCGAACCCGTCACTGATTTAGCGTCACCGCTTTCCACTTCAGCTGACACTCGCAGCGGGACAATAAACATCAAAAGTCCACTGAGAACAAAAGGCGTTACTAAGGCGCGCAGATAAGGCAATTTGCTCAATCTCCTGGTATCGAATTGTTTGTTGCTACAGCGTGGTCAAGGTGTATCTCATATCGAAGCTAGCATTGGATATTAGCGAAGACAATAAACCTAATAGAGATGTGATGCACTTCAGGTTTAATACTTGATGTGAGGTCTAACTCAGCCTGATCAACACCGTTGCCACTGCGCAGAGCTGCATCATGTTGAGCGACACCGACAAAAAATGTGCGCGGTTGAAATTTCGGTTTTCATTTTGGTCGCGGAAATAATTGATCATGGGCATCAGAATTTGTCTTGCGAAGAGGGCAACACCAGCCGTTGCTGCCATAAGCGCAGCACTGATAAAATCACTTGGCAGCAAAATGAGCGTGGCGATTGTGGCCGTTGCAGTGATGAAAATATAATAGTGCGGAAACGCAAACCGCAATAAACGGCCTGCAACATCCATCGGCAGGGCGGCAAACGCCAAGGGTGCAAAACCAAAAGAATAGAGCACCATGCCACCGAACAACAAGGATGATGCCAGAAGCGCAAGAACAGTCATTAATTTTTTCTCCAAAATTTCAATTTTGGCACGACATAGGGCACCTGCGATTTGTAGGTGGCAAAACGCGCGCCATAATAGTGCATGAAACGATGCTCTTTCAGTTTGGGCGCCAGCAGGCAGTAAGCTGTGTAACCGATGGCCAGCGCCAGCTGATCGGGCGTCCAAACTGGCACCGTCCACAATGTAAACGCAAACGCCACGTAAATGGGTTGGCGGATGAGACGAAATAACCCACCCTGCGGCATGTCTGGGAAAACGGGTTTTAGATTTTGTAATAGCGACAGCCAGCCAAGCCCACCTGATTGCACCTCAAGACCCGCATCAAAACTGGCTTTGGCGAGCAACAACCACGCTGCCGCATAGCTTGCGCAGATGATCCAAAACGCCAGACCTCGCGCTTGCCACAACACGATGCCAGAGGGCGTCCACCACACAAAAAGCATCAGCAGCTGTAGTGATGCGATGATGGCGTAGGTTGTGGTTGAAAGTGTCACGCCATAGCCGCGCGGCATAATATTGGCCAGCACATTGCGGCCGCGTGTTGTGAGCAACAGAGAATGGCCGAGCGGAAATTGAAGTAGCAAAGCAGCATTTGCCACGATTGAATATGGCCAAGGAACGTTGCCCAAACCGCGGCTCATTCCAAAAAACATTCCTACAATCATGCTGAGCACAGCGGCGGCAAAAATGAGGTGGCAGGCAAGCCCCATGGTGATAGCCAACACTATGCGCCATCGCCCCGGTGGCGGCGAAAAGACACCTTTTGTGAGCGTGAGCAGGCGACGAACATGAGAGTTGAAATGGGCGCTAAACATATTGCGACCGCATAACGGCGCGAATAGAAATCAGCGAGATGGCATAGCCGCGCATTGCGCTGGCGCGACACCTTGTCCACGTTTCGTGAAGGATGGCGCGCAGTGAAATTGCCGTTTGAAGATTGCTTACCCACACGCCGAGACATTTTAGTGGAACGGTGGATGAAGCTTACCAATGAAACTCTGGTGGCCTTGGCGCA
The DNA here is from genome assembly GCA_043766895.1 of Aestuariivirga sp. Classification (GTDB taxonomy): domain Bacteria; phylum Pseudomonadota; class Alphaproteobacteria; order Rhizobiales; family Aestuariivirgaceae; genus Aestuariivirga. The sequence continues at coordinate 4,613 of JAYUHQ010000398.1, forward strand.
CGAGCAAAAGTGGTCAGTTTCGCAAAACCATTGCTTATGATGATTATGTGGCGGGCAAAGGCGAAGCAGGTGCCAAGCTTGCAGGCAAATTCCGTCTAGAAGGCGAGGGCTATGTGGTGGCCGATGGCGATGCGATGCATTTTAGGTTCAATACATAACGTCCTCTACCGCACAGCACCGCGATCAATAAATCCGAATTAGAACTTAATAGTTAAACCGACTTGCAAATTATGTGATGACACGGAGACGTTATTGAATTCTGGCTGCCCAGCACCACCCAGATCATGGGCTTTGGCAATGACGATATCTTTAAAGCGATAGCCAACATCCAAAGCCATGTTTTCGCTCAGGTCCACCTTAACACCGGCGCCAACTTGAAAGGCAAATCCCGTGCCTGTCGACGTTCCAAATCCATTACCGCCACCACCAAAAATAGTGTCTCCACTGAGCCAGCCCAGACCCGCGCCGCCACCCAAATAAGGCGTTAAGATTGAGCCAGTGTCAAAATCCATCCATGCGTTAGCCAATAGATAGTTTGCATTGGCGCTGCCTGAGGCCGCACTCGTGTTGGAGACCCCAAAAGAGTCAACCGAAGTAACAGTATCTGCAGATTTCCAAACCGCATGGGAAAATTCAATTTCCGCTCGCACTGCGTCAGTCACATCCGTGCCAATAGCGCCGCCTGCAACGTAACCAGTATTCAGTCCAAGAGTGTAATGTTGATCGATACCAACACCATCAAACGTCAAGTCACTCGGCAGGCTGGCTCCACCAAAAACAGTGACATATATGTCCTTAGAGAAAGCTGGAGATGCCAACCCCATTAAGGCAGCCAACGTCACGCCCGAAATAAACAATTTCATCACAATCCGCCCTCCAAGACCCCAATTGATTCAGTTATTAAAGAAGCGTTAGCACAAAAGATAGCCATAAAAATTGTCAGTTGATGGCACAATGATCAGATAATCTCAGTGGAGCTGCCTCTTCTGCGCACCCTCAAATTCCACTACTCAGTGCAAGCCCCTAGCATCCGGCCTTTTTCTCGTATGGTAGCCCGATGATGCGCCAATATGAGTTAGTTGAGCGGGTGACGAATTATGACCTGGACGTTGATGATATGCTCAACCGCGCGTATACCTATGCCATGAAGGCGCGTGGCACGCAGACCCGGGCTTCGGGCGACCTATCGGTTTGACGTGTAGGTTTCGTCCAACACGTTTCTCAATTTTGCCAATGAATTTTTCCGATCCACAGGGCAGGCCCATCAAGGCGTTGCGGCGCAGCATACGTAATTTTTCATCCTCATCTGGTTCTGAAAGCCATGTCGACCGATTGCTGATGTCGTCCATCGATGTGCGCCAAGTTGGCGCTGATTTCAGCAAGCCACTATCCTCAAAGTCCATTGCAGAAACCTGCCGTTGATTAAGTTTTTGGGTAAGCTTAGCAATTCTGGCTCCCCAAAATAATTCAAACTTTATCATTTGGCCAAGGTGAAGTTTGGGTTTTGTATTTCAACACCCCTCAACAACGTCGTCATCGTGGGCTTGCAAGACTTGTTGGTTGGGATGGTTGGGGAAGTTTTGAACCCAATGGTGGATTGTCGTGAGAGATAGCAGCTTGACCGTACGGTGTCAAGCGTTATTTCCTAAAAATCTCAATTAATGACTTTAATATCCTATAAATGTATGAACTTTCACATTTTTTTGACGTAATTTTTCGGCTCCGCCTAAATCTGGCAGGTCAATCACGAAGGCAGCAGAGATGACTTCGCCGCCGGTTTTATGGATGAGATCAATAGCGGCTCCGGCGGTTCCGCCCATGGAGATTAGATCATCGATCAACAGAATGCGATCGCCCTGTTTCATCACTTAGCCGCGCATTGGGGTTAACGTTTTAAGGTAGCGTGGCTGAAGTTTACGAATGAAATTCCTGCCGGCGTGGCGCATGCGCGGGAGGCAGTTCGTTGCTCCATGCAACGCGCTCAGGAAAATTCAAAGGCGAAGATTTAGAACTTAAGCGGCCGACTTTGATTTTGGATCAGGCTCGCCCTTGCCGGTTTCAATCAGCTTGCGCAAACTATCGTTCAAATAGAAACTCCATCCACCACTGCAGGCTTCAAAACATTCAAATTGTGGAACAAGTCCAGCGTGGGTTACCTTCAGTTCAGTGTTTTCACCATTCTTTGAAATATCAAAAACAACTTCGGTTCCATTCCATTCAGATTTGTGCGCAACAAAGCTCAACTCACTTTGAATGATTTTCCACCCAAGTTTTTTGTTCGGCACCAACTCGGTTATTTTTTGGGTGCTGACATGAATGCTGCCGTGGCGATAGATGAATTCGCCGTCGGGTTTTGCTGTCGCGCCAACAATGCCTTCGCCCCACCATGCACGGGGATTGATGATGGCAGCAAACACCTCTGCCGGTGTTTGAGTGAGGATCATTGATGTTGTGAAGCTGTGTTCAATCATAATTCCCTCCTATGCATCAGCTGGAAGGCGGGCTTCATAAAGGTCTTTATAGGTGCGCCAATGATCCCAAAAATTCTCGATCTTTTCGTTTGAGACGCGCGCCGCCAAAACATCAAGATGGGTGTGCCACCCGGTACTGACGCCCACCATCATGCTGCGGCTGGGCAAGTTTCGGTGCGTTAATGTGAGCAACACTTTTGTGCCAACGGCCTTTAATTCGAAAATCACTTCACTATCGCTCCAGAACATGAAACCCAGTTTGTGGGGCGGATCACAGGCCGTGATGCGTGATGGCAAATGTGATTCAGGCGATGCCATGCTTTCTGGCCGTTTGCCCGGCGGCGTTGTGGTTTTGTCATGGTGCCACACCAGTTCACACGGTGCGCCCACTTTCAAATCCATATCGCCAGAAGCCAGCCATTGCTGGCGCAATTCACTTTTGGTGAGATATTCCCAAATGCGTTCAATGGGGCCGGGCAACATGCGTTGCATTTCAATCACGCGGGGGGCAACAATTTTGCCGAACGTGTCTTCTGCGGTGATGCTCATTTCGTTTCTCCTGATTTTGATTTCGCAATGTCTTCGGCCTTCAGTAGGGCTTCCAAAGCGTCTAAACGGTTTGTCCAGAAAATTTCATAATAGGCCAACCATTGATGGGCATTGGCCAAGGGGCCCGCGTTCAGGCGGCAAATATGGGTGCGGCCGCGCACATCACGCTTCACCAGCCCAGCGGCTTCCAAGGCTTTGATGTGTTTGGAGGCGGCCGCCAGAGACATGGCATAGGGCTCGGCCAATTGTGAAACCGTGCGTTCACCCAAGGCCAGATTTGCCAACATTTTGCGCCGGGTGGCATCCCCCAAAGCATGAAAGATGGAATCGAGCTGTGATGTTTGATATTCAACCATAAAGTTGAATGTATATAACCGCGCAACAATTGTCAACCAATTGGTTGAATATTTTTTGTAGCTTCTCGACATCGGAGTTTGCGGCTGTTTTGGGCTTGGTTTTGCTCGCATTGCCGAGCATAACTGAGCAGAGACATTTGCCCCCTGCGCCAAAGGAAAATCCCAGCACATGAAAAATCAAACCACAATTGAACGCAAGTCTAACCATGAAGTTGTTATTACGCGAACCTTCAATGGCCCAGCGCATGTTGTTTTTGAGGCTTGGACCAAGCCAAAGCTTTTCAAGATGTGGTGGGCACCAAAGTCGATGGGCGTGCCTTTGCTTTCATGCGAAATGGATGTGCGCACGGGTGGCACATATCGCCTTGAATTTGGACAAGATGCCGAACATTCATTTGCATTTTTCGGAAAATATATCGACGTGAAACCCAATGCGCGCCTTGTGTGGACCAATGCAGAAAGCGAGCAGGGGGCCGTGACCACTGTGACGCTTGAAGAAAAAGCTGGCACGACTTTGCTGGTGTTGCACGAGCTTTATCCATCAAAGGAAGAACTGGACGATTCAATCATCGGGATGGAAGGTGCCACACCGGAACAGTTTGAGCAACTGGATGAACTTTTGGGTAGTGTCTCAGTTTGAATAAGGCATTTCTAAAATAACCTTACGTTTATTTTGAACGGCGTCAATTTCAGCTTTGTCAATCAAAGCAATAATATCTTCCCACGACCAAAGACGATCAGAGATATTTGCGGCCATGGCTGGCGAAACTCTCAGGCTCTTGTGAATGCGAATCCAGTTGTAATGTACAAAGTATAAAGCCAAGGCATGAATATGATTTTCCAGTTTTTTGGTAAAGCCGTTTGTTAAGCGAGTGAAACGACGCATAGCCATCCGCATTGTCAAGTTTTGACGCTCTACATAAGATGTAGAAACATGCTTTGCATCTGGCTCGCCCTCGATACGGTGTTTCTGGATGCCAATGCACTCAGCGGGGCTATATTTGCCTTTTGCGCTGTCTGGCGAAGCACCATAGACCTTATGCAGGATTGCATAATCAACATCACCGCCGAAAGCACCTTCGACAGCTTCAAGATAGGCCTTGTGACCGTCCGTAGTGAGTTGGACGCGGTTCGTGATGCGAGAGCGTAAATCATCCATGAATGCGATTGCATAGGTGCTGTCGCGTCCGCCAGCCAGCCATGATAAGATCAACTTGCTATCAGCTTCGATGGCGGTCCATGTCCAAACATCACCAGCCTCGGAAGGGGCGGATTTGGCAGAGGCTACATTCTTTTGTTTGGCGTAACAAAACGACCAAATTTCATCGCATTGAACACGCTTAGCGCTAACGCCGCGCACCATTTCATCATGAAAAGATGAGCAAACATTACCCGCATCAGCCAAAAGTTTTGAGACAGTGTTGATTGAAACACCCGTCACCCGCGAAATGGATCGCATAGACGAGCCTTCAACCAACATATTCAGGATTTGTACACGAATGATAAGAGGCAGCTTGTTCATGCCTATAATATAACTAGATAAATCTAAATATCAAGCAAAAAGTTCAGTTTTGAAACGATAGAAAACCTTCTCGCATTTGATCCCACTTATCATCCATAGTTACAGCAATATAGCTACTTGGGATTTCGAGTACATCTGCGATTTGATCTAATGTAATCTTGCCCGCCCTGTAATCGCGCCTACATACTTCCCAGAAGCCGTATGGGAATAGCACAATTAAAGAGAGCCAAATTGCTATTTTGTCTGCGAAGTGTTCCAATGGATTCTCTGCTTGATTATTTCCGTTGTGGGACGCCAAAAGCCCCTCAGCAAGCTGTAGTACTTTTTCTTTGTTGGTTGTGCGCGCTGGGTTGGAATCTAAAATATGAAGAAGCTCTTTACATACAACAAGCCTCTGCAAGCGCCCGTCCATTCGAGTGCTATATACGATCCGATGATGGGTAATTGGCATTATCGCGCTACCAGGAGTTAGTTCTTCGATTCCGATAAAACGATTGGCATAGTTTAGGCCCAGAGTCCCCTTTGGAGGCGCATCTATTCCGTTAACAATGATTTTGTCATCAGGAACAAACTCTTGAATTTTAAGGATAACTTCTTCAATTTTGACGGGGACAATACCCAATCCGTCAAAATGGTGAGAAATTTTCTTAACCGACATTTTCTTTCCCTAATTACCTATAAAAAAGCCCGGTTACTCCGGGCTTTTCGTAATATAGGGTTTAATACAACTTGAGCTATTTAACAAGACTGGAAAAATGCACAGATTCTCTTGTCGTCTTTGGTACAATTCCCTCGCCCTCACCTTTAACAGCGCGAGACAACAGTTCGTATGCCCCAGTTAACAACTCCTCCGAAGAGGTTACTCCTTTTTCAGGGAAGAACTTTAAATTTACCAGCTCCCTCCCCTCATCAAAGAGGAGCGCGAGGAAACTATCCTTACCGCTCATTGTCATCTTCATATTCTCCTTTTCCCATCTCGCCTTAGCGGCCTTTTTGGCCACCTCGGATAATTCCAACTTACTCAACGATACCGCTCTTGCTGCACCGCCAGCCTTTCCACTTCTAACCCGTCCTGACGACTTTTTTATGTCGTCATAAATTTCGCCAGTAGCAATCTTACCGACCATCACCGCAGCACCAATGGTATCAGCCGGACGCTTTTGACCATTTGGACCTTTAGGCATTAGTTATAGGATTCCTTCCATTCCACTTTAAAGCACGGAAGCGCTTAAAAAGTTCCTCACTTTCCAAGTGCTAACGGCCCAACATATCGTCAAGCTATATGCTTATTATAATGAGTCTTTAAAAAACATCAAGATTTTTCTTGACAAATATTTTCGAATCTGTCGCAAAATTACAGAATCGTTACAACAACGTTAACCAATAGCAAACTCGTGCCAGTAGCTGTCAACATATAATATTGACGCGACAAGTTTCAATGTGGAAAGTCAAGCATAATTAATGTTTGAGATGCCCCCGCCACATTCAAACTGAGACACTACCAACTTTTGATATCTTTAGTGTGAGGCCAGAGACAATCACAAAATCGTAAGGTCTAATGCCCGCCATAGCCAACAAGCGTGTGGACCTTAACGCCCTTGGCGCGCAATTTATCAGCGCCGCCAAGATCTGGCAGATCAATCACAAAGGCGGCAGAGATCACTTCACCGCCGGTTTTGTGGATGAGGTCAATAGCGGCGGCTGCGGTTCCGCCCGTGGCGATGAGGTCATCAATCAACAAAATCTTATCGCCCTTATTGATGGCATCCGCGTGGATTTCGATGGTGTCGACACCATATTCCAAGGTGTAGTCTTGGCCGATAGTTTTGGCGGGAAGTTTGCCCTTTTTGCGAATGGGGATGAAGCCGCGGCCCAGTGTGTGGGCCACCGCACCGCCCAAAATAAAGCCGCGCGCTTCAATGCCTGCCACATAGTCAAACTGGCCATGCAGAAACGGCCACGCCAGTTCATCCACTGCGGCGCGAAACGCATGCTGGTTCGACAGCAGAGTTGTGATATCGCGGAACATGATTCCGGGCTTTGGATAATCCGGAATGTTTCTAATGTAGCGGGAAATATCAAAACCGTTGCGAAGATCCATAGTCTTTTCCTTTGCGCATCATTTTAAGGGGATGATGCTATGGCCATTTCACTTCTGGGGGCATGGATGAGAGAATACTTTCAACATTGCCGCCGGTTTTCAGACCAAAAATTGTGCCTCGATCATAAAGCAAATTGAATTCAACATAGCGGCCGCGGCGCACCAGTTGTTCATGGCGGTCTTCATCAGTCCACTTCTTGTGCATATTGGCGCGCACGATGTTGGGATAAACTTCCAAAAACGCTTTGCCCACATCTTGCACGAAGGCAAAATCTGATGCGTCATCACCCGAATGAAGGTTATCAAAGAAAATTCCGCCAATGCCACGCGGTTCATTGCGGTGGGGCAGGTGGAAATAATCATCACACCATTTTTTATATTTGGCATAATCGGCCATCAAATGCGCATCGCAGGCCTGTTTCATGGCGCCATGAAAAGCCACTGCGTCTGCATCATGTTGGCTGCGGCGGCGGTTGAGCACGGGTGTTAAATCTGCGCCACCGCCAAACCAATGGCGCGTGGTGGCAACAAGCCTTGTGTTCATGTGAACAGCAGGAACATTGGGGTTGCGCGGATGCACGATGAGCGAAATGCCCGAGGCCCAGAACCGTGGATCATCACCAGCGCCGGGCATTTGTTTGGCAAATTCAGGCGAAAATTCACCGTGCACGGTTGAGCAATGAACCCCTGCCTTTTCAAACAGTTCACCATGCATCATGGCCATGACGCCACCGCCGCCTTCTTCGGGCCTCGACCATGGGGTTTTAACGAAGTGGGCGGGTGAAAATTCAGCCTCTAATGCTTCGAATGATGCAACGATTTGATCGCGCAGGGTTTCAAACCACGCACGGGCTTTGGTTTGAGTCGCTTCCAGATTTGTTTTCATAGGAATGACTTTAATGAAGCCGCGCAAATTTGGAAGAGGGTTACGAAAATTTGAACAAAGGCCGAAATAATTTCTTAGTGATGCCTTTGAACGTGTCCTTAAAACCCCAAAGCGTAGCAATCTGTGCAAGCTTTGGGAGATTGACGCAGTGCCATTAAAACATTTCTGGAACAATAGTGCTGGAAACGTAACTGTTTTGATGGGCATGGCCATTTTGCCGGTTTTATTGGCTGTTGGGGCTGGCGTTGATATTGCGCGCCAAGTGAATGTGCAAACCAAAATGCAGGCCGCAGCAGATGCGGCGATTTTGGCGGGTGGCGCATCACATTTACCAACAGCGGTCCAGGTTAAAAAAGTTGTTGAGGATTATTTGAAAGCCGATGGCGGTGAAGACGCGCTTAAATCTGTTTCAGGTTTTGACATTAAAGTTGATACCAAGGCCGGGATTTATTCAGTTAATATCAAGGGTACAATTGATACAGGCATGATGAATCTCGCGGGCTTTCCCACATTAAATGTTGGGGCCTATTCTGAAATTGCTGTGCCTTATGAAGGTGCCGAAATTGTTTTGGTTTTGGACAACACGGCCTCAATGTCGAGCCAAGGCCGCCTTGACGCGTTAAAAATTGCTGCAAAAAATTTGGTTTCAACAATTCTAACGCAGAAGCAATCTGCAACTTATGTCAAAATTGCCATTGTTCCATTTTCTGATTACGTGAATGTGGGCTTGGCCAACCGTACACAAAATTGGATGAACGTGCCTGCTGACTGGACGCAAATTGTTAAAAACGTAGCAAGTGTTACTTACCCCAATGCAACGGGTTGCCATGATGTGAATGCGGTTTGGAACAATGATGGGGTGCCCACGCCTTATACCTATCAAGTTTGCAGCAATCCGGGAACCCCTGTTACAACATACAGCGACCAGACCTATAAACATCAATGGTATGGATGTGTGGGTTCGCGCGATAACCCGCTTGATGAAAGCATTGCCAGTGCTACGTTTAAACCTTATCCCGGCTTGTTGGACCAAGGCTGTACGCAACCCATTACTGATTTAACGGACAAGGTATCTGATCTGAATGCGGCCATCGACGGCATGTCTGCATCAGGCGAGACTTATTTGCCTGCCGGATTGTTATGGGGTTGGAATGTGCTTGATTCATCTGATCCCTATGGCACAGCAAAATCCAAAGCTGCGATGGCCGCCATTCACGGCTCAAAGGCATTGGTGTTCATGACAGATGGCGACAACACTTTATCGCCGGGCGATGCGGGGCAAAACCAATATAAATATCATTGGGGCAGCGATGTTGGCGTTGCCAATGCCAAAACCGCAGCGTTGTGCAATGGCATCAAACAAGATGGTATTAATGTCTATACGGTTGCCTTCAAGGTGACCAACGCAACCTCGCAAAGTCTGTTGCAGGATTGCGCTTCAAACCCCGCGCAGGCCTTTGACGCGGCTGATGATGCGGCTTTGCAAGCATCGTTTAGTCAAATTGCCAACAGTTTGGCCAATCTGCGCATTACAAAATAAGCGGTTCAAACCCGTTTAACTGGCGCAGGGCTTCCCCCGTGACCATGCTTGCCGCCATAGCCACATTGAGCGAGCGGAACCCTTGTTGCATGGGAATTTTGATGCGGTGGGGCAGGGCCTCATGCACCTCATCAGGAACGCCCGCTGATTCCCGACCGAAAAGCAGAATATCGGCGGGTGCGAATTTAAACGAGACATGGCTTTGTTGGGCTTTGGTGGACAGCAGAACAATGCGGCGATTGTGATTATCAGCATAAAACTGGCCCCAAGATTTGGCACGGTCAATCTGTACGTGTTGCAAGTAATCCATCCCGGCGCGGCGGAAAGAAGAATCAGTGAAGGCAAAGCCCGCGGGCTCAATAATTGTCAGTTTCAGCCCAAAGCAGGCGCACAGACGGGCAATTGTTGCGGTGTTGGGGGCGATATCGGGTTGATAAAGGGCAATTTCGATCATGGTGGCCTAGCAATTAAGTTGAAAACGAAGGCGCAGCATACAATCCCACACACTGCGACAACCTATGGCTAGACTTCTTACTTGGCCAATGTCAAAACGCCACACAATTGGGTATTAGGCTGTGCATTTTATAGGGTGACTGAAGTGGCTGACACGACAAACGGTGATGTTACACGGCGAGACTTTTTGATGGTGGCGACAGGAACCGTGGCTGCCGTGGGTGGCGCACTGGTGGTTTGGCCGCTGATCAGCCAAATGAACCCAGACGCTTCCGTTTTGGCGATGGCGTCGATTGAAATTGATTTGGCCCCGATTGCTGAAGGCCAAGCCATTATTTTGAAATGGCGCGGCAACCCTTTAATTGTGCGCCACCGCAGCAAAGCTGATATTGATACAGCAAAAGCCGTTAAGCCATCAGATTTGCTTGATGGCGTTGCACGCAATGCCAATGTGAAAGATGGCGATGTGGCAACTGATGATAACCGTGTTGTTGGCGGCAAATCACAATATTTGGTGATGCTGGGTGTGTGCACCCATTTGGGCTGTGTGCCCGAAGGCAACAAAGGTGATTTTGGTGTGGTAACACCAAATGGCACAACGGGCGGCTGGCTGTGCCCATGCCATGGCTCGCAATATGATACGGCAGGCCGTGTGCGCAAAGGCCCAGCGCCAGAAAATTTGCCTGTGCCACCATACAAATATTTGTCTGATACAAAAATTCTCGTCGGCTAATCGGGATCAAAAAAACATGAGCGGACCTTCAAAATATCAACCCACCAGTGCTGTTGGAAAATGGTTCCATGAGCGATTGCCCATTGTGGCATTTGCCAAAGACCACGCGTTGGATTTTCCAACACCCAAGAACTTGAACTATTGGTACACATTTGGCGGCATCTTGGCGGTTATGCTGGTTGTGCAAATTATCACCGGCATTGTTTTGGTGATGCATTACACCCCCCAAACCGATTTGGCGTTCAGCTCGGTTGAACACATTATGCGCGACGTGAACTATGGTTGGATGTTGCGTTATCTGCATATGAACGGCGCATCGATGTTCTTCATCGCCGTTTACATACACATGTTCCGTGGCATGTATTATGGTTCATACAAAGCGCCGCGCGAAGTGTTGTGGATGATTGGCGTGATTATTTATTTGATCATGATGGCCACAGCGTTCATGGGCTATGTGTTGCCTTGGGGCCAAATGAGTTTTTGGGGTGCCAAAGTTATCACCAACCTGTTCTCTGCCATTCCATTTGTGGGCGATTCAGTGACAACTTGGTTGTGGGGCGGATATTCGGTTGATAATCCAACGTTGAATCGCTTTTTCTCGTTGCATTATCTTTTGCCATTCGTTCTTGCTGGCGTGGTTATCTTACACATCTGGGCTTTGCATGTGGTTGGCAACAACAATCCAGCTGGCGTTGATGTGAAGGGGCCTGGAGATACTGTTCCGTTCCATCCTTACTATACAATCAAAGATGGTTTCGTGATTGTTGTGTTCTTCATGTTCTATGCCTTGTTTGTGTTTTATGGGCCGAATTACTTGGGCGATGCGGTGAACTATGTTCCAGCCAACCCACTTTCAACGCCTTCGCACATTAAGCCTGAATGGTATTATCTGCCGTTTTACGCGATTTTGCGTTCCATTCCGAACAAGCTGTTTGGCGTGATTGCAATGTTCTCGTCGATCTTGATTTTGTTCTTCTTGCCATGGCTTGATACATCACGTGTGCGTTCTGGCCGTTACCGCCCGATTTTCAAATTGGAGTTTTGGGTGTTTGCGGTGGTTTGCGTGGCGCTTGGCTTTATTGGCTCCAAACCACCAGAGCCGGTTTATGTGTTCTGGTCGCGCATTCTAACGTTCTATTACTTTGCGCATTTCATTCTCATCTTGCCAATTCTTGGCTTGATGGAAACGCCAAAGCCCGCACCCAATTCAATCTCTGATGATGTTCTTGGAAAATCATCTTTGATGCCTGCTGAGTGATCTGGAGAGATATGATGAAAAAATTTGTAACCCTCCTTATTGCTGGCTTGAGCTTTGGTGCTTTGGCTGTTGGTGCCCACGCAGGAGAAGGTGCGCTTGATGCCAAGCACATTTCTTATTCCTTCGAAGGGCCTTTTGGTAAATTTGATAAGGCGCAATTGCAGCGTGGCTATAAGGTTTTCAAAGAAGTTTGTTCCAATTGCCATTCAATGAAGTTGATCTCGTTTCGCAATTTGTCGGATCGGGGCGGGCCTGGTTTTACTGAAGACCAAGTGAAGGCACTGGCTGCAACGTTCACCGTTCATGACGGGCCAAACGACAAGGGCGACATGTTCGACAGGCAGGGCCGCGCTTCAGATGCCTTCCCGTGGAACTTCCCCAATGATGAAGCCGCCAAGGCTGCAAATGGTGGCGCGTTGCCGCCCGATCTCAGTTTGATTACCAAGGCCCGCGAAGGCTGGCACGGCACGTTCAATCAGTTGATCAATGGCATTGGCGGCCCACAATATGTGTATTCGCTGGTTTCAGGTTTTCAAGATGAACCCGCCGAAATGACCAAAGAAAAACCAGAAGGCAAATATTACAACCCTTATTTCGTCAATGGACCGTGGATTTCCATGCCGCCGCCATTGTCTGATGGTTTGGTGACATTTGATGATGGTTCGCCGAACAAGGTTGACGACATGGCGCGCGATGTTTCTGCATTCTTGGCATGGACAGCCGAACCCAAGATGGAAGAGCGCAAGCAAACTGGTTTTGAAGTAATGATCTATTTGGCGATTTTGGCCGGATTGCTTTATTTCTTGAAAAAGCAGGTTTGGCGCGACGTTCATTGATTTTTAAAACCCGGCCTTGGTGCCGGGTTTTTTATTTTCCAAGGGCTTGACGGATGTGCCCTCGCTGCGGCTTGATTGACCTTATGGTAAAATCAGTTCTGGGTATTCTTGGCGGCTCTGGCATTTATGACATTGCGATGGATAACGCGCGGTGGAGCGTTGTTGCCTCACCTTGGGGCAAACCTTCGGATGAGGTTCGCCGCGGCCAAATTGGTGGATTGGATGTGGTGTTTTTCCCGCGTCATGGGCGCGGGCATGTGTTTTCGCCCAGCAGCATAAATTATCGTGCCAACATTGATGTTCTAAAACGCTGTGGGGTGACAGCACTTTACAGCCTTTCGGCGGTGGGTTCACTGCGGGCAGAACTTTCGCCCGGCACATTTGTTTTGCCTGATCAATTTATCGATAAAACCTATAAGCGCGAGAGCAGCTTTTTTGGCACAGGCTGTGTGGCCCATGTGCCTTTTGCCGAACCGGTTTCAGCTGAACTGGCCACCTTGGCAGACGCCGCTTTGCAGGCCGAAGCTATTCGCCATAAGCGTGGCGGCACGTTGGTGGTGATGGAAGGGCCACAATTTTCAACACGGGCAGAATCAGAATTACACCGTGCATGGGGCGCTGATTTGATTGGCATGACGGCAATGCCCGAAGCCAAGCTGGCGCGCGAGGCCGAAATTGCCTATTGCACCGTGGCCATGGTGACAGATCTCGATGCTTGGGCGCCTGATCATGAGGCCGTGGATGTGGGCCAAGTGGTGCGCACGATGAAGGCCAATGTGGAATTGGCCAAACGCTTTGTGGTGCGGCTGGCGCAAGATTTTCCACGCGACCATGTGGCCAGTGCCGCAGATCATGCACTTGACCATGCCATTATGACAACGCCCGAAAAACGTGATCCACAGCTTCTCGCCAAGCTTGATGCTGTGGCTGGCCGCGTTATAAGCCATTCATGACCATCACAACACGGCAGCGCGGCACGGTTAAGTTTTTTGACAAGGAACGCGGCTTTGGCTTTATCGCGCCCGAAGGCGGCGGCAGGGATGTGTTTGTGCATGTTTCAACAGTGCAACGCGCCGGCGTTCCACACCTCGAAGAGGGCATGGCGCTGAGTTATGCCACAGAGGATGATACGCGCGGCCGCGGCCCCCAAGCGATTAATCTGCAACTGGTGTAACATGAAAAAAGCCTTGATTATTCAACACATGGACCATGACCATCCGGGGCGCTTTCTTGATTATTTCGCTGAAGATCACATCATCCCTGAATTTGTGCGGGTGTTTGAAGGTCAAGACATTCCACCCTTGGCACCTTATGATTTGATGTTTGTTTTGGGTGGTGCCCAAGACACATGGCAAGAAGACCAACACCCGCATTTGGCCATGGAAAAAGCCGCCATTCGCGAATGGGTGTGGGACCGGGCCAAGCCATATCTGGGCATATGCCTTGGCCATCAATTGCTGGCAACCGCTTTGGGCGGCCAGGTGGCCACGGCCGATGTGGGCGAAGTTGGGGTGTTTGATGTGGCGTTGAATGAAGATGGAATGCGCCACGCATTTTTTGATGGCGTGGCACCCCAACAAACCGTGATGCAATGGCACCATGCAGAAGTAAAACGTGTGCCCCAAAGTGCTAAAGTTTTGGCTGCATCTGCCAATTGCGCCGTCCAAACTTTGGCTGTTGAAAACCACGCTTTATCCACGCAGTTTCATTGTGAATTCAGCCCGCAGACGGTGGCTTCATGGTCTTCTTTGCCGGGGTATATTTCAGTGCTTGAACGCGAACTGGGGCCCAGAGCTTATGACCAGCTTAAAGAAAAGTGCTATCCGCTGATGCCCGAAATGGCCCGCAACACGCGGGCCATGTATGAAAACTTTAAGCGCGTCAGCGGCCTTAAAACTTAAGGAAGAACACTTCGCCTTCAGCCTCTTCAGTATCCAGCCAGAAGAAGTTAAGGGTGGGAAATTCGGCCTCTAAAATCTCAGCGCCTGTGCCAATTTCACAGAGCAAGCCGCCACCCTTGTTTAAATGTTTTGGCGCGTTGCGAATGATTTCGCGCACCAAATCAAAGCCATCAAGGCCGCCCAAATGGGCCATTTGCGGTTCATGGGCAAATTCAGCGGGGAAGGCATCCACTTCTGCTTTGGCAACATAGGGCGGGTTTGAAATGATCAGATCAAATTTTTGGGTGCCGATGGCTTCAAACAAATGGCCTTGATGCAGGGTTAAACGATGTTCAGCGTGGTGTTCATGCACATTGATACGCGCCACATCCAGCGCGTCTGATGATAAATCGCTGGCATGTATTTCAGCTTGCGGAAATTGGCTGGCCGCCAAAATGGCAAGGCAGCCTGAACCCGTGCACAAATCAAGCACCGAATGAATGCGTGCGGGATCAAGATCAGTTGCTTGTTCCTGAAACAACCCTTTGGCCATGAGTTCGCCGATGTATGAACGCGGAATAATAACGCGTTCATCAACATAAAATGGAATGCCTTGCATATACATGCGCTTTAACAAATAGGCCGCGGGTTTGCGCGTGGTGATGCGTTGTTCAATGAGGCCCAACAGTTCATCGCGTTCTGATTGGGTTAACCGCGCTTCGGCCCATGGGTTAATATCGTCGATGGGCAATTTCAAAGTTTCAAGAATAATGAAGGCGGCTTCATCAACGGCATTGGTTGCCCCATGGCCATGGGCCAAGCCCGTCTTTTTAAAGCGGGTGACGGCATAGCGGAGAATATCGCGAATGGTGATTAAGTTTTGCATGGAACGCATTTAGCCCATGCAAATTCGTTCGTATAGTTTGTTTGACGATTGGGGTTAGCGGGGTTATCTGACAGATAT
>JAYUHQ010000399.1:0-2906 GCA_043766895.1 Aestuariivirga sp.
ATCAGGCTGAATAAAGCCATAGCCTTTTTGCGTGTTAAACCATTTGACGGTGCCTTTTTGCATAACTTTTCCTTCTTAGATGCAATGTTAGACACGACAGAGCACATAACGTGCCAAGCCGTTCATCGAATTTTGGAAGGGAGTAGCAAAGGCGCTTTTCCTAAAAGAAAGTGCAGAGCCGCGCGCCAACCGGAGAAACTCGATGAATTTTTCTTATACAAATTCTGACTTAATTTCAAGAGGAGTCTGAAATCGGCTTATTTTGCTGCAATTGCGACAGTTTAGGCAGAAATCCTGGCGCACTCTGCCGTGCGCGCCAATGTGGCCTGATGGCCCACTGAAACTACTCAGGCTCACCGTGGCCTTGGTAATAATTAACTTGACCGCGCGAGTATATCGAATCATGTCATAAAATTGTTGAGACGGGGAGAACGCTCACTTGAACGCACCAAAGAACTGGACGAAACGGCTGGCACCTTATCGCTTGGCCGATGATAGACGCGCAATTTTTGAAGTTATTGTGACATGCGCGGCTTTTCTGGGCCTTTGGCTGATCAGTTGGTGGCTTTATCACATCAGCATTTTGGCTTCGCTTGCGGTTTCAATTCCATCGGCTGCTTTTATGGTGCGTTTGTTTGTGTTGCAGCATGATTGCGGGCATTTGGCGATGTTTTCTTCCAAATTTGCCAATGATTGGGTGGGCCGGGCTTTGGGCGTTTTGACGTTGACGCCTTATGATTATTGGCGCCACGCCCATGCCCAGCACCATATGGGATCGGGCAATTTGGAACGGCGCGGCATTGGCGATATTAATACATTGACGCTGGAAGAATATAAGGCGCTGAGTTTGTTTGGCCGGTTCAAATATCGGGTTTATCGCAATCCCTTGGTGTTGTTCGGGTTGGGGCCGATTTATGTGTTTTTAATTGCCCAGCGTTTTCCGCTTGATACTTTTAAAAATGGCAGGGCCTCGTGGCTTAGCGTATTTGGCACCAATGCTGGCATTTTGGTGGGCGCTTTGGTTTTGATGTATTTCATCGGCATTCCCGCATTTTTAATGGTGCATTTGCCCGTGGTGATCCTTGCTGCCGCCGCAGGCGTGTGGCTGTTTTATGTTCAGCACCAGTTTGATGACACGCATTGGGCAAAACCCGTTGACTGGGTGCAAGAAGAAGCGGCCCTTCATGGTTCAAGCTTTTATGATCTGCCCAAGCCTTTGATGTGGCTGACAGGCAACATTGGCATCCATCATCTGCATCATCTTTCCAGCCGCATTCCGTTTTACAAGTTGCCCCAAGTGTTGAAAGATTTTCCAGAACTAAAGGGTGTGGGCCGCATTACGCTGTGGCAAAGCTTTAAATGTGTAAACCTATCCTTATGGGACGAAGCCAGCGCCAAGTTGATTTCATTCCGCGAAGCCCACCGCATCATGCAGGCTGCTTGAGGCAGTTAGAAAGCAAGCGACCTCCTCGTCTTTAGAGGGAATAGAATGCACTGTCACCGTAATTCCAAATTATTGTTCTTCTCGTAACATGATGTAGCTTGGCTGGTCGAAATGCAGGCTTGCGCCACTTCGCCAAATTCCATTTTCAGTGTGCCATCCGTCGTCCCGTACGAAATGCAACGATTTTTCGATGCTTGTATTGATCTTATCCGAAGTCGCTTGAACGAAGATTTTGATGAAGGAAAAGCCAGCTCCGAACAATAAATCCATGCGGTTTGGATCAACTTCAGTAAAAGTGCCCAAATCGTTTGTATCCGTAAAACTAATCGCGACAGGTGCATATTGAATGGCAACTTCAGCAGTTTTGTCCCCTTGCATATGCAAATCTGAACAAAACTCTTTCTCATGTGCGAAAACATAGTCAATTCCAAAGGCCACAATTGGCAAATAGCTCAATGGAAACGGGCCAGTTCCAGTAAAGTGTTGCCCATCCTTGTGGTAAACCGATTGAGGGCGGCGCGTCTCGTACGCGTAGAGAGGAAAGACCAAATTTTTTCCAGCTCCAAGGTCGACATAGATGCTATCACCTTTGATTTTTATCGCTTCTTTTGGTCCACCCCCCCAATCAGCACTATGCGAATAACTCACCTCTATTACACTCGACCCCGTCTTCAAGCCCTCAGGCGTCATCACTTCAGCGGTGAGTTTGTAGCGGAAGTTGCAGGTTGGATATTCGTATTGGAAATAGGCCCAACCAACCGCCCAGAGCACAGCAATAGGTGCCAGAACCCAGCGCACAAGTTTGTTTTGTAGTAGTGCTTTCATCGCTAGACCCCAAAAAAGCGTAACCATATTGAGCGCATCCGGCGCGTCAAGGAAAATTGCGGTTTTGTTAGGATCTGCAAGCTTTTCTTGAGATTATGGTGACAGTGATTACGGTGGGTTACGGTGACAGTGCATTTTATTTTAGTTCTTAACACGATCAAAATTTAATCAAATACATAAGAATAAACGGGCTACCCATCTCTTGAACAAAACTGCGCCACCGCATTCCAACGTCGTCTACGTGGGCTTGCCAGGCTTGTTGGAGGCAATTGGAAAGCAAGCGACCTGTTCGTCTTTAGAGGGAATAGAATGCACTGTCATCGTAACGCCTCAAGCAGTCTAGCGCGGCGGCATAGAACCCAACGCCACGCATATGGGGTTGTACCCAACCTAACTTGGATGTTTAATTTCTGCCTGCGGGTTAAATACCGACCATCCCATTGCATCGGCCAGCCGCTGTAAAGCCAATGTGCCAATCAACGAGTTTCCATATTCGTTGAGCCCGGGTGACCACACCGCGATAGAGGCAACGCCAGGCACGATGGCAAGAATGCCACCGCCAACGCCACTTTTGGCTGGCAACCCCACGCGAAACGCAAAATCGCCTGAGCCATCGTAGTGGCCACAGGTCAGCATC
>JAYUHQ010000400.1:0-2891 GCA_043766895.1 Aestuariivirga sp.
AGGCCACTTCATCGGCATGACAAGCTTTGGCGCATCTGCACCTGCTGAGGTGTTGTATGAAAAGTTTGGAATTACGGCAAAGGCTGTGGTGAAGGCGGCGGGGAAGTGAGCTGCTGATAGTCTTGACAAACTACTTAAGTGTGTATAAATACACACTAAGAATAGACGTGAGGTGTTGCGGCTGTTGAATGCAGCAGGGTGGGTGCAAGTCGCACAAAAGGGCAGCCATGTGCAGCTCAAACACCCGAACTTGCTGGGGCGTGTGACTGTTCCCCACCCAAAGCAAGACGTGCCAATCGGCACATTGCGTTCAATCGAAAAACAGTCACAGATGAAGTTGAGATAGTTATGTCTGAATATATCGCACTCATTCACAAAGACCCAAGTTCGGCTTTTGGCGCGAGCTTTCCTGATTTGCCTGGCTGCATCTCGGCGGCAGATACTCTGGAAGAATTGCGCCCAATGATTGAGGAGGCTCTGGGCTTTCACATCGAAGGCATGATTGAAGATGGCGAAGCCGTACCCGAACCCAGCACGTTGGATGAAATCTTAAAGACTGAAGGCTACACCGATGCCGTAGCCGTGATGGTGGTGAAAGCCCCTGAAATGGCCGAAGCAACAGTGCGGGTGAACATCACCCTGCCCGAAAAAACATTGGCGCAAATTGACCGCAAAGCAGCAGCCCAAGGCATGTCACGCTCAAGCTTTCTGGCACAGGCCGCGAAGCGATGGTAAAGTAAGAAATTATCTCGCATAACAAATGTTCGTCCAGCTGGCGTGGGAGAAATCAATTTCCGAGACTTTTAAATTAAGGGCCAAAACAGATGGGCTGATACACCAAACTCATTTTGACAACAATACTACTTTTCATTGTGATTTTTTATACATTTCGTTGGCTAAAATTCAGATCATTTTTAAAAAACAACAGCTGGGATTTTGATGAACTTGCGAAGCGTAACCCTCATTTATCTGTTTGGACTCCAGACACTGGCAAGCCTGCTTCAATGGATACCCGCTTCAAAATTATTGATCCGTTTATAATTGTATTTATGATTTTGATGGCGATCATGGTTTGCCTAGCATAAATCTGCTTTAGGTTTGGTGATCAACCTATTTTTTGATGAAAGTGCACAGAACTCATCCGTTCTAAAGAATTTCAATCCCCAAACACAGTTGAAACCTTGGCATCCGCATAAGCAAAGCAGCCCGCTATCATCGGGCTGATGGGCAATTCGCGATAGGCGCCAATTGCGCCATTGGCTTTTAGTTTTCCGGCCAAGCCTTTTTCGTCGCCGCTCACAATCCAGATGAAACTAAAACTGGATTGGCGGATGGGTTTGCCGCCGGCATCGGCGATGGCGGCGAAGGCTTGATCAGACGTGGTTTTGGGTTCGAACACAGCCAGCATGGTGCCTGTGGCTTCGGGGGCCAAGGCACTGGCCCTGACCAACATCACCATGATCATCAGCCACACAACAATGATACCTAAAAACAGCCCGCCAAAAAACTTATGGCCGGGCAAGTTCACTTAAGTCACCGCGAAACGTGTGGCGCGTTGTTCTTTGATGGGCAGATTGATCAACCCTGCAAAGATGCCCAAGCCCACACTCATCCACCACACAATATCGTAATTGCCATAAAGGTCATAAAGCCTGCCGCCCAACCACACGCCAAGGAATGAGCCGATTTGGTGGCTTAAAAACACAAAGCCATAAAGCGTTGCCATATAGCGGGTGCCAAACATTGTGGTGACCAAGCCCATGGTAAGCGGCACGGTTGAAAGCCACAAAAAGCCAATGGCGCAAGCAAAGATGATGGTGGAAAGTGGCGAGATGGGCAGCATAATGAAAATTGTATAAATCGCTGCGCGCGCAAAATATATGGCGCTCAACGGATAACGTTTTTCGCCGCGCCCGCCGATGATGCCAGACGCATAAGCGCCCACCACGTTGAACAAGCCAATGCACAACATGGAAGCCCAAGCGATTTCCTTTGATATGCCGTGCTCAGCCAAATAGGGCGGAAAATGCACGGTGATAAACGCCAGTTGGAAACCGCAAACAAAAAAGCCCGCAACTAGCAACAAATAAGACTTGTGGCCAAAGGCTTGGGTTATGGCTTGCATCATCGTCAAATCAGCCTCACCCTTTTGTTTGGCGGCACCGGATGTGTTTTGAATAAGCAAGGGTGCAGCAAGCGGAATGATGCACAGCGCCGCAATGGCCAAACACAGCAGCCCGGTTTGCCAACCGAACAGCGACACAGTTTGGCCAATGGGCCAGATGAACAATGCTTGGCCAAGCGACCCTGATGCTGTTGCCAAACCAAATGCCCAAGAGCGTTTTTCAGGCGGCACCAAGCGGCCAAGGGCTGCCATCACAATTGAGAACGACGACATGGCAATGCCCACGCCCACAAGAACGCCGCCCAACAAATCAATGATCGGGCCGGTATCAGCATAGATCATGCCGAAGATGCCTAAAGCGTAAATCACTGCGCCCGCCATCAACACGCGGGCTGATCCATAGCGATCAGCTAATGCGCCGGCGATGGGCGTGGCAATGCCCCAGGCTAAGTTTTGCAAAGCGATGGCAAATGAATAGGTTTCGCGCGGCCATTGGTGCGCTTGGCTGATTGGCAAGGTGAAAAGCCCAAAGGTTGAACGAACCCCAAAATTGATAATGGCCACCATGCAGCCCGCCACCAAAATTGTTGTGGGTTGAAAATACCATGGTGTGGGTTTTGAAATCGCGTTCATCATGTTTCCTTTATCAGGCTTTTGCCAAATTCTGCCACGGCCACACCCAGCACAATTATGCCGCCCGCAATCCACGTTGTGGCCGATGTGGTTTCATGCAGAAACAACCACCCGAAAAGCGCCACGCACGGCG
>JAYUHQ010000401.1:0-7673 GCA_043766895.1 Aestuariivirga sp.
TGGTGCTGATGGCAGCAGGGCACCATCATTTCTCGATATCTGCGACAGCGAAGAACAGCTTTTGTTGTGCAATACATTTTCGAAAAATTGGGCCATGACAGGCTGGCGCATTGGTTGGCTGCAAGCGCCCAAGGCTTTGGGCAGCGCCATTGAAAACCTCGTGCAATATAATACCAGCGGCACAGCCGTGTTTTTGCAGCGTGGCTGTGTGGTGGCCCTTGATGAGGGTGATGAATTCATCAAACAACAAGTTGCCACGGCGCGGGCCAATCGCGATTATGCGTTGTCAACCTTGCGGCAATTTCCACAACTTAAAATCTCATCGCCCGATGGTGCGTTTTATTTATTCTTCGGCATTGATGGCATGACCGATTCAATGGCAACCGCGATGAAAATTATGGATGACGTGCAGATTGGCTTTGCGCCGGGTATTGCCTTTGGCCATGCGGGTGAAGGTTTTATGCGCATGTGTTATTTAAAAAATGAAGCCAAACTACACGAGGGTTTAGAGCGGTTTGGTCAGTGGCTCAAAAATAATCACGCGATTTAACTGCTGCTTTTTTAGATGGTGCGTTGCACAATCTCTGGGCAGAGATTTCATCACACAATTTTTGTCCTCAAATTCAGAAATTATATTTAATTGTTACAAAACAATGATTTATAAAAAATAATACCTTTGAAATTCAAATTGGCACGCATCCTGCAAAGTGTATTGCGTAGCACAATTTGATTTGGATCCTCCCATTTCCACAATCGCAACTGGTGCAACTTGGTTGGCGTTTCTTTTGTGACGCAAATCCAAACAGGGATGGACGAGCCCGTGTGGACTACGGCTCATGTCCATCCCTTTTTTTTATCATCAAGCGCTGTCGCAAACCTGTTGCGAAATTTACAATCGCTTGATCTGTTGGATAACCTTTTCCAACTCTTGCAAAAATTGTGATCGATCAGCATTGGTGAAAGACTTGTTAGGGCCTTTGATGTCTGTTGTCTCTCGCAGATGGCTCATCAAATTGCGCATGGCCAAGGCCATTCCAATGGCATCGTCGTTTAATGATTTTCCGGCGTTCGAAATAACACGGGCACCTTTTTTGTGGGCCCGCGCCGCCAGCGGAATATCGGCGGTTACAACAATATCATTCGCTGCCACCTGTTCAACAATCCAATCATCAGCGGCATCAGCCCCTGCTGTTGCCACCACACGCTTGACATTATCGCCCAGAGGCAAACGCATGTGAGAATTTGAAACATACCAAATCACCAGCCCATGACGCGCGGCAACTTTTGCGGCTTCATCTTTTACGGGGCAGGCGTCAGCATCAACATAGATTTGCATTCAGCTCATCGCATTGGGAAGTTCGCGTTCGCGCTTTGCAACAAAATCTGCCAGTGCTTCGGTGATGCTTTGATCCATCTTGGGTTTTTCATAATTGGCCAGCGCGGCTTTGGCTTTATCACGCCCGCGCTCATCATGGGTTTTTGAACCCTCGGCTTGCCATTGCTCAAACGAGTTGAAATCCATGATGGTGGGCATGAAAAAGGCTTTTTCAAAATGTTCTAAAGTGTGGGCTGTGCCTAAAAAATGCCCGGCTGGCCCCACTTCGCGCACAGCAGCCATGGCCTCTTTAAAGTCATCAAACTTCAAGCCGCCAGCATATTTATACCAGCCAGAAAGCTGCTCGCAATCCGTCATAAATTTGGAATAGCCGCACGCCAGTCCTGCCTCTAACCACCCTGCCGAATGCCAAATATAATTGGCACCTGATAATATGGCGGCGTGCATCAGCATATTGGATTCATAACCAGCTTGGGCATCATTAACCTTGCTGCCAACATGAAAGCCTGATGTGCGCCACGGTAATTTATATTTGCGCGCAAGTTGGCCCATCACAAACATCATTTGGGCTGCCTCTGGTGTGCCACCCATGGGGGCACCGGTTTTCATATCCACCGTGACCATAAACTGGCCATAGATCTGGGGGCTGCCTGCCCTGATCAATTGCGTATAGGCAACACCCGCAAGAGCTTCAGCGTTCACTTGCGCCACAGCACCAATGGATGAGGCTGAGGTTGATGCCCCGCATAAAGCAAAGGGCGCTAAAATCACCGGTTGGTTGTGTGATGCATAAACCCGCATGGCATCCAACATAGTTTGATCCCACACCAATGGCGAATTGCAATTGGTGATCGAGGCCACAACCGGATTGTCTTTCACATAGGCCTCACCAAACACAATGCCCGCCATTTTCATCACATCTTCAGCGCGCTCTTTCGAGGTCACAACGCCCATAAAGGGTTTGTCGGAATGGGTGAGGGCTGATTGCATGATGTGAAGGTGGCGCTTGGGCACAGGAACTTCCATTGGCTCGCAGATGATTGAACTTGCGGAATGAAGCTGTGGTGCCATTTGCGCCAGTTTGTGGAAGTTCTGCAAATCCTCCAGCGAACCATAGCGGCGCTTGCCCTCCAAATCGCGCACATAGGGTGCGCCATACATGGGCACAAACACAGTATTTTTGCCACCTATCTGAACCGAGCGTTCGGGATTGCGGGCATGCAAGGTGAATTCAGAAGGAACCTTGGCCACAAGCTCCATTAAAAGTGCGCGATCTATTTTCACCAGCATGCCTTGCACATCTGCGCCAGCCGCCTTCCACATGGCGGGGGCTTGGTCATCGCGAAACTCACACCCCACCTCTTCCAAGATTTTCATTGATTCATCGTGGATAAGTTCAATGGCTTCAGTGGGCAACAGCTCATAGGTTGGAATGTCGCGAACCAACGTTGGAAAAGCCAGCATGGGGGCGCCGCGCAGCGCCCTTCTGCCATCGCGGCCGCCGCTGCGTTTATGGTGTGGAATTTCATTCATTTTGAAGTGCTAGCACACAAAATTTAAAAGCCGCAATTGCTGCAATGCACACTGGACTCAATGCACACAGTTGACGCTTTGCCACAAAGCGGCCACACTGTGATTAAGGGGTTGTTAACTTTTCAAACGTGGGGACGTTTGCTGAAGTTTGTTCAATAGCAACGTGCGTTTTGCCCTTTGACGCGCAAGGGAGTGCCACATGGCAAATACAAATATGACTGAGGACGAAAAGGTCCTCCATGGAATGGGCTATGCGCAGGAATTATCCCGCCGCATGGGCACATTCCAAAGCTTCGCGATTTCATTTTCAATCATCTGCATTTTATCGGGGGGCCTTGCGTCGTTCCCGATTGCGCTTTCAACGGTTGGCCCATGGATGGCCACCATCGGTTGGGTTTTGGGCGGTGTTTTCGCTTTAATCGTTGCTGCTTCAATGGGCCAAATTGCTTCGGCCTATCCAACCGCGGGCGGCCTTTATCATTGGTCATCAATTCTTGGCGGCAAGTTCTGGGGCTGGCTGACGGCGTGGACAAACCTGCTCGGATTGCTGTTCGTTATTCCTGCCGTGAACGTTATTCTTTATGGCTTCATTCGTGATTTATTCTTTGCTGGCATTTTGCATTGGGATATTTCCACATGGACCAACACCACGATGTATTTGTGGGTGGCAGGCATTACAGCTGCGCAATGCCTGCTCAATCACTTCGGTATTAAACTTACAACCTTGTTGACTGACATTTCAGGCTATCTGATTTTCGCCATCTCGATCATTTTGTTGGTTCTGCTGTTTATGAATGTTCACAGTTTCGATCTTGGCAAGGCCTTTGCGTTTGCCAACACAACTGGTGATGCAGGCGGCAATGTAGCACCTGCTTATGGCCCCTTCATCGCAATTTTGATGGGCATGCTTTATCCACTGTTCACCATCACTGGCTTTGATGCTTCAGCCCATACATCTGAAGAAACCCGTGATGCGCAAAACACTGTGCACAAGGGCATGTTGCAATCCGTGTTCTGGTCGCTGGTGTTCGGCTTCTTGCTGGCCCTTGGCATGACGATGGCATTGCCTGCGGTTTATACTGCCCTTGCTGCTGATCCAACCCAAACGGCTTTGTCTAAAGACGTGATGGCCAAGCTTGCTGCTATTCCCGGTGGGCCAGCGCCTGCTGATATGGCTGTGCTTGGTTGGAGTTCGTTCTCGGTTCTTTTCAACACGCTGATTGCGCCAAGCTTCTTTGGCAAAATTTGCGCCATTGGCATTATCATTGCGAACTTCTTCTGCGCCTTGTCTGCTGTTACATCGACATCACGTATGATCTATGCTTTCTCACGTGATGGCGGCATGCCTTCCATGTTGTCGACTGTGAATGCCGGTTACCGCACTCCGGTTGCCGCCATCTGGTTCACGGGCATTGTGTCCTTCATCTTGGTTGTGATCACAACACCACTCAATGCATTCGCTGCTCTTTCAACAGGCTGCGCCATGTATCTTTATATGTCTTACGGCATGCCAGTTCTTGCTGGTTTGTTTGCAGAAGGCAAAACTTGGAACACCTATGGCGGCTTTCGTCTGGGTGGTTTGTCGAAACTGTTTGCAGTGAT
This sequence comes from Aestuariivirga sp., assembly GCA_043766895.1. Lineage (GTDB taxonomy): Bacteria > Pseudomonadota > Alphaproteobacteria > Rhizobiales > Aestuariivirgaceae > Aestuariivirga. The sequence goes on from JAYUHQ010000401.1 coordinate 4,472, forward strand.
CGTTACTTTGGGCGTTGTGGGCATCATCATCGGTGGCCACGCCTTTGTTCCCGATATTGCCGCTGTTGCAGCCGATGCAAAAGCCAATCCACCTGTTGCAGGCTCATCGTTTGTGCCTGGGTTATTGTGGTATACAATTGGCTTTTACGCAATTTTGATCGTGGTTTGGTTTGCTTATGAGGGTAAGCGTTTCCAAGGCCCACCGATTGGTGATCAAATTGCCAAGCGCCAAGCCGCAATTGCTGCAAAAGAACGCGCTCTGGCAGGCGCATAAATTAAAAGTGATCTGAAGTTTATGAAAAGGCGGCTTTCGGGCCGCCTTTTTGTTTGACGCTGCAGCAGATGTGCGTTGATGTGCGGATATGACTAAGCTTGCTTCACTGCCCCTTTTTTTATTGTTTATACTGCCGCTTCTGGCCACATTAATTCTTGCGCTGGTTGGTGGGTTTGATGCTGCGGGCTGGGCAGCATTAATTCAACATTCACAATTTTTTTCCGGCCTTGTGCTTTCCTTTGCCACAGGATCGATTGCAACAGTGGCAGCATGTGCAATTGCACTGTTGATCGCCGCAGCTTTTTTTGAACGCGGCCAAACAGCCAAGCTTGCGCCGCACCTTGGCATCATGTTGGCCGTGCCACATTTGGCCTTTGCCATTGGCTTTGGTTTTTTGATCATGCCCAGTGGCATCTTGGCACGGATCTTAGCCCTTGGTGTTGGCTGGGTTCTGCCTCCACAATGGGCCACCACCCATGACCCCTTTGGCATCGCATTGACAATTGCGTTGGTGGCCAAAGAAACAGCATTTCTGCTTTTTGTTTTGGTCAATGTGCTGTCGCGTGAAGATATTGCACAAAGTTTCAAGGCGCAACAGCAAGTCTCCGCAAGCCTTGGGCATTCATCATTTTCAACATGGCAACGCTTGTTGGTTCCGCAATTAATTCCGCACATTATTTGGCCGTTGGTGATTGTTTTTATTTACGCAAGCACGGTGGTGGATATGTCTTTGGTTTTGGGGCCAACCCAACCGCCAGTTTTTGCTGATGTGATCTGGGCTGATATCAACAGCGCTGATCCCACACACAACGCGCGCGGGGCCGCAGGGGCTGTATTCATCGCGTTCCTCGCATTTGCAATTTTGGGCATTGTCTGGGCAGTTGCTCAATTATCAATGCCACTGTTAAAGCGGTGGATTGTGCGTGGGCCTTCGCACACATCAATTTCACTGTTTGTCGGAAAGGCAAATTGGCTGGCCCTGAAAATCTTATACGCTTTTGTTGTCTCAACGTTGGTTGTGCTTTCCTTTGCTGCGTTTTGGCCCTTCCCCGATCCGTTGCCACGGGTGGTGAACGGAGGTGCTTGGCAAACGGTGGCGGCTCATTCTGCCCCAGCTGTCACAAGCTTAGGTTTGGCACTTTCAACCAGCCTGACAGCGTTGCTGATCTTGGTGCTGTGGCTGGAAAATGTGCCGCAGAAATTTGATCGTTGGATTTTGGTTTTATGCGTGATGGTTCTTGGCCTGCCCAGCCTGTTGATTGGGCTTGGGCAATATCAATTGTTTTTAAAACTTCACATAACCGGAACTTTGTGGGGGCTTTATTTGGCCCATCTTACACCGGTGGTGGCCTATATGTTTATTATGGTGAAGGGGCCTTATCGCAGTTATGATGTGAAGTGGCGCAATGCCGCCACTGGCTTGATGGCGCGGCCGAACAAATTTCTCATCCAGATTAAGTGGCCCATGTTGAAAGCGCCGCTGCTTTCCAGCTTGGCCGTGGGTTTTGCCGTTAGCTTTGCCCAATTTGTGCCGGCACAATTGGTGGCGGCAGGGCGTTATTCAACATTGCCAATCGAAGCTGTAACCTTGTCATCAGGATCGAACCGACCGCTCACTGCCGCCTTTGCATTGGTGTTGATGATAGCGCCCCTTCTGGCATTTGTGATCGGCAGCTTTTTTGGCAGACCACGTTGGGGCCAAGCATAATGCTGCAACTTTTGGATGTTTCACTTCGGTTGCGCGAAAAAATTTTGATCGCACCATTTTCGCTTGATGTTGCCCCGGGGGAAATCGTAACCCTGATGGGGCCATCGGGCTGTGGTAAAACTTCCTTATTGTCTGGAATTTCTGGAACTCTGGAACCGCCGTTGCAGATTTATGGCAACATTTTGCTCAATGGCAAAAATTTGGGCGCAATCAAGCCCCACATGCGTGGGGTTGGGCGCATGTTTCAAGATGATGTTTTGTTTCCACACCTAACAATCGGCGAAAATTTGATGTTTGGTATTGCCCACGGCCCTCGCGCGCAAAGGCTTGCTGCCATGCGCCAAGGGTTACACGCCATTGAAATGGATGAATTTGAAAATCGCTCACCCCATAGTCTTTCTGGCGGCCAACGCCAACGCGTGTCATTGATGCGCAGTCTGCTGGCCAAGCCCGATTGCATGGTGTTGGACGAGCCGTTCAACAAGCTGGATGCATCATTGCGCCAGTCCATCGCGCAAACAACATTTGAACTTTTGCGGGCGCATCAAATTCCCACAGTGTTGGTGACCCATCATCACAGCGATGCGCCAACGGACGCGCGGGTTTTGCAAATTACAACACAAGGTAATATCGTCGATGTTTGATAAAGCGGCCCTCAAACTCACCAAGCCAATTGTTGATACTATGGCGCGGCGCTTGCTGGCGTTTGGCATAACAGCTGATCAAATCACTTTCAAAGGCTTTGTCATTGGCATGATGGCCGTTGCATTGATTGCATTTTCACATCCCGCTTTGGCCATTGTGCCGTTGGTTCTGGGGCGCATTTGTGATGGGCTCGATGGGGCGGTGGCGCGTCTTTCAAACACGCAAACCGATCGCGGCGCATTTCTGGATATTGCCTTAGACTTTGTGTTTTATGCTTCTGTGCCATTGGCTTTTGTGATTGCTGATCCGGTTCACAATGCCACGGCGGGTGCTGTGTTGCTGGCAGCCTTTATCACCACAGGCACCAGCTTTTTGGCCTATGCCGCCATTGCCGCAAAGCGCGGCGAAACCAGCAGTGATTATCCCACCAAGGGCATTTACTATTTGGGCGGGCTAACCGAAGGCAGCGAAACCATTGCACTGTTTTTGGCCTTTTGCCTGTGGCCAAATTTCTTTGCGCCGCTGGCTTATTTTTACGCTGTCTTGTGTGCCCTCACCACGTTCACTCGCGTTTG
>JAYUHQ010000402.1:0-2884 GCA_043766895.1 Aestuariivirga sp.
ATTCGAACCCGCGACCCCCTGATTACAAATCAGGTGCTCTACCAACTGAGCTAAGCCGGCAAATCAGTAGAATGCGCTCCCCTTAATCCATTTGGCCCCGATGCTGCAACACTTGTTTTAGCTCATCTGAACTTGGCGTCACATGTTTCGTTTTGAGACAGTTGGGTAATGATTTTTAAACAAGGGGTAATTGGAATGTCTCACTCTCGGAAGTTGATTTTGCCAGCGCTTATGGCTTTGGGTCTTTTTGCAGTTGCCCCAGCTTTTGTCGGTTTACAAAGTGCCATGGCCGGTAAAAATGGCGACGGCGTTACCGTCATTGCAGGCAAAAACGGCGATACGAGTGGTAACACCGGCGGCAAGAATGGCGGCGGCGACACAGGCGGCAAAAATGGTGGTGGGGATACTGGCGGCAAGAATGGTGGCGGCGATACTGGCGGTAAAAACGGCGGTGGCAACACCGGCGGCAAGAATGGCGATGGCGGCAATGGCGGCGGCGGCAACGGTGGTGGCGGCAACCACGGTGGTGGAAATCACGGCGGTGGCGGCAATATTGGCGGCGGCGCTACTGGCAGTGGTGGATTTGATTTTAGCTTTGCAGGCAGCGCCATCCGCTGTGTGGTAAATGGCCAGGTGTTCCAAGTGCGCAGTGTCAGCGAATGTCGCTATGGCGCAGGCTTTGCCTATCGCGGCCATTCTTATTTCAACGGCGGCTATGCTTACCATGGTGACTATGCGCCACGGCCACGCGTCATGCGTCCGCGCATCGCGCGCCCTGTTATGGTTGACGGATATGCCGACAACGGTGGCTATGGTATTGAAGCCAAAGGCGGCGAATATGGCTTTGAAGGTGGATACCAAGCACCTCGCGTACGCTATGTTGGTCGCATCAGCCGCGCGGCGCGCATGCAAATTGAACGTCGTTCGTTTGAAGGTTATGAATCGCTCAGCGATGGCGGCTATGGCACTGGCTATGATATGGGCGCTTATGGCGCGCAAATCCAAGGCGGCGGTTATGGCTATGAAATGCAACAGGGTGGCCAGCGCCATCATGCCAAACGGCATCATCGTCATTATGGTTACACCATGAACGGCGGCTGCAACTGTGGTGGTGGTGCTTATAACCCCGGCTATACAATTCACTATGGTCCGACCATGGACAAAAACGGCGGCTATTGAAGCTGGCGAATAAAATGATTTTAAAAGCCGGATGGAAACATCCGGCTTTTTTTATTTGCGTGTCACGGCGTAAAGCGAAACTGCTGTAGCAATTGAAACGTTCAAACTTTTGATTGCCCCAGGCATATCAATCTTGGCCAAATGATCGCAGGTATCACGTGTTAACTGGCGCAAACCTTTGCCTTCAGCGCCCAAAACCAATGCCAAGGGGCGTGTGTTGGGAACCGCATCCATCGACATTTCGGCCTCTGAATCCAAACCAACAAGCATGAAGCCATAAGTTTTCAATTCTTCCAAAGCCCGTGCCAAATTGGTAACAGTAACATAAGGCACATGTTCAAAAGCGCCCGAAGCCGCCTTTAAAAACACGCCATTGGCTTCGGCTGAATTGCGCGCTGTCACCACCAAAGCAGAAACATTAAACGCTGCGCACGAACGCAAAATAGCGCCCACGTTGTGAGGGTCAGTCACTTGGTCAAGCACAACAATCAAACCGTCCCGATCAATCTGGTCAAGGCGCGGTTGGTTTAAAGGCTTGGCTTCAAGAATAATGCCTTGATGCACAGCATCAGGCGACATTAACATATGATCCAGCAGGCGCGGGTGCACCAATTCAGGCTCAAGTGGCAAGGGCTTCACTTCACCTTTTACCCGGGCCATGCCGTTTTCTGTCGCCCAAAGCTTAACGTGTTTGCGCTTGGGGTTGGCCAAGGCGGCGGCAACCGGATGGGCCCCATAAATCAAATCATTATATGGGTTAAAGGCCAATTTACGCTCAGCATCGTTGCTGGGTGGGCGCTTGGGCGGCGGGGGGCCGCGAAACTTGCTATCGAATTTCTTTTCAAATTTCGGGCGAAAGGGTGCTTTGGAAGGAGGTTTCATAGGTTCCCCATAAACTATTTTTTCAGCTTTGCCACTGTGTTGCCTTAACGGCTGAATAAGGCTAGGTGGCACCCTGCATTAACGGAGAACATAAATGAACCGATTCCTGATTGCGGCTTCCGCTTTGGCGCTTATGGCCGCCCCAAGCTTGGCTGCTGACAGTTTAAAAGTGGATACGTCGAAGAATTGTAGCTTCACCATCAAGCTGCGCCCAGATCTGGCCCCAAAACACGTGGCCCAAGTCACCAAGCTGGCTGCGGCTGGTTTTTATGATGGCATCGTATTTCACCGCGTGATTGACGGCTTTATGGCCCAAACGGGTGATCCAACGGGCACCGGCATGGGCGGCTCCAAAGAGCCCAATATCAATGCTGAATTCACCAAAGAACATTTTGCCCGCGGTGCCGTGGGCATGGCGCGTTCACAAGACCCAAATTCTGCCAATAGCCAGTTTTTCGTAATGTTGGCCGATGGCGGCTTCCTCGATAATCAATATACAGTTTGGGGCAATGTTGATGCCGAAGGCATGAAATGCGTAGACCAAATTAAAAAAGGCGATCCACAATCCGGTGCCGTTGATGGCCCCGACAAAATGACAAAGGTAACTGTGCAATAATGGCTGATCTTGAAAACACACTGCATATGCAACTTGAAAAAGGCTTGGTAACAATTGAATTGTTGCCAAAGCTGGCGCCGGGCCATGTTGCCCGCATCAAGGAATTGGCGCGTGAGAAATTTTATGATGGCGTGGTGTTTCACCGCGTTATCGAAGGTTTCATGGCCCAAGGCGGCGACCCTACAGGCACCGGCATGGGCGGCAGCA
>JAYUHQ010000403.1:0-19897 GCA_043766895.1 Aestuariivirga sp.
AGGCAATGCACACAGCCCGCGCAATGAACGGAAGATAGGTCAGTGAACTTCCCGTCTCGGCTTTGAATCGTTCTTTGTGGCGCGCGCGCACCACTTCAATCTCTGTAAAATCAACGTCAATGGCTTGAAACACATGCGGAATGGTGCGCCAGTTTTCCGTCAACCTTGCTGCCGTTTTTGAACGGATGCTATTCAGCGTGATCACATCACCCGCCACTGGGATATGCACCACGGAATTTGTTATAGGCACACGCGCTGGAGCCAGCGCAGGAGCATGGGCCAAGAAGGCGCGCGCATCTTTTTCTTCAATTTTATGTAAGTTTTTTGTAGCCGCAAACTTTTCGAGCGCGGCCAAATCTGCATTGGCTTGCGATAGAACGCGACGGGCCAGAGGGGTGATGCGCAAGCCTTCTGGGCTTTTGGCATTGCCAAAACGGCCGAGGGGCGTTTTCACCTCTTCGAAAGGCGACATAGCGTGCACTTGTGCTTGCTGTTGAACTTGAATTGCCGGAGCTGAAGCGGCCGCCACACCATCGAGCACCGCAACCGTGGCACCGGCCTTTGCAACCACACCATTGCCGGTCTTGATTTCAGTTATCCTGCCAGCAACAACAGCTTCTACTTCAATGGTAACTTTATCAGTTTCCACCTCGAACAAGCGATCACCAATTTTAACGTCATCGCCAACAGCTTTAAACCAAGTGAGGATTTTTCCCTCAGCCACGGTTTCGCCCAGTTGCGGCATGATAATAGTGTTGGCCATGGTCTATCCGTTCATCACACGCACAATTTTGTCGACGATGCGCGCCGCATTGGGCAATGCCAAATCTTCCAAATGATCAGCGGCAGGAAGCGGAATGTGCGGCGTGGTAATCCGAACAATCGGGCCATCCAAATCCCAAAACCCTTCATCAGCCACAATTGACGCAATTTCAGCACCCCAACCCAAAAGCCGCGGATTTTCTTCAACCGTAAACAGCCGACCAGTTTTAGCCACCGATGCCAGCATGGTTTGGGTATCAAGCGGAACCAGCGAACGAACGTCAATAACTTCGGCATCAATGCCGTGGTCACGGGCCAAAATTTCGGCGGCGTCCATCGCCCTGTGCACCATCATGGCCAAAGCCAGTATTGTGCAATCTTTGCCGGGTCGTAGAATTTTGGCTGTGCCTAACGTGTCAATGATCTCACCATCAGGCACTTCACCCTTTGTGGCATAAAGCGCTTTATGTTCGTGAAAAATCACTGGGTTATTGTCTCGAACCGCTGCGGCCATCAAACCCACAACATCAACAGGTGATGAAGGTGCCACAACCTTTAAACCCGGGATCATCATCGTCCAATTTTCGACTGATTGAGAATGTTGTGCGCCAAAGCGAACGCCAGCGCCGTTGCCTGTTCGAATAACCAGCGGGCACCTAATCTGCCCATTGGTCATATAAGAAATTTTAGGCATTTCATTGGCGATATAATCAAAACACACTGCAATAAAATCTGAAAACATAATTTCAGCAATAGGCCGCAAACCTGTCATCGCGGCACCCATGGCCGCACCTAAGATGGCTTGTTCTGAAATCGGCGTGTCGCGCACCCGCAAAGGGCCAAACTTTTCGTAAAGCCCAACAGTGGCTTTAAACACGCCACCTGCCTTGGCGATATCTTCACCAAGAAACACAACATTTTTATCGCGTTCCATCTCTTGCGAAATACCGCGGATCACGGCATCGCGATAACTCAGTTCCGCCATGCCCAACCTCCATCTGCGTAAACATCACTCGTCAATAATTCTTGGGGTGCTGAAGGTGAAGCTTTGCAAAGTTCGGTTGCCACCTCTACTTTGCGCTTGCTTTCAACCTCAATGGCCAGTGCTTCAGCTTCTCCAATGCCAAATTCAGCCAACCGCTGTTTGTAAATTTTAATCGGGTCGCGCTCCATCCATTTTTCAAGTTCGCCGGGTGGGCGATATTTTCCGGGGTCTGCGCGGGAATGGCCAGAATGCCGATATGTCAGGCATTCAATCAAAGACGGCCCACCGCCATCGCGCGCTTTGGCAATTGCTTTTTGGGCAGCGCGATAAACAACATCGGCGTCGTTGCCATCAATCACAATTTTTTCAAGGCCGTAAGCGGAAGCGCGATCGCCCGCAGGGCTGGCAACCGCTGTCACATCAGCATTCAGCGTGTATTCCATGTACAGATTATTTTCGCACACAAACACCACCGGCAATTTCCAAATCACCGCAAAATTCAACGCCTCATGAAATGCGCCGATATTTGTTGTGCCATCACCAAAAAAACATACCGACACGTCTTTTTCGCCCAGATATTGCGCGCGCCATGCTGAACCGCAGGCAATTGGCAAATGGGCCCCAATAATGGCGTATGATCCCATCACGCCGTGTTCAACTGAGGTAAGGTGCATTGAACCACCCTTGCCGCGCATTAAACCTATATCGCGCAACATCAATTCGCCCAACATCCCCTCCATCGGAACACCGCGCGCCAACGTATGGGCATGGCCACGGTATGTGCAAAACGACTTATCCCCTGTTTGCATTGCAACACCAAACCCTGCTGCAATAGCTTCTTGGCCCAACGACAAATGACTCGTACCTTTGATTAAATTTTGTAAAAACAAATCATAGGCACGCTTCTCACAGTCTCGAATTTCGACTTGCAGCCGATAAAGCTCCAATCGCGTCTCGGGGCCAATATCATCGTTTGCCTTTGCAGTTTGTGTCATGATCCTTCACGCCAGTTACGGTTTATTACTTCCAGCAACGTGCCAAAAAAAATCACAACCTGATTTTGAAAGATTATCAAAATGAGAATTTTTGATGATTTGGGTTCATCACGTTTGGATAGGATGATGAAAATGCCACCGGTTCAGTTGCGCTGAGATGGCGATTGTTTGGGAGAATTTTTTATGAAAGCAGTGCGGTTTCACGCAGCAAAAGATATCCGCGTAGAGGATGTGCCTGCACCAACCAAAAAGCTTGGCTCGAACGATGTTCTGGTCAAGCCACTGGTCACCGGTATTTGCGGTACCGATTTGCATGAATATATTGCGGGCCCCATCGTAACACCAGTTACACCGCATGTTTATACTGGTGTGACCAACCCTCAAATCTTGGGCCATGAGTTTAGTGCGATTGTTGCAGACATTGGCGCTGCTGTGTCGAACGTCAAAGTAGGTGATAGGGTTTCCATTCAACCGCTCATTTCACCGCGTGATGACTATTATGGCCGCCGCGGGCTTTATCACTTGAGTGAGAGAATGGGGTGTGTTGGCCTCAGTTGGGCTTGGGGCGGCATGGGCGAATTAGCCGTGGTCAATGATTATAACGTTGCCGTTCTGCCAAAGGCTGTCAGCGACATTCAAGGCGCTATGATTGAGCCAGCCGCCGTTGCGGTTTATGCGGTTGATCGCGGTGGTGTACAGTCTGGGTCAACCGTTCTGGTATCAGGTGTTGGGCCAATTGGGGCGTTAACATTGCTTGCAGTTAAGGCCGCAGGTGCGGGCCAAATTTTTGTGTCCGAACCCAATGCCTTTCGCCGCAAGATGGCACAGGCTTTGGTGCCCTCAGCCATTATCATTGACCCCATGACAGAAAATGTTGCTGAAAAAATTCACGACATGACCGAAGAAGGCGTGGGCGTTGACGTTGCCATTGAATGCGTGGGGCTGGAAGCAAGCTTAAACACATGCGTGGCAGCCGTGCGCCGGCAAGGCAAAGTGGTCCAGACAGGGCTTCACATGAAGCCTGCCAGTATTGATGCAATGCTGTGGGCGCTAAAAGACATCACCTTAGAGGCCACTTGGTGTTATCCCGTACAATGCTGGTCTCGCATTATTCGAATGGTGGAGACCGGCAATTTCCCGATTGAAAAAATCGTAACGGCCAATATTTCTGCCGATCATGTGGTCAAACAAGGTTTTGATGCACTTCTCGATAAATCGGTCAATCATATGAAAATTCTGGTGACTGTGTAATGTCAACTGCTCCTGTAAAAGTCGCGATGATTGGCCTCGGTTGGTGGGGCAAAAAAATGACGGCGGTATTGCAAAACGCAAAGCAAGATATTGAAATTGTGTGCGCGGCAGAGCCAAATCCGGCCGGTGCCGAATTTGCCAAAGACTATGGTTTCAAGGTCTATTCTGATCATGAAGGCGCCCTTGCGCACCCAGGTGTGGAAGCCGTTATTTTGGCGACGCCACATTCTCTCCACGCCCAACAAATCGAAGACTCGGTTGCATTTGGAAAACACATATTTTGTGAAAAACCATTGGCGCTCACCCGTGCTGGTGCCGAAAAAGCAGTAAACGCATGTATGGCCAATAAACTCGTCCTTGGCATGGGGCACGAGCGGCGTTGGGAGCCCCCAATCGCCGACATGATTGCAAAGGCACAAAGCGGGGCGCTAGGTCGCTTGTTGCAAGTTGAAGCAAATTTCAGCCATGACAAGTTCGTGGCGTTGACTGCCGACAATTGGCGGCTGAACCCCACCGAAGCTCCCGTCGGTGGCATGACAGCCACAGGCATTCACCTCACGGACTTGTCGACATTGCTTTTTGGGCCAGCGCGTGATGTGCGGGTATCGTGTGAAAAACTGGCTTCAAGCATCCCTCAAGGCGACACGATGAGCGCTCACATTCGCTTTGCAGGTGGTGGCACAGCTTACATTTCAGCCACGTTGGCCACACCTTTCATTTCGCGTTTTGCTGTGTTTGGCACCAAGGGCTGGATCGATATCCGCGATAAGGCCCACGTAGAATCTCCGGCTGGTTGGGTGGTAACATCGGCCACAACAGGTTCTCCAATATCCACAATTGAACTTCCGCCCGCTGAACCTGTGAAAGACAATCTGGTGGCTTTCGCGCGTGCCATTCGTGGCAGGGCTGCTTATCCAATAACTGGCGAACAGCTTGTCAATAATATTTCCATCCTTGAAGCCATCATTAAATCTGCAGCCCAAGACGGCGCTGTGGTTGCAATCTAGGAGCAGCAGACATGAAAGCGCTTGTTTTTGAAACGCCCGATAATCCCAAAATATTGGAAATGCCAATTCCTGAAATCAATGACAATGAAGTACTGATAAAGTCGCGCACCGTTGGCATTTGTCATTCAGATTATGAACTGCTTGCCGGCCGATATATTATCCCCATTTCATATCCTGTTACACCTGGCCATGAATGGTGCGGTGAAATTGTCGAAGTTGGCAAGTCGGTCAAGAATTTCAAAAAAGGTGACCGTGTTGTGGGTGAGTGCGTGGTGCGCACGCCTGAACGCCTTCACCACTTTGGCTTTTCAATGAATGGCGCAGACCGTGAATATTTTAATGTCAATCCTGATTGGCTGCACAAACTACCAGATAGTGTAGACGACAATCGCGGCGCTCTGATTGAACCCTTTACCTGTGGCTTTTATGCAGTTCTGCGTTCTGGCGGCACCAACGCCTCAGAAACAGTTGTCGTTTCAGGTGGTGGCACAATTGGCTTGGTAACAGCTGCCGCAGCTATTGGCATGGGCGCACGCGTAATCGTGGTGGACCCAATCGCCAAGCGCCGCGACATCGCCTTAAAGCTTGGGGCCGCTGATGTTGTTGATGCCAATGACAACCCCGTTGAACACATCAAACAACTCACCAGCGGCAAGGGTGCTGAACTCGTGGTGGAAGCATCTGGCCACGATGCATCGGTTGCCAACGTGTTCGAATATGCACAAGAAAATGGTCGAGTATCAATGGTTGGCCTTAACATTGGCCGCAAGGTCACCTCTACGCTGGGTTTGCTTCAACTGAAAAACCTAACGGTGCGCGGCTGCATTGGTTCACCCGGTGTGTGGCCTGCTGCGATCAAGTTTCTGGAACGCACGGGCATTGATCTGTCACCCATTCAAACACACCATTTTGGTCTGAACGATGCGGCCAAAGCCTTCGAGCTTGGCAAAGATGCACAGGCTTGCATCAAGGTTACACTTTCTATGAAGGGATTGAATTGATGGAACGTCATGCGCTTATTGCCGGTGTGTCTGGCATTATTGGTCGGCACTTGGCCGAGCATTTGCTAGCGACAAAGGGTTGGACTGTCACCGGTATTTCGCGACACAAACATGATCTTCCAAAAGGTGTAAAACACATTTCTGTTGATCTGACAGACGAAGACGCGGTGAAAGCTGCGCTGAAGCGCACCAAGCCAACTGACGTTTTCATCACCACTTGGATGCGACAAGCCACTGAAGCAGAAAATTGCCGCGTCAATGCTGGCATGGTGCGCAATCTTCTGGCCGCCATGGATGGCAAGAAAATTAAACACGCCGCATTGGTTACAGGGCTGAAGCATTATATGGGGCCTTTTGAGGCCTATGCAAAATCGAAAATGGTCACACCGTTCCGCGAAGAACAACCACGGTTGCCCTATCAAAACTTCTACTACGATCAGGAAGATGAGCTTTATGCAGCAGCAGAAAAGCAAGGCTTCAACTGGTCAGTGCACCGACCCCACACCCTGATTGGCTATACTGTTGGCAATCAGATGAATATGGCCGCAACCCTTGGTGCTTATGCCGCTATTTGTAAAGAAACAGGCCGCCCTTTCGTTTTTCCGGGTTCGCCAGAGCAATATGAAGCCTGCGTTGATATCACCGATGGCCGCATTATTGCCAAACATCTGCTATGGGCCGCAACAAAACCTGCGGCCCGCAACGAAGCGTTCAACATCGTCAACGGCGAAGTATTTCGTTGGAATTGGATGTGGCCAAAGCTTGCCACCTATTTCGGATTGCCTTCTGCCGAATATCCCGGCCATGCCCAACCTCTTGATAAGCAAATGGCGGATATGGAACCCGTGTGGGACAAGATTGTAGCCAAACATGGCTTACAAAAAAATTCTCTCAGTGCTGTAGCTTCGTGGTGGCACTCAGATGCAGATCTTGGTCGCACCATCGAGAATTTTACTGACATGACCAAAAGCCGAGACAAGGGCTTTGGGGCTTATCAGAATTCGGTTCTTTCCTTCACCGACGCGTTCGACAAACTTCGCGCCGCAAAAGTGTTGCCCTAGGTGATCGTGATGAACCAAACTGTTCCAACAACTCCAAACATGTCTTTGCAGCAAAGCTTATTTGCCTTGCCGCTGGCACGGAGTTTTGTAACAGTGGTGGTATCAACACTGGCGCTCATCATCTTGTGCCTGGTGTTTGCGCCATCAAGCATGTCAGGTGGTGCCTTGCAGGGCAGCCTGCCATTTGCGGCCATTATAGCAATTGTTGGTCTTGGCCAGTTGCTAGTGGTTCAACAAGGTGGTTTTGATTTGTCATTGCCCGGTGCTGTGTCGCTCGCAGTGGTAACAGCAACACATTATCCCCAGCAAAACAATGCGCTTTTGGTGCCAGCTGTTCTTATATCTTTGGGTTTTGCATTGGCCGCGGGCCTAACCAATGGGCTTCTGGTCAGCTTTTTTAAGCTCAACGCCATTATCGCCACAATTGGCGTTAACGCCCTGCTCTATGGCGCGGTGTTTGCAATATCAGGCGGTGTGCCATCCATCACGACGACACTATTGGCCGACATTGCCGGCGGCGAAACACTTCACATTCCAAACTCTATGTTTTTTGCAGCGGCATCATTGCTTGTCGTTGCATTTATATTGAAAAAAACCGTTGTCGGCAGACGCTTTGAGGCTGTTGGTGCCAATCCGCTGGCGGCACGTGCCGTTGGCCTTCATGTCCAACGCCATCAACTTGTTGCCTATGTGTTTGCCCAACTTCTGTATTGCATGGCAGGCATATTGATTGCGGGCATTACCCGTGAACCGACAGCCTTTCAGGGTGACAGCTTGCTGCTGCCATCGGTTGCTGTTGTCGTTTTAGGAGGAACGTCATTGCTGGGCGGTCGGGGCTATCCGATTTCGACAGTTCTTGCGGCGTTCTTCCTCAACCAATTGAGTCAATTCGCGCTCGCAGTTGGCGTGCCTTATTCGGCTCAAACCATTATCCAGGCTTTGGCCTTGGGTTTTGGAATCGGCGTTTACTCCGTCCGCTGGACAGTAAACTTAAATCAAAATACGAAACGACCAAAAATGGAGGATACCAATGAAGTACAAGGCTCTTAAACTTGTCGCAGCAACGGCCGTTCTGGCTCTTGGCTGTGCCAACGCCGCCATGGCAGATGTTCCGTCATGGTGCGGCCCCAAGAAAGCAACAATCGCGTTGCTTGATGGTTATGGTGGTAACAGCTGGCGTCAAGTAACAACAGCGTCCGGCAAACAAACTGCATCGCTCTGCCCAAGCATTACATCTTACGAATATGCTGACGGCCAAGGCGATACCCAAAAATCCATCTCTGATATTAAGGGCATGGCTGCAAAGGGTGTTGATGCGCTTGTTGTGTTCGGAGATGCTGGCCCAGCCATGTTGCCAGCCATTACCAGCGTGTTCAAAGCCGGTAAGGTTATTGTACCTTATCGTGTAAACGTTGGTGGCAAAGAAGGCGAGAACTATACCAAGTTCATCGGCTCGTCTTTCAAGGATGATGGCGCAAGCTGGGGCAACTGGATCAAAAGCGTATTGCCAAAAGGCGGCAACATGCTGTTCCTTTCAGGCCCCGCTGGCAACAGCCAAGGCCTCGATGAACTTGCTGGCTTGAAGTCGGTTCTTGGTCCAGAATATAAGTTCGTAAACCCTGAACCATTTGCAGTGACAAACTGGGACCCTGCTTTGACCCAAAAAGTGTTGACCGCTGAAATCGCAAAAAATGACAAAATCGACGTCATCATTTCAGATTTCGGCCCATCGCTGGTGGGCGCGTTGCCACTGTTTGGTAAGTCAGGCAAATCCATTCCGGCCTTGGCCACGTCTGATGGCAACTCGTTGGGTTGTTTCTGGACAGAAGTGAACAAAGACAATCCAGACTTTAAACTGTTCACAGTAGCCACAGGCAATGACAACGTTCGCCTTGCTGTTCAATGGGCTGTAGCAAAGGCAACCGGCGGCAAAGATCCTGAAGCTGAAATTTTCAAAGCCCCTGCTTTCGAAGATTCAACCAAGGGCAACGTTCAATGCCGCAAAGACCTTCCTGGTGCTATTTATCTGTCGTCAGAATTGCCAGCAGATGAACAAGCAAAAGTTGTGAAATAACCACTCTAACTGTGCCTCGGAGAAAGTATTTTTCCCGAGGCACTCTTTCATTCAATCTGGAAAGAAAACCGTGACAGCAGATGTGATACAATTGCGGGGATCAGAAGTTTCACAGCGCGGTGAGGCCACGATCAAGCTGTCAAATATCACCAAATCATTTTCCGGTGTTTTGGCCCTTCGCGAAGTTACAGTCGAATTCTATCCCGGAGAAGTTCATGCCATTCTGGGCGAGAATGGCGCGGGAAAATCAACCCTGATGAATATTATTTCAGGGGCCTTGCCGCCCACACTTGGTGAAATTTGGTTTGAAGGCCAGCGCATTTTGGATATGAAGCCAGAAAAAGCCAAGGCCTTGGGAATTGCAATCTCGTTCCAACATCCCGCTGTGTTGGATGATCTTTCAGTGTTTGAAAATTTGCGTGTGGCCCTGCCTGCCCATTTGTTTGAAGGCCAACCCCCTGAAACAATTGCACGCAAAATGCTTGATGCTGTGGGCTTGCATCTGCCACTGCGCATGCGTGCTGATGCGTTAACCGTTGCCCAAAAACACTTGCTCGAAATTGCCAAAGCACTTGCGATCAAACCAAAAATTCTGATCCTTGATGAGCCCACAGCATCGCTGGACCAAGACGCAACCGATATGCTGTTTGGCCGTATCCGCGAAGTGGTCAAAGGCGGCACGTCTGTAATTTATATTACCCACCGATTGGCAGAACTTCGCCAAATTGCCCATCGCGTTACGGTTTTGCGCGACGGCAGATACCGTGGCAGCGCCTTGGTCAGCGCCATCAGCGATGCCGATCTTTTAAGCCTTATTGTTGGTCGCACTCTGGGATCCACATTTCCACCCAAGTTAAAACGCCCCCCGCAAGATGTTGGTTTTTCGGTTTCGTCCTTCAGTGGCAAGGGCTTTAAAGATGTTTCCTTTGATGTGTCCAAAGGTGAAATCGTTGGCGTAGCGGGCGTCGCAGGCAACGGCCAAGAAGAGTTAATGCGCGCACTTGCGGGCTTGCACGTGTCGCACGGCGCTATCACGTTGCGCGGAAAATCGCTCAAGAACAATGAACTTCTGGGTAAAGCAGCGTTTATGCCCTCGGATCGACACTCAGAAGGTCTGGCAAGCGGACTTACAGTGCGCGAAAATGCATCCTTTGCCGCGCTAGAAAAGTTTGCAGCGGGCGGCATTGTCAGCCGCAAACGAGAGATCAATGAGGTAACCACAACTTTCACGTCGCTTGCCGTTAAGGCCCCCGGCCTCGAAGCGCCCATATTGTCGTTGTCAGGCGGCAACCAACAAAAAATTGTAATGTCGCGCGCACTGCTCTCTGAACCGGGATTGATTGTGGCCGATGAACCAACCCAAGGTGTTGACGTCGGTGCACGCGCAGAAATCTATCGTATTCTGCGCGACGTTTCGGCATCAGGCACACCTGTCATCGTCAATTCGTCAGATGCGGCAGAATTAGAGGGTCTCTGTGACAAAGTCATCGTGATGTCGCGCGGGCACATGGTTGCAACTTTAACCGGAAAAGACGTGACGGAGGAAAATATCGTTGCCGCTGCAGTTAATGCTTCAACTCATGGCGGCGAAAGCTTGGCGGCGCACAAGCCCACCAAAAGCAGTTGGCGCCATTATTTGCAATCAGACAACGCGCCCGCCGTGCCTTTGGCCGTCGTTACAGCATTGCTTGGGCTTTATGTTTATAGCCAGAACCCAAATTTCCTTTCCTTCTTCAATATCTATAACATTCTCATGTTGGCAACGGCACTTGGTTTCATTGCCACAGGCCAAACCATTGCCTTGCTGATGGGCGGCATTGATCTTTCTGTAGGGCCATTGGCCGGGTTCCTTGTGGTGATCGCCTCATTTTTTATTAATGACGACAAGACAGCACCAACAATGATCTTGGGGTTCTTGTTGATGTTTGCAAGCGCATTCATCGTGGGGTCAATAAATGGCCTGCTGATCAGATTTGCTAACTTCACTGCAATTGCCGCCACTCTGGCAATGTATATTGGCCTGCAAGGCATGAGTTTTCTGCTCCGAGACCACCCCGATGGATATATCAGTTCGACAGTCACTGATTGGATCAATTGGCAATTAGGCCCAATCCCCTTGGCCTTTATTGTTTTGGTGGCGGTGGCCCTTTGTGGTGAATATATATTGCGCAGATCAAAGGCCGGCTGGCAGCTGCGCGCTGTGGGTTCAGATGAAGAGTCTGCGCGCCGAATGGGCATCCGCATCGACCGCACATTTGTCATGGGCTACATTGCCTCTTCGCTGCTCACCGCGGTGGGAGCAGTGATGTTGATGACGCAGATTGGCGTTGGTGACCCGCGCCAAGGCATCAACTATACGTTGTCCAGCATCACTGCCGTTGTGCTGGGCGGAACCAGCTTGAAAGGCGGGCGCGGAACGTTCATCGGAACAGTGTTGGGCGCAGTGTTGCTGACAGAAGTATTGAATGCCGTCACATTCTTGGGCCTGACACAAATGTATCAATACATATTTCAAGGCGCATTAATCGTGGTGGCCGCATTGGTTTATTCAACAGTGCGAAAACAAGCCGCTCAATAATAGCCAGCCGCCCGCATCGCTTCGTCAATGCGGTTTTGGCTGCGTGTCAGTGCTTGCTCATCCGAACACTCGCCGTTCAATGCTGCAAAAATCTCTTCACCCAAAATCTCTTCAATAATATGATATTCAGGCACCGGGGGGCGTTGCCAATTTTGAATTTTGTTTTGCTTGGCCAGCCTGTCTACAAAGCTGACAATTGGTGTTGAAGCGGCGGCTTCAGGGTCAGCACTCACGCTGAAACGTGGCGCAACTGGAAAACCATTTTTAACGTGTTCTTTCATGGCGGCAGGCGAAGCCATCCATTTGATAGCCTCAAACGCAAGGTGCGCGCGCGCTGGAGGCAGGGAAGCTGGAACCATCAAAAGAAAACCACCAATAGGCGAAACCCCTGCACCACCAGGCCCCGCAGGATGAGGAAGATAGGAAACCTTTCGCTTAACGGCAGAATGAATATCATATTCAAAGCGTGCGGCGCGCATTGTCCAACAATAAATCATCGCGGCATGGCCGGTCATGAAATAATTCAACGCCTTGTTCCAATCGATGGAAAGAATATCAGGCGGTGAAACTGCCAAAAGTTCGTGCATATATTTTAGGGTGTTGCGCCCTGATGGGCTGAGAATGCGCGGGCGCATCGCCTCACCCTTCAATCCACTATAATCCACATGCAATCTTGGCGCGGGAATATCAATAACTGGGCTTCCACAAGCACCCATGAAAAACATGAACGAATGAGAAATGGGCATGCCCCGTGCCGCGTTCCAAACCATGCCGTGCATGTCGCGCTTTGGATTGTGTAAGACTTTGGCCGCCTTCAAAACTTTCTCAAAACTGATCGGATTGGCAATTCCTCGTTCTTCAAACAAGTCCTTGCGCACAGATAAGGCTTCAATCGTGCAATAAATGGGAATGCCGTATTGCGTATTATTCCAATTGCCCGTGGCCCAAATATTAGGGTGAAAATCAAGTGGGTTGATGCCGCTGCTTTTCAAAAACTCAGTGAGCGGCTGGGCCACATTATGCCCCACACTTTCACCAAGCCAGGGCATGTTTACTGCAATCACATCATATTGGCTTTCGGCGCGCTGGGCGTTGGCAAAAACTTCTGCGCGCAACTCTGGCAGGCTCAACAGTTTAAAATTGTGCCGCGCCGAAAGCTTGCTGCGAAAGTCTGACCACATGTCCCGCATGCTGGCAAAGTAATTATCGTCATGCAGAAGAAAGCGCAAATCTGGGCCAGCTTCCTTTTTCTTTTCCATAATTTCAAGCGGCGGAATAATTTGGCCTGCAAGATAAGAGCCGCCAAAATAATAATCTTCAGCGTCTCCGCTGCCGCTTTTCAAACCGAATGTATCGGCCAGCAACCCTTTGATCTTGGCTGCATAATTCGTAAAACCAATCGCCAGTTTGCGGCTGGGCTCCAGATAATGGGATTTGCCGGTTGTTCCACGCTTGCGAAGTTGAATGTCACCATCTTCAATCAACTTGTGAATACGGCGCATGGCGCTGGCAAACGGAATTTCTGCCGCTGAAGCAAGCGAAGACATCGTTACATTATCGCCCCGCAAATGGCTTTTCATCAAATAGAGAATGATGTTCCAGTTGGGGTCGGGCTCGGCGGCATTCAGCAACTTATCGTATGGCGTGCGCATCCGCTCGAGAAAGCTGATAATGCGCAACAATTCATATTCTGTCATGTCAACAACTTGGAAGGGAAAAGCTTTTTACGTCAATAGCTCTTGTACGCTGCATTGAACCCGATGTATCATTTCTTATTGATTTTAACCGGAGAAAACAGATGGCGGAACGCGTTTATGGCATGCACCATATTGGCATCACGGTGCCAAATATTGCCCAGGGGATTGCATTTTTCAAAACCGTTTTTGGTGCCGTTGATGTGTTTCACACAGGCCCATTTGATGTCGATAATAATTTCATGAAAGGCAAACTTGGCGCCGCACCACACGCACGCATCAAAGACCTTGCCTTCCTCCGCTGTGGCAATGGCACAAGTGTTGAGTTGTTTGAATATGAAGGTGAAGATAAAAGCGCGCCGCAAAAGCGACCATCAGAAGTGGGTGGCACACATATCTGTTTTGAAGTTGAAGATGTTTTTGCGTCTGCTGAACGGCTAAAGGCCCAAGGCGTTGAAATGCTCGATGGCCCTAACACAGTCGACTCTGGGCCACTGGAAGGGTTTAATTGGGTTTATTTCAAAGCTCCGTGGGGACAGATTTTGGAAATCGCCAGTTTCGATAAATTGGGGTACGAAAAAACCACGCCACATCGCCTGTGGCGCGCCACCCCTTAGTTTGAACGATCAACAAGTTTCTGGTATGTTTCAATGAGATCTTTTGCATTGTCTGGGCTGGCTTCGCGCATGCCGCTCTCAATTTCAAAACCGAGTTCCACCACGCGCTTATTGATCGGTGCTTCTTTCCCGTGTTGGCGCAAAATGTCCACCACCCATCCATTCACTTCCTGAACTTCAGCGCGGCGGCCTTTGCGCCAATCTTGTAACGATGTAACAAGGGTGTCTGGTTTTGAAAATGTTTTCAAAACTTCATCAAAAATCTGGTCAACATAACGCTCGGGATGGTTGGTGGTAATGGCGGGCATGCCAATGATGGGGATGATCTTGGCACCATCGGCCTGCGCCGCTTGCATGGCCTCATAACCCGCCTGCCGCATAACTTCCAACATGCCGGGAAAGCGTGCCGCGTCATTCAATGGCAGGTTGACAATTGCAGAAGGTATAAGCTCGGCCGCATTCACCACAAGCTTCATCCATTTGGCAGAACGAATATCGTCCATCACTTCCACGCGGCCCGAATTGCGCAATAGTTTTGCAACGCTCTCCACGCGCACCTGAGTTTTTGCATCAAGCGCACCCAGCGCAAACCACGATTCATCATGGTCATTCTGGCGGTTGGTCACACCAGGCACCCACATATTTGAAGCAATTTCAATCACTGCACCAATCGTGCGCTCGCGGCCCAAAATCTGCGCGATGTCTTCATGCGTCATGCCATTTTGAAGCCCAATGATTAAACCATCGGCGGCAAGAACGGGCTTAATCATCTCGCAAGCCCATTTGGTATCATAAGCTTTTACAACCAGAAAAACGACATCAAACGGCTGTTTGATTTCCGCAATCTGACAAAGATGAAGTGCCGGAACTTTTGCGTTGATCGTGCGGGTTGGCAAATGAACGGTGATGCCATTTTGGCGAATGGCTTCAATGTGGTCTGGCCATTGATCAATGAAAGTTACATCAATACCGGCCAAGGCAAAATCTGCCGCAATCGAGGCACCCTGCGCACCTGTCCCTAAAAACGCAACGCGCGGCCCTTTATCGATGTCCCAACTCATGTGAAAACCCTGTCGGAAAAGTGATGGTCAAAAATGGTGGTGGACGCAGTCCTCCGCGAACCAGCCTCTGGTTCAAATAGCGTGCATTCAGGCAAAAATACAGGGCAACCGCAGTAATAGGGTCATTTGCAGGTATAAAGTACAAAACGGTGGCCTATTTCAATGAGATCTGGACAATTTCCCTGTTTAAGCAACAGGGAATTTCAACTGATGATCAGGGACTTGAACTGAACTTAGCAGCGAATAAACGCAAGTTTGTGTGTCGCGCGACCATTCGGATGCCTTAAATCTTGGAAACGACAGGTCTTGTTGCGGGATTGCCATCTGTCAAAGCGGGATTTGTATGAAGCTAAGTGGAATTCATCGGCGAGAAGGTGGGATTGCCTGGTAGAGGAGCGGGAACAGGCTCGATATCAGCGGACTCAGCTCTTACATAGTCGGGAAAATAGATTGCCATTGCGGGACTCGGCATATCAGCATGGGATCTTGTGCGTTTGAAACTTTAAGAACTTCACCACTGCTGGATACGTTCGCAACCTAGTGCGCTCGGTAGGAGGCCGGGATATATTGAAATGTCAAAGAGTTCCAGTATTTTTGACCACGGCAATATCTTTTCACAACAAATGCTGTGGGTAATCCCAGTTCTGCACGTCCGCCATGAACCTTAACGCGGACTTCTGCGAAAAATTAAACGAAATCTGATTTTGACCCAAAACGGACTCAAACAGTCCAAGGTGGGAAGTTTGTTCTTGATCTTCTGACAGCAATTCCCAGCTCAGGCTGCTGGCTTTGGCATCGCCAAACCGCGATAGCCCTGTCCTCACTGGGAGCGTGCGTTGTTACGTGCATTTTACAATTTGTTGGAGATCCTCTATGCCTTTTTTAAATCATGGACGATTGGTCAACGAGAGTGCAGGAAATTTCATGAAGTTAATTTTAACTTTCAGCTTCGTGGCTGCGCTGTTTTCATTTGCATCCCCTTCTGTCTTTGCGGCGCAGTGTCCGGCCAACGCAATCAAGGCAAGCTATACAATTTGGGCCGCTGGTAGAATTCCGCACAACCAGACCCGCACCGCCACACATTCGTGTGGCAAACGCATTACCTGCAATGGCGGCAGTGACACTAAAAATATACCACGGTCTTGCAGGTGGGGTTAGTTCGTAAAATCCACTTCCCATGAACTTGGGGTAGCAGAGCGCATGTCTATTGTTGGCCTAACCCGACTGAATCAACATCTTTGCCACTACGTTGCTCTGCTAGCACGAGCCTACATGACAGCGGCACCAAAGAATTGACTTTCAAGACCCAAAACGCACTAGCCGTGTAAGCCCCTGAGTGTCCTTAGTTGCGAAGTTTTCAGACGCAGACGTTTTACTGTTGCGGAAGTTTCTGTACTTTTCTTGTTCTGATTTTCTGAGTTGTACCCGGATTGTTCACGACCTTCTCATGAACTTCATTTGTCAGCGCCTCAAGGCGTTCGGTCAAAGACTTAATTGTCCCTGTGAGTTCAGTGTTCTGCTTGAGCATTTCAAGAAGAAGTGTCGCCTGTTGGGCTGCGAATGCTTGACGCTCGTCGCTGGCGTGAGCGAGATCCTCGCGGTGTTGGGCATCAGCCTCGGCATGGGCCTTGTCGCGATCCGACTGGCGGGTCTGTGCCAGAAGGATCAGGGGGGCAGCATAGGCTGCCTGTAGACTAAATGCCAGATTGAGAAGGATGAAGGGATATTGGTCGAACTTGGTCCAGCCGATGATATTAACAAAAATCCAAATGCAAACGATTATTGTCTGCATGACCAAGAATACGGGTGTGCCAAAGAAACGTGCGAATTTTTCGGCCTGAAGTGCAAACCAACCATTCCCGAATACCGGGGTGAGATGAAGATGCGGCAGATGAAAGCGATAAAAAACGTGGCGATGGTGCACGCGATCTCGGCTGTGGTTTGTGTCATTCTCAGTGTCGCGCATTTGCCCCTCCTAGAGATAAAAGTCGGACAACCGACCTCATCGAGCCACTAGGTACGTTTTATGGCAGTTGTGTAACTTACCAATTGTACATGATCGATCATACCGAACGAGTAACAACGGGTATGGGGCTAACCCTCCTGCTAGCATTTTCTGTGGCATCCGATCTCGCTGATAGCAGTTTGGTAGCACTTCCAATCGACAGCCCAGTTTTCAAAACCACAGAAGCCTGTGTAAACACCCGCATTGGTAGGGAGCTGACCGAAGCGGCTGCACAGTACAGCGATACTGTATTCGCCCCGCAAGCCGTTCAACACGATTCTGATTTTCACTTCAGCCGAACAATGCTTGCGTGTCGCTCGCCTGATATCCTTGACAACCTGCTCTGAGGAGGTTCCCTAGGCTTCCGATTTCTGTCTAATCTGCGTTCTCCGTATTGCTACTATGAACCAGAATTCCTCCGTTGTTCAAGTCAGGCAATTTGGCTGACACTGGACATCCTAGACCGCTCTCATCGCTGAGGTCAGCGGCTCCTTGGTGCGCCGCAGTTGTATGAGTACAGCAATGCTCACCGCAGCAAAGCCCGCGAGGCACAATATAATCAGATAAATCCAGGGCACATAAAGCGTATCGGGTGGTGGATCGAAGACTTGGGTCATTAACTTGGTCAACATCCACGCAATCGCCCATCCAAGCGCAAGCCCTGCGACAGTACCAAAAGCGTAAACCACCAAAGCTTCGCTCCACAGAAATGCGCCTAAATGTTGTGAAGTTGCACCCAAGGCCCTGAGAATGGCAAAGCTTCTGCGCCGCTCGGCCAGACCAAGTGCGAAGATCAAACCGATTGCTCCCGCAACTAGGGGAATTGCAAATGCCAGTTCAAGGGCCGTGAGACTATGCAGATCAACAGCCACTAATGACGAGCCAATGCGATGCACCGCTTGGCTCATATCAGAAACGAGATTTCCTTTTTGATTGACGAGAGAAAGTTTCAAATTTTCTGCCAAAAGCGCGGGTTCAATGGAAGCCTTAATCAGCACAATTTCGGAAGTGGCAATTCCGGTAACGCTTGCCACGTATTTTGCATTGGCAATCAGGAATGAATCTTTAGGTGCTGTCGGAAATTCTCGCGCAATGCCGATAAATTTAAAAGGCACAACATGAAAGGCGTGATCAGAGGCAAATTGCAGGCGAAGATTGATCGTGTCACTTTCCTTGAGTTGGAAATCCCCCACCGTCTCATCAGAGACCAAAACACCATCTGGCGTGGACTGTAAACTTGCCAAGGTAGCCTTGGCATCGGCATTACCGAAATAGGCATTCGACATTGCAGTTGCCTTATCAATTGATGCGGGATCAATTCCATAGAGGTCTTGCAGGTCATTGCCGACATAGGCGTAGCGATGTTGCATCGGTTCTGCCGCTACAATACCATTTGTTTTGCGAATTTTTTCCAACGCCGGGGAAGCCGGATTGTCGATTGTGCCTGTCACCGTCACGTCAGCGCCATTGGTCAGCGTGGCATCAACAGCGGCTTGATGTTCGTAGGTTGTGTTGAAAATGGCCGTTGATGTGGCAAAGGAAACCGCCAAGGCGACGAGCACTACGCCTTTGGTGATGCGCTGGCGTTCGCGGCTCATTGTGGCGGTCACGGGCTTTGCAAATGATTTAGCCAGCGGCGCAAGCAACGATCGAATAAGAGGCGTTGCCTTGTGCAAAAAAGCCGAAACCAATCGCATTAACAATAGCCCACAGCCTATCCACAACAAGGCCGGTGCTGCATAGGCTTTATAATCAACCGTCGCTGTTGCAACGCCCTCGGGGGCGGCCACCACTTGATATCCTGTGGCAGAAACCTGCCAGAACACGAGAAGGGCAGCAGCAACGGTCACCACATCCAGCCAGAGTTTTTGCCACGCGGGTTTTGCCGCAGAAATCAACCGCGTCTGAGCCGCATTTTCCAAAGCAGTTTGGCCAAGAGCGAACCATGATGGGATTAGAAACACCGCTAAACTTGCAAGCAATCCCAACAGGCCCGCGCCGACAAACCAAATGAAATCAGTGTTGACGAGCGGGCCTTTCACAAAGATCGGGGCAAGCATGAAGGCGATAGCGATGCCCAAAACTGCACCGCTAATGCCGACGATCAAAGCTTCGATGCTCACAGCTTTCATCACTTGCCAAGGCTTCGCACCTCGGACTTGCAACAAAGCGATCTCACGCCTGCGGTGATCTACAGTCGATAGAACAATCATCACTGTCAGCAATATTGCAATGATAGCCCCGGGCATTCCTAAAAACAGAAACAGCACCCGCGCAAAAAGTGAATCCTGTCGCACGCCATCGAGGCGTGCTGCAAGATTATTGACGATGATGCCACTGCCCGCCAATTTTGCGGACAGGTTATTAGCCATTTCTTGGGCGGTCACAAATGCATCTGTTGGACTGCTTGGTAAGATTCCATGATTAAGCGAAATATGAAGTTGACGTTGGGCAGTTTGTGGCAGGTTTTCGAGTTGGGATTGAAACGCTTCACGCCACTGGTTTTGCGGGAGCAAGATCACATTGTCCGGTGGAGCTGTTATTGCGGCTTGCGGCGTTGCTGAGACAATTTGAAAAAGTTGGTCGGCATTGGGCAATTCTACTACACCATCAATTTTAACAACAAGAGGTGCTTGGCCAAGTCGGGCAAGTGTAACCGCATCCCCGGGAACGACATGAAGGTTCGCAGCAGTTTGTTGTGACACCATAACACCTGACAATGCTCCCGAAAGCAGCCGTAACTGACTCGGGAAGTTCGTTACGTAATTATCACTCAATCCAATTGCTTTGGCGGCACCGGTTGTTT
>JAYUHQ010000404.1:0-2868 GCA_043766895.1 Aestuariivirga sp.
GCGGTGGGTTGCAGCGGCCTTCGCCCGGGCACGAACAACGGCTCGCCCACGCGTTTTTCCATCATCGACAAGGTGCGCGACACAGCAGGCTGCGATTGGCCCAAAAGTGCCGCCCCTTCCGTCACGCCACCGGCTTCAACAACGGCGGCCAAGTGCATCAAATGTCGTTCATCAAACTTCATAACAAATCGTTATATTCAATGTGCAAATCTTTATCAACAGCGGCTCGTTTTTCGCCTAGTCTTGTTTTCAACACTGCGCCGAATGGCAGCAAACAAGACACATGGGAGAAATAAAATGAGCATGATCAGTGGCTTTCACCACCTCACGATGAGCACCGACGGTGCCCAAGAGGATTTTGACTTTTTCACCAAGGATTTAGGCCTTCACAGTGTCAAACGCACTGTGTTGTTTGATGGCGTGTTGCCCGTTTATCATCTTTATTATGGTTCAAAGAACGGTGATGCCTCAACCATTTTTACAACCTTTCCCTTCCGCAAACCCGGCGTGTTCGGCCGTCGCGGCACCAACCAATCAAAAATCATACAAGCCGCAATTCCTGTGGGTGCGGCAGAATTTTGGGTAAATCGCCTGAACGGCCGGGGCGTAAGGGCCACAAAGACCAGCCGCTTTGGCATAACGCGTGTGGCGCTTGAACACCCTTGTGGCATTCCGTTCGAGCTGGTTGAAAACCCCGGTGACACACGTGACCCCATCACCAATGACAAACTTGGCATTGGCCGCGAGCATGGCATTAAAGGCATCTATGGTGTTGCTGTTTCTGTCGCTGATCGATCAGCGATGGATGATTTTTTCACCATTGCCATTCCCATGAAAAAATTGGCTGATAGCAGTGAAGGCTTGGCCTTTGCTGTGCCAGAAAACCATAGCCTAACATCGGTTGTTGAAGTGCTCCACGAGCCTGAACGCCCTCAAGGCACATGGACACTTTCTGGCGGCACCATTCACCACGTGGCGTTGAACACTGGCAACGAAGAAAACCAACTGAAACTTCGGGCCCATATTGAAGGCCTTGGCTTTACGGATATTTCTGAACAGAAAGATCGGAACTATTTTAAGTCTTGCTACGTGCGCTCACCGGGCGGCGCCTTGTTTGAAATCGCTTGGACCGTGCCTGAAGGTTGGGCCAAAGATGAAGCCCCCGGCAGCATAGGCAAAACTTTGGTGTTTCCGCCATGGTTTGAAGATCGCCGCGCCGAAATGGTGGCTGGCCTAGAACCTGCGAACTTCGATTGATGGCACAAACCACCACACCATTGTTGCGGGGCCAAGCGTTGCAAAGCGCGGCAGTGGTGTGTGTTGTAACCCATGGGCGCGGCCAAACGCCTGAAATGATGGACGACCATATTGTCTCACGCCTGAACAGCAAGGGTGTTGCCTATATTCTGCCGCGCGCCGCATCGGGCAGTTGGTATGACGCCCGCGCCGTTGACCCGTTGACAGACCGCACGCGCCAACAACGCGACGCTTCACTTCAACAGCTGAAACAAGCCGCCAATATGGCATCAGCCAACACGCCCATCATGATGGTGGGTTTTAGCCAAGGGGCATGCCTCACGCTTGAATATGCCCTTGCGTTTGGCCCATGGCAGGGTGCCATGGCGTGCTTCACGGGGTGCCGTGTTGGCGTGCTACAAGACCAACGTCCACGACAGGATTTGGCGGGCCTGCCAGTCTATCTCAGTGGTGCTGACCAAGACCCTTGGATTCCTTTGCACGCATTTGCCGCCGCAACCCAAGAGCTGGGCTCGGCCCGGGCACGTTTGCGTGGTGATCTTTTTCCCGGGCGTCAACATGAAGTGAGCGACATTGAAATTGCCGTGCTGCAAACTGCTCTCGATCAACTGGCCTCTGGCAAGCAGGTGCGGTGGTGAAAGTAACGATCATTGGTGCAGGCCTCATGGGCCACGGTCTGGCGCTTGTTTTTGCCGAAGGTGGCCACGACGTTACAATAACCGACCCGTTTCCTGATACGCTCCAAACTGTAAAAGCCCGCATAGCAGAAACCCTAACACTCCTTGATCGTGATGCGCGCGCCGTTGAACGTGTAACCCCCCACGCATCGCTTGAGGCGTCGGTGCGCGGCGCTGAATTCATTCTGGAAGCAGCGCCTGAAAAGTTAGAACTTAAACAACAGCTTTTTGAACAGATTGAAGCCGCCGCACCCGGCAATGCCATTCTGGCGTCCAACACATCCGTCATCCCCATTTCGAAAATTATGGCGCGTGTAAAAGCCAAGCATCGCGCCCTTGGCACACATTGGTGGAACCCGCCTTATCTTGTGCCGCTTGTGGAAGTTATCCAAACTCCGAACACGTCATTGGACGTGGTGAACCAAACCATTGCGCTGATGCAGCAACTGGGCAAAGTTCCTGTGCATGTGAAAAAAGATGTGCCGGGCTTTGTGGGCAACCGCTTGCAACACGCCCTGTGGCGCGAAGCCATTTCACTGGTTGAAAATGGCGTGTGTGACGCAGAAACGGTGGACCTTGTTGTGAAGAATAGCTTTGGTCGAAGATTGGCGGTGTTGGGCCCGCTTGAAAATGCTGATCTGATCGGAACTGATTTAACGTTGGATATTCACAATCAAGTTCTGTCAGATCTTGAAAACACTACAACACCAAGTTCTTATCTCGAAGCGCTTGTGCGTGAAGGAAATCTCGGCTTCAAATCCAACAAAGGTTTCAAGCCGTGGACAGACGAGAAAAAGAGCGCATTGCGCGCTGCTGTTCTCCAACACTTGAAAACAATAAATGAACTGTTAGGCAGCCAGGGAGGAAACCATGCCAAATAATCTGATCGTCAATCGTCGTACCATTCTGAAAGCCACCGCAGGCCTTGTGGCAG
>JAYUHQ010000405.1:0-19832 GCA_043766895.1 Aestuariivirga sp.
TTGGTTTGGCTTCAATTTACGTAAAAGCTTTGAACAAGGTGAAAGAAAGATGAGTGCATATTCAATCACTGAGCCGTCTAGCCGCCAGAAATGGTTTGCCGCGTCGCTCGTCATTCTTTACGCGTTAATCACGTTAACACCCTTGCTGTGGATTATTGCAACTGGTTTCAAAAGCAACGAAGACTCGATTGCTTATCCGCCCAAGGTGTTTTTCCAACCGAAGCTTGACGGCTATGTCAACCTCTTCACAACGCGCACGCGCCCAAGCCCGGATGATCTGGCGGCCTTGCCGCCGCCGACCACGTGGTACGACAAAGTTGCGCGTGACAATGGCATGGTTATTGCCGGCCCTTCGCGTTACGGCGAACGTTTTTTAAACTCAGTCATTATCGGCTTTGGATCAACGGCACTTTCTATCGTGCTTGGCACAATGGCGGCCTATGCTTTCAGTCGGTTCAAAGTACCGCTCAAAGATGATCTGCTGTTCTTCATCCTCTCAACGCGCATGATGCCACCTATTGCAGTTGCCATTCCAATCTTTCTGATGTTTCGACAACTTGGTTTGAGCGACACTTATCTCGGCATGATATTGCTTTACACAGCGGTAAACATCTCGCTTGCAGTGTGGCTGATCCATGGCTTCATGGATGAAATTCCACGCGAATATGAAGAAGCGGCGCTCATCGATGGCTACACACGGTTCCAAGCGTTCTACAAAGTGGTGCTGCCACAAGCGGCAACAGGCATTGCATCAACGGCCATCTTCTGTCTGATTTTTGCTTGGAATGAATATGCTTTTGCGGTCTTGCTGACATCGGGCACAGCGCAAACCGCACCACCTTTCATCCCCACCATCATTGGTGTTGGCGGCAAGGATTGGCCAGCGGTTGCGGCAGGGGCCACATTATTCCTGCTGCCAGTCATGATTTTCACCATCTTGCTTCGCAAACATTTGTTGCGCGGCATCACATTCGGGGCGGTACGCAAATGAGTGACTTCATCGATGGCATAATTCATCTTCGTCGTGGCGCTTGGGAAATGCTGGCTTCAATCTTGATCGCAATTGGTGTTGTGATGTTGATGCAAGGCTTTGCAATATGGCTCTACACGTATTCATTCATTGTTACGTTGGTGGGCACTGTGATGTTCATCATTGTCAGCCATTTTAAGGTTTAAGCTATGGCCGAAATTATCATTCGAAATCTGCGCAAAGAATTCGGCAGCTTTACTGCGGTTCAATCTTCGTCTTTCAAAATTGAAGACGGTGAGTTCTTCATGCTTCTGGGTCCATCAGGCTGCGGCAAGACGACAACGCTGCGCATGATCGCAGGTCTAGAACTTCCAAGTTTTGGCGAAATCTATATTGGCGGCGAAGAGGTGAGTCAGAAGCCCGCAAGCCAGCGCGATATTGCGTTCGTGTTCCAACTCTTCGCACTCTACCCGCACATGAATGTTCGCAAGAATTTGAGCTATCCGTTGGTTAGCCAAGGTATGCCCCGCGATCAGGTGAATACGAAAGTTATGGAAGTTGCCAAAATTCTTGGCATCGTTAGCATTCTCGATAAGCCTGTGGGTGGTCTATCCGGTGGAGACAGACAACGTGTTGCGCTGGGCCGAGCGATCGTCCGGAACCCCAAAGCGTTTATGATGGATGAACCCTTGGGCGCACTCGATGCTGAATTCCGCGAACATATGTCAATTGAATTGCGGGCTCTCCATGACCGCATGGGAGCAACAACTGTCTATGTGACGCATGATCAACTCGAAGCTATGCAGATGGGCGACAAGATTGTGGTGATGAATCATGGTGTGATCGAACAATTCGGTAAGCCGCAAGATATCTATGATAAGCCAGCAACGATGTTTGTGGCTGAATTTATCGGTTCACCGTCTATGAACTTTTTGCGCTTTCACGGCAGTGTGGATACGGGCGCGAATGCCGTTAAATTTGAAAATCAAAAATTTGTCATTCCACAAATGCGCGTTCCCTTTGAAGGGGATTTGGCTTTTGGCGTCAGGCCTGAGCATATTAAACTGGCAGACTCAGGTGGATATCGCGGAGAAATTAAAGCGACAGAATATCTGGGCACCACGCAAATTGTAACAATAAAAACTGCTCAGGGCATCATCAAGGCTCGCCTACCTGCTGTTGAACGGGCACGCGTTGGCGAAACGGTTGGGCTTAAATTCAATGAGAAGACAATCACGCTCTTTGATAGCCAGACGGGCAAGGCGCTACGTTCTGAATTGAATGAAGGAGTGCTGGCACATGGCTGAAGTATTGCTCCAGAACGTTTCTAAATCTTTTGGCAAAGATCCCGCGTTGGCGTCTGTGTCGATGACCATACCTGATGGATCTTTCGTCGTTCTGCTGGGACCAACAGGTGCTGGAAAAACCACAACTTTGCGCCTAATTTCTGGATTAGAGAAACCTGATCAAGGTGACATTCTCATTGGCGCCAAATCGGCACTCGATTTAACGCCGGCCCAACGCGATGTCGCCATGGTGTTTCAGCAATACTCGCTTTATCCTCATTTAACAGTCAGAGATAATCTCGCTTTCCCTTTGCGTTCGCCAATCTTGCGAACACCAGAAGATGTGATCAAGCGTAAGATCGGTGAAGTTGCAGAGATGCTGCGCATTTCCGGAAAGCTTGATAACAAAGCAACTGCGCTTTCGGGCGGAGAAATGCAACGCGTCTCAATTGGTCGAGCGCTTGTACGCCATCCAGCTATTTATTTGATGGACGAACCACTCAGTTCTTTGGACGCAAAACTTCGTGCCGATCTGCGCGTTGAACTCAAAAGTATTCAAGCCAATCTTGGTGCAACTTTCCTCTATGTAACGCACGACCAGATCGAAGCCATGACCATGGCCACGCATATTGGTGTTCTTGACCATGGGCGCTTGGTGCAATTTGGCTCACCGAGAGAAATTTACGAAAATCCGGTTAGTCTTTATGTGGCAGAACGGCTTGGCATTCCTCGTCTGACGGTATTGCCGGCGGAGATGTTTGGAGCTGCGCCAAAGGGTGCAAAATCAATTGGCTTGAGACCAGAGCATATTGCTCTCGGTAAGGGCAAGGCTGCTTCTGTAACCCGCGTTGAACGCTTAGGCGACCAAACGCGGCTTCATTTCAAATTGGACGGCCATGACATAGTCACACTGACCGATGTCCACACAGAACTTGCACCAGGCAACACCATTGCTGTGCAAACGCGAAATCCACTTTATTTTGACGCCAATGGCGCTCGGGTCGCCTAAGGAGACAGGTCTATGAAACAGTTCATCAACGCAAAAGAATCGCTCGTGACTGAAGCCATTGATGGGCTTTTGCGAATTGCCGGAGGCCGTTTGGCAAGGCTTGATGGATATCCGCATATCAGAGTTGTTGTGCGAACCGATTGGGACAGATCAAAAGTGGCGCTTGTCTCTGGTGGCGGCTCTGGCCATGAACCATCGCATGCGGGTTTTGTGGGCAAGGGCATGTTGACGGCAGCAGTGTGTGGCGACGTGTTTGCGTCTCCTTCGGTTGATGCCGTGCTTGCCGGTATCTTGGCCGTAACTGGCCCCGCGGGATGCCTACTGATTGTCAAGAACTACACAGGCGATCGTTTGAATTTCGGACTGGCGGCAGAGCGGGCCCGGGCCTTTGGTCTAAAGGTTAGCATGGTCGTGGTTGATGATGATGTGGCCTTGCCAAATTTGCCACGTGCACGAGGTGTCGCTGGCACACTTTTTGTACATAAAATCGCTGGTGCACTCGCTGAAGCCAACGCAAAACTTGAAGTGGTGACGGCAGCTGCTGAGCAGGTTATTGCAGGTGTTGTTTCTATTGGCATGTCTTTGGATACCTGTACGGTTCCTGGCTCGCCCAAAGAAGATCGTATTCCTGATGGCAAAGCCGAACTAGGCTTGGGCATTCATGGTGAAGCAGGCGTTGAACATGTAGATTTTAAGGGGGCTCATCAGGCCATTGAAATGATGGTCGATCGCTTGGCCCCAACTTTGAATGGCGGACCATATGTCGCTTTGCTGAATAATCTCGGCAGTGCCACACCATTGGAAATGTCGGTTTTGACGGAAGAGCTGATTGGATCGCGCATCGGCAAGCAGATTAGTCATCTGATCGGGCCAGCACCGATGATGACATCCCTTGATATGCACGGCTTTTCAATCTCCCTTCTCCCTTTGCAGGGCGTACCACTGGCAAACCTCGAAGCAGATGTTGCGCCGCATGCTTGGCCGGGCTGTCATAAGATTTCCGAAATTACAGTGCTGCCTTTGCCTGATGGACTAACGCCCATTCAGCCAATGCCATCCAAAAACGCGAAGGCTGAAAAACTCATCCGCCGCTGCTGCGAAATTCTGATCGCTGCTGAAGGCGATCTCAATGCGCTCGATGCCAAGTCAGGCGATGGCGATACGGGTTCAACACTTGCAACAGCCTCGCGCGCCTTGATCAAAGCACTAGGCCGCTTGCCTCTTGCGGATTGGACGCAACTCTACCGGGCGATTGGTCTGGAACTCAGCCAGACTATGGGTGGTTCGTCTGGCGTATTGTTAGCAATTTTCTTTACAGCGGCAGGAGATGCTTCGGCCAGCGGACATGATGTGGTGACGGCATTGAAATCAGGCCTGATGCGCATTCAGCAAGTCGGTGGAGCAAGTTTAGGAGATCGAACCATGATCGATGCTTTGGCACCTGCACTGGATGTTCTGTCTGCAGGCTTGGCAGCCGCC
The DNA here is from genome assembly GCA_043766895.1 of Aestuariivirga sp. GTDB lineage: Bacteria > Pseudomonadota > Alphaproteobacteria > Rhizobiales > Aestuariivirgaceae > Aestuariivirga. The sequence continues at coordinate 4,745 of JAYUHQ010000405.1, forward strand.
GCTCCGGCCGCACGCAAAGGAGCTGATCACACCGCAAATATCATTCGCGCCAAAGCTGGCCGCGCTAGTTACGTTTCTGAAAGTCACCTTGCCGGCTATAACGATCCCGGCGCCGAAGCAGTGGCAAGATTGTTTGAAGAACTGTTGCAAACCAAGGCAAGCCTTGTGTGATCTGCAACATTGCGTGAACGCAGGGCATTACTTTTAGCAATGAAACAAATGGGTGTTGCCGTGACCACGAAGGTCGACAAAACTATGAAAGTTTACTGAAAGGCGCCGCAGCGAGACAGAGCCAAGCTTATCGCTCAACAGTAAACGGACCGCTTGCAAACAAGCGTTCAGACACATAAATCGTCATATTGTCTTGGTTCGCTTCCCGCCTTGTATGAATGACTTTGAACTCGCCGCAATCTTTGCTGAACTTGAACCCATTCGCGCAGAAATTTCAGGGATGAGGTTTTCGGCAAAAGTAAAAGCCCTGAACAAATTGAACGTGGCCACATGCATGGGTTCACCTTGGATTTTGAAAATTGGGATGACCTCCACGCATATCAGAACAATCCAAGTCATCAGAAGACCGGAGCCAAAATTTTGGCGGCTGCTCAAGGTATCATCGAAGGCACGTTGGTTTTTGATCTTGAATTTAACTCATTATAGTAAGTTAGCGGGATTGGTCGTCTGGTTTCGATTGCGTCAGTTGCCTTTCCACAAGCTCTTGTAGAAAGAAACCATATCCTGCGCTTGACTCGAAAGAGGCAGTTGGGTGTTGCGATCAAGCCCGGGCCCAAGATCGCTGATGAGAATGGCGCTGTCGTGACCGGCGCGCACCAAGTCTGAGCCATCCGGCAGAACAATTGCGCTCAGTCCGGTATAATGCAGATTATCCTCTGTGCCACAGAGGTTTGCGTAAACTATTGCCAAACCATTTTCGAGGGCGCGAGCGCGCACCAGAGTGGTAGGGACGTCGAAGTAAGGCTTCATGTTTGCCGTGGGGACAAATATAATATCAGCGCCGCGTTTCTTCATGTCGCGGGTGACTTCGGGAAATTCGATATCATAACAAATTGACAGCCCGCATGTGCGACCAGCAATCTCAAAAACCGGAAAGCTGCTTCCCGCGCTGAACAAAAATTTCTCGTGATCACCGCATAGAAAAACTTTGTTGTGATGACCAATGATTTCACCTTGCGAAGAAATCGCCACAACAGAATTGTAGAATTTAGTTTCGCGTTTTTCGGGGTATCCGGCAATGAATGCAATACCAAATGTCTTCGCAATCAGGCGGAGTTTGCCAACAACTGGACCCTCAACACTCTCGGCCAAGTCATGTATTTTGGTGCCGAGATTATATCCGCTTACATGCAATTCAGGAAATACGGCCACTTCAACTTTGGCTTGGCCGCCATCATGCAGGTAGTTTCGATGGTGTTGAGATTGGTCGCAACATTTCCGAACGCAGGTTTGGCTTGAAAAACTAATACCTTCATTTTCCGTCTCTTAAGAAGACCCGGTGACAAAATTGCCACCGGGTAAGTTTCAGGGAGTTTTACTTCAGCAAGTTCGTCCAAATCCGGTCATAGAGCTTCACAACTTCTGGATCGCAGGGAGGAACAAATTCGGGTTTGGGTGCACCGGCAGGGGGAGTCATCCCCAAAGCGTCAATGAATTTCTTATCGAGAAAGGGCTTTGCTCCCTCAACACCTGCTGTGTAGCTTGCAAAGTTTGTAAGGGCTGCGGCATTCTCAGGCTCAAGCATAAAGTTCATAAATAATTTTGCATTTTCAAGATTTGGCGCGTCTTTCAACACAACCATATTATCTCCCCATGCTGTCATGCCTTCTTTCGGGTAAGCGAATTTAAGGCTGGCTTTTTCCGTTCGAGCACGAAGGCCCATGCCATTCCAAATCATGCCAACTGCCGCATCACCCGAAACCAAAACTTCGCGTGATCCGTCTGATGCAATGCTCAACCAATTCTTTTTAGATTTCAGAAGAAGATCGTTCACAGCAGACAATTGTTCTTTGTTGCTGTTGCAGCGTGGATATCCCGCAAATTCTTTTTAATGTGTAATGCAGGTGTAACCCAGAGCGCCTTTTCGCGCTCATCGCTAAAAAATGAAAACCCGCTATCTCATTGAGAAAACGGGCTTTTATTTGGTTGCGGGATCCAGATTTGAACTGACGACCTTCAGGTTATGAGCCTGAAGAGCTAAAAATATCTCCGTCTACACTACATCCAAAGTCTCCAAATCAGCAATTTGAAAAGCCGAGAAATGCAGTGCATTTCATCGAAGCTTTCACGATTTGATGTGACTTAAGCCAGCTCAGTTTTGTAACAAAGAATTGTTCGATCGACGTCGAAAATGAAATAATTAGCATCGGCATTTTTCGAAATACACATCGACCCTTCCAAGCATGATTTTTTGACGGTATTTTTGATGGTATTAGGCAAAGTCTACGTAAAAATATATAGCTAAATCAATGTAGAAATGGTTCGGTTGATGATCGAATGGGAATGACTAGGTGGCGGTGTGACATTCGCCGATTCATCAATCCCTTTGCCTTGCGAGGTCTGTTTCGTTTGAGGGCAGTTGGGATTTTGAAGCGCCAACTGCTATTGTCGGTCTAGTTCTCAGTGGATATTATTAGTCATCAGTTTCGAGGTTGAGCCAAGCAACTTCCTTTGCCGTGAGCATGACTCCAAGACTTGGAAGGGTTGTTGCTATCTCGCCTGGGCTTCGCGGGCCAACCAGTGCCAACGACGAAAAGCTTTGGGCCAGAACCCACGCAGTGGCAATATTGTGGGTTGAAACGTTGTGCTCTTTGGCCAGTTTCTCAGCACGGATGCGGCGCTCAGCGTTATCCTTGCTGCCGAAACAGGTTTCGGGGCTGGTGTCTTCTGGCAAGCGATTGCGTAATGCTTCGGGCAGGAAATAGCCACGCGCTTGTGACGACCAACTGACGTGAGTGGTGTTATTTTGGCGCAAGAAGGACAAAGTTTCAGCATTGTTGGACGTGATGCAACCTGTCCAGACGGGTTTTTCCATCACGGCTAATGAGAGGTTGTTGTTGAGAATTGTCAAAGGCTTTAGGCCCTTTGCTTTGGCATAAGCATTGGCTTGGGTGAAGCGGGCAACCGACCAGTTGGAGCCACCGAAAGCGCCGATCAGGCCCGCTTGATGAAAGCGGTTTAACGCATCGACAAATTCGCCCACGGGCACTGCCGGGTTATCCCGGTGCATGATGTAAATCGGCGCGTGGTTAAGTCCTAAGCGCTCCAGCGACATATGAAGTTGGGCCTCCATGGCGCGGGGCAAGCAATAGGGCGTGTGAGCCCCTTTGACGATGGTGATTACATCTTTGGCCACGCCGCGATTGGCAATCCATTGGCCTAGAATTTTTTCATGATTGCCGCCGCCATAGACAAAGCCCGTATCAAAGGCGTTGCCGCCAGCCTCCATCCATGCGTCCCATACGAGGGCACCCGAAGCGATGTCGTCTTTGTTGTCGCAACCAATCACCAATTGGCTGATGGGTTTTTCCAGATCGGCGATTTTTATTTTCGGAATTTGTGGCAGACCTGATGGTAGTATCCCCGGCGTTTTTGTGTTGAGTTTTGGGTCTTCGCTGAACGTGAAATATCCCAACTCGCTGCGCCAACGGTCTTGCGCCAAATTATTGCCAATGCTGTCAGCCCAACTCATGGCCGGATGTGGCGCTTGCTTGTGGCCACCCAAAATGGCCCGGCTGGCAAGTTCGGCTTCAAAGGAAAATAGCTGATGGGGATTGTTGATTTCTTCAACGCGCGATTTGCCATCCACCGTGATTGTGATGGTTGTGTCTGATGGGCCAGCATTGCGGCCGGGCACCCAGGGGTCAGCCAAGATGATGGTGCCTTTATCGCCGCTGATAATGGCACGGTTGTCCATATTACGGGAAATGGCAACGGCGATTTCAGCGATGAAGCCGTTTGAGAACTTGAGAAGCCCATGGGCCACTTCATCCACGCCGCTTTTGCCAACGATGCCAACACCTTTAAGTGCAGTTGGTTCAGCAAAAGGTTGCCCCATACTGGCACCTGCAACAAGGCGCGCGAGGGAGAGCGTGTATCCGCCCACATCCAAAATACCGCCGCCACCCAAATTGCGATCATAAAGCCGCGAATTGGCATTAAAAGCCGCATTGAAACCGAAGTTCACCTTCAAATGACGCAACGTTCCGATTTCGCCAGATGCAATCAATTCTAACAGCCGCGCAATTTGTGGATGGCAGCGATACATATAGGCTTCCATGAAAAATACGCCACATTGTTCGGCCACTTCGGTGAGTGCCGTGACTTCTGCGCCATTCATGCCAGCAGGCTTTTCAACCAATACAGCCTTGCCGCCGCGCATGGCCTTGATGGCCCATTGCGCATGAAACGGATGTGGCGTTGCGATATAAATGGCATCCACGTCCTTGTCGGCAATCAACGCCTCATAAGTTGAATAACGCTTGTTGGCGGCAACTTGATTGCGCTCTCCAAAACTTACGCGGCGTTCAGCAGAAGTGCTGGCAATCGCACTGAGTATGCCTGACTTTGCCTCTGACAAGCCCGTCGCAAAATTTTGCGCGATTGACCCAGGCCCAATAATGCCCCAGCGAATTTGGTTCATTTTATTTTTCCCTTCAGATTATCGAACCCGTGCGCCATTGGCATCAAACAACAAGGCCTTGGCTGGATCGATCTTGGCTTCAAATTTTTGGCCAGCTTTCAGGTCTCTGCCCGATTGCGTGGCCACGGTGATTAAGTCACGAGAGCCGTTTCCGGCATAGACAAAAGATTCGCCACCCAAATGCTCGATGAGTTCGACGTTCAGGTTGAATTTAAGTGAACCTGTTTTGCTAAAATTTTGTGGGCGCAGACCAACCGTTACGGCATCGCCGATTTTTAATTGGGATAATTTCGTGGCGAATGAAATTTTCATATCGCCATATCCTGCCAAACTGACAGTAACGACCGATTTTTTAAGGCTTGCAACAATGCCTTTTAAGAAGTTGATTTTTGGTGAACCGATGAAGCCCGCAACAAACATATTGTCGGGATTGTCATAGACATCCAAAGGCGAGCCCACTTGGCTGATCACACCTTGGTTCATCACCACAATCTTGTCGGCCAAGGTCATCGCTTCAACTTGATCGTGGGTTACATAGATCACGGTGGCGGCGAGAGATTTGTGCAGCCGGGCCAATTCAATCCGCATATGCACACGCAATTCCGCATCAAGATTTGACAAGGGTTCATCAAACAGAAAAACTTCGGGCTTGCGGACAATGGCCCGACCAATGGCCACGCGCTGGCGCTGACCGCCTGAGAGCTGTTTGGGCAACCGATCCATCAATTCATCAAGGGCCAAAGTTTTTGCCGCTTCATCCACCTGCTTGGTGATTTGATCTTTGGTTACGCCAGCAAAGCGCAGGGCAAAGCCCATGTTTTCGCGCACAGTTAAATGTGGATAAAGCGCGTAAGACTGAAACACCATGGCAATGCCGCGCTTTGATGGATCCACATCGTTCATGCGGCTTCCACCGATTTCGAGATCGCCTGCTGAAATATTTTCAAGCCCGGCGATCATGCGCAGCAACGTGGATTTACCGCAGCCCGACGGGCCTACGAAAACGACAAATTCCTTAGGCTCAACATCAAGGCTGACGCCTTTGATAACTTCGACCGCACCATAAGACTTACGAATATTGCGTAATTTCAGTCCACTCATTTCACCGACCCCAGAAGGCCTTGCACGAATTGTTTTTGCAAGACGAAGAATATGAACAGTGTTGGTAAAGTTGCCATGGTTGTGGCCACCATCACCATGCCAAAATCTGGCGTATAGGCTGTAAGCAAAGATGCCAAGGCAAGGGTGAGCGTTTTGGTTTCATTGGTTTGCAGCACGATGAGGGGCCAGAGATAATTGTTCCAATTCGCCATAAAAATAATGATTGTGGCGGCGGCATAGGTTGAACGCATCACCGGCACATAAACATACAAAAATATTTGCCATTCTTTCAGGCCATCCACGCGTGCCGCATCGCGCAGTTCAGAGGGAAACTGTTTTGTGGCTTGACGAAAATAAAAGATGATAAAGATGGATGCGACCGTTGGGATGATTACCGCCATGTGGGTGTTAATGATGTGCAGTTGCGCCATTGAAATGAAAAGTGGAATCATGATGGCCGCGAAGGGAATGCTGAGCATGGCGAGCAACCCAGCAAAAATGCGCTCGCTTAATTTTGTTTTGAATATTTCAAACCCATAGCCCGCCAGAGACGAGATGATCAATGTGAGAATGGTTGCGATGATTGCAATTTTTGCTGAGTTCCAAAACAGCAGGGGTAGATTTACTTCTGAAACTAAGTGAGAAAAATTGGCAGAAAAGGCAGAACCAAACGTTACCTTTCCTTTTAGAATATCTGCCATAGTGTTGGTGGAGCCAATGATCATCCAGAAAAATGGAAAAATTGAAATATAGGCGGCGATAGATAACACCACATAGATAAGCCCACGTTGAAAGACATTGCCATTCATGATGGATTTTTCTCACGGGCAATGAAGAATTGCAGAAAGCTTATGATCACAACGAAAAAAACGATGACGTAAGACACAGTTGCGGCATAGCCAAAACTGGGCATGAAGCGAAACGAGAGATAATAAATGTAAAGCGACAAAGTGAGCGTGGAATCCGCTGGCCCGCCGAGTGTTGGAATGTTGTTTACTTCGTCAAAGAGTTGCAACGTGCCAATTGTGGACGTGACGATGGTGAACAATATAACCGGCTTTAGCGCCGGCAAGGTTATTTTCATAAAGCGCGCCCAAGCCGGGATACCATCAATGCGGGCGGCTTCATAAATTGATGGGTCGATGTTTTGCAGCGAGGCCAAAAAGAAGATCATGTTATAGCCTGTCCACCGCCACGTGATTGCAAGGATGATGACGATTTTGGCCCAGAAAGGATCAGCCAGCCACGGAATGGGCGATGAAATAATGTGGAGCATTTGCAGGAAACCGTTGATCACGCCATCTGCGGAGAACATCGATTTAAACAAAACTGAATAGGCCACGAGGGATGTGACGCTGGGCAGGAAAATTGCGGTTCGGAAAAAACTGCGGCCCCAAAGTTTGCTGTCGTTTAATGTGACCGCAAGTAAAAGCGCCAGCGTGATCATGAGGGGAACTTGCACCACCAGAAAAATCAGCGTGTTCGACAAGGCATGAAGAAAAACTGAATCTTGGGTGAGGCGATAGATGTTGGCGAAACCGCCGAACGTGAGGTTCATGCCCTTGCCGACATGCAGGCTCATCCACAGGGATGAAGCAATCGGGTATAGCAAAAACAGGCTGAGCAAAATGAGCGCAGGGCTGGTGAATAGCCAGCCTGTAAGAGTTTCTTTTTTTATGATTTGGCTTTGGGCCATGTGAGTGCGACGCGCTTTCCATTTCCGTCATCCCCGCTTTCACGGGAATGACGGTGAGGAGTGTTGCTTATTGCATCTGTTGCTTCAGCTGCGCGTCGATTGCTTTAATTGCATCGTCAACAGAACCACCTTTGACCAAAGCTGGAATTTGCGCAGATACAGCAGCATCGGCTTCATTGGTGAAAGTGCCGTAATTGACCCCAGGAATTTGGCTGAGCCAAGTGGAGAAATTTTGCCATGTGGCTTCGCCGCCAAAGAACGCGTCACTGGCTTTATAAGCATCGCCGTTGCGGGCCGCCAAGAAGGAACCAAGCGCACCTTGGCCTACCAAAATCTTTTGGTAGAAATCAGCATCTTTGCCCCATTCATTGGCCAAGAAATCAATCGCCGCAGCCTTATTTTTCGACGAGGCCAAGACATACCAACTGGAGCCGCCTAAGTTTGAAGCATTTACAGAACCTTCAACGCCATCCACGCGCGGCACAGGTGCCACAGCCCATTTGCCAGCTTGATCAGGATTGGCTTTGATCGTGCCTGTCATCCAAACGCCAGTGATGGCCGCCGCAGTTTGGCCAGAAGTGAATGTGCCGGTATATTCGGCCCAGCCCGAAACTGGCTTGTAGATGCCAGATTGCAAAACCTTGGCATAGGTTGAAAGCACAGTTTTGAATTTGGCATTATCTGCCACAGCTGGTTTGCCATCTGGTGAAAAATACCAAATGCCAGCTGATTGCATCATGATGCGCAGCAGGCCCTGATCGGCCAAATCCAAGTCTAGCAGTTTATGGCCGGTTTTTGCTTCAACCGCTTTGCCAACTTCGATCAACTTGTCCCACGTGAGGTTTTGCAAATCAGCGCTTTTATAGCCAGCTTGCTCAAGGTAATCTGAACGATAGAACATGCCTGAAACGCCCGAGTCAAACGGCAGCGAATAGGTCTTGCCATTCAATGTGGCGAGCGCAACTTTGTAATTCGCGAAAGTCTTGTAATCAATGACACCGGTGTCTGACAATGGCTCAAAGGCAGATGTGAAAGATTGCAGATATTTCTGTGCGCCATAATCTTCTATCAAAACGATATCGGGCAGGCCATCGGTTGTGCCTGACGCGAGTTGCGCTTGCAGCTTTTGTTCCATATCAGGTTTGGCAAAATCAACGATGTTTAGCGTAACATCTGGATGGCTTTTGGCATAACGGGCACCAGCTTCTTTCATTGTCGCGCCGTTGAATTCCTTATCCCAGCACCACACGGTGATGGTGGTTGCTGAATATGCAACGGTTGCACTCAAGAAACTAATACCAGCAAGAGCAGCACCGAGAACACTACGGCGAGTAAGCGCATTAATCATTGTAAAATCCTCCCATGGTCAGCCTAGTTTTATCAGGCCGTTGCGTGGGACTATGCAGGTTTTTTTAATTCGCGCAAGAGTTTTAGTAAATATTTACTAGCGTTTCTGATCGCGCTTTGGTTTGCGTGTGCTGTTGCGCCAAACAATTTGCGACGCAAGCGTGATGCGCTTGCCAATGCTGCGTCCGGCGATGCGTTCAGACAAGAGTTCAACCGCCGTCTCGCCAATTTCTTCCGAAGGCAATCGAATCGTTGTCAACGGTGGATGCAAAAACTGCGCAACCGAAATATCGTTAAAGCTGGCCACCGCAATTTCTTCACCAATTTTTAGATTGAGTTCATGCAAAGCACGATAGGCACCAACGGCCATATTATCACTTGCCGTTACAATGATATCTGGTGGTTTGGCCGATTTCATCATTTTATGTGCAAGATGATAGCCGCTCTCTTCAGTATTGCGGTGCGTGAGGCACAATCGAGGGTCATGCTTTCCATTGGTCTTTTGCCAATCCAAAAAAGTGCGGCAGCGCACCTCTTCATAGGGGCCAGACCCGCGGCTTTCAGCCCATCCTAAAAACCCAATACGGCGATAATTCATCTCGGCCAATGCGTTCAAAAGTTTCAATGTGGCCAACGCTAAGTCATTCTGCACACTGTCGAAGTCATCAGAGATTGGCGAAAAATCGGCAAAAACCAAGTGGCGGCTATGTTCCTCCAGCAATTCTAAATCGCTTGCTTCATAGGGCCCAACAACAATCACCCCTGCAGCTTTGCGCAAGATCTTAGCGTTGATGGCTAAATCTGCTTGATAGAGTTTGGTGCTCTCAATGCCTAGGCTTTGGCAGCGGCGTTCCACGCCTAAGCGAAGCCCGACATAATAAGGATCAACCAACTCTTGATCGGGGCTTAGAAAATGAACCAAAACGATTTTGCCCGGATTGTGCTGGGCCTTGCGGTTGCGGCGGCGCGGCGTTTCATAGTTGAGTAGCTCTGCCTTCTCAATCACAGCACGGCGTGTTTCTGCTGTCACCGATAGAGTGGCATCAAAATTCAAAACCCGCGAAACGGTGGCACTCGAAACCCCAACCGCCTTCGCAATTTCCCGCAATGTGACCATAATTTCCTAAACGACAATTGTTTCTACCAAAAGCGCTGCGGTCCAAAATCACTACAGCATGCTTTAGCAGGTTGATATTTGCCAATTTTTACGACTGAGAGCCTTCTAGATATGCTGACGCACATCAAACTGGCAAAGGAAATTTGGAACTCGGTTTGATTTAACCAAATCGATGGTCAAACTTAGGGATAGCCAGCGTGGCACAAATGGCCCGGTGAAGCCTCTTGTCCTGATTTTGCAGAAGGCGATTGAAGTGCTTCAAACATTTGGTATCTGATGTTTATTGCGGGTCAAAGGCAGCTGCTTTGCTATCACTTTAAAATTTTAACATTTAAATCGCGACTGAGAGAATTGCGAGTTCACGTGAGGTCGGTGCCATAATCTCGTAACCCGTGTCAGTTATTAAAACCTGATCTTCGATGATAAAGCCGCCCAAGCCTTCAATGTACCATGGGGCTTCGAAGGCAAGCACCATATTGGGTTCCAGCATGGCTTTTGCGTCGCTGGAAATGTAAGGCCATTCCTCGGTCCAGATCGAGGCACCCACGCCATGGCCGAAATGGCCTCGGCCATAGGTTTCAAAACCAGAATTCCACATGGAAGTGGCGGTTGCCTTATAAATTTCGCGGAGAGGCGTTCCGGGCTTTATGAGGGAGAGGCCCACATCAAAGGCGCGGTGGAGCGCGTTATAGATTTTTTGTGCCTGGGGGTGTGGTTGACCGAGCACCACGGTGCGGGCACCATCTGAGCTGTAGCCACCCACGACACAGCCTACGTCAATCTTGATCAAGTCACCTTTTTGTGCCGGGCCGCCCGGGGCAAATCCATCGCCGCCAACACTGATATAGGCCCAAGTGGATTGTGGCGGCTGCAAATTTTGTTCGCGTGCGGATTCGAATACCGCGTTGGTCCACACCTCAGTCATTTGTTGAGATGTCATGCCTAAGTTTATGGAATTAATAAGTTTTTCTCTACCCGCGACAGACAATTCTGCGGCTTGGCGGAGCTTTGAAATCTCGTCTGGGTGTTTCACTGACCGCAGGCGCTCAACAAGATTTGTGCAGTCTATCCATCTTACATGTAATGTTGAAAATGCGGCGAAATCAGCAATCGGAATAAAGCCCATTTCGAGGCCGATTTTGGTTTTCATCAGTCCACGTTCGGAGAGTATGTCCTGCAATAGATGAAGCGACTGAGTAAGGTTAAACTGCGCGGGGCGCGGGGTGCGCGGCGGTTTTGAAAGATCTGCATTTGGGTAGTGATCGGTCTCTACCCAAATGCGATGGCTGCGGACGTCAAAGATGCCGGACTGTTCTGCAAAGCTTTTTGCTTGAAGGTCACCCACAATCGCAACCATGGGGGAAGCGGGATCAGCGGGGACAAGCACGAACGCGGCACCCGCACGCCGCCACAAACTGGCGACACCCGAAAATGCGCCTGTTGCATAAATAATGGATTCTGGTTGCGCAAGAACAAGAGCCGACAGCCCTTGTTCTTGCATCAACTCGGAAGCGCGATGCCGGTTGAGATATCCAGCCACCGCGTAAGCTTCCTTACTTTGTGGTTAGGTTGTAATAGACCACGTCAGCACTTGGCCCAAAGATGAAGTTCTTCACATTGGCGCGCTCAGCGACCTGTTTGGTTTCCTGGAACATGATGGCGAATGGACCGACGTCGAGAACTTTCTTCTGTTCATCGAGATACATTTGCTTGCGTTTGGCTTCATCGCGCTCGCGCACGGCGTCAGCCGTCATCTTGTTCACTCCATCGTCTGCCCAAGAGTTACGCCACGCCAGGGGTTTGCCTTTGCTGGCGGCATCTGAATTGTCGAGGTTGTTGGCAAAACCATCAGCGTTGGTGTGTGGGTCCATATAGTCTGGCCCCCAATAGATCATCAGCAACTGATGTTGGCGGGCACGATATTTGGTGAGCAGCGCTTTGGTTTCAGATGGGATGATGTTCACCTTCACGCCCCCTTGCGCCATTGTGGCCTGCACAGATTGTGCGAGGTTAGAGAAGGGCGAAGAATTGGGTGCATCAAGGTCAATTGAGAAACCATCGGGGTAGCCTGCATCTTTGAGCAGTGCCTTGGCCTTTGCAGGATCGAGCGTGTAGGGATTATCATCCAACGCCGCCCAGAAGCCTGAGGCCCAGAAGGACTGATGCACTTTGGCGCCGCCGTTCATGATGGATTTGACGATGCCATCATAATCGATGAGATAACGCAAGGCCTGACGGACGCGGGGGTCTTGCAATTCCTTGGTCTTCAAATTCATGCCGATATAATAAAGCAGGGCTTGTGGAGAGTCAGTTATGGTGATGTCTTTGTTGCCTTTGAGGCCGGCCACTTGATCGCCTGTCATGTTCAGGGCTACGTCCACATCGCCTTTTTCGATCAGCAAGCGTTGTGCGGCTGGTTCGGGAACATGGCGCAGAACCACGCGCTTCATGGCCGCTTCGCCGCCACGGTAGCCGGGGTTCACATCCAAGGTAACGCTTTCATTGGGCTTCCAAGCCTTCAATGTGTAAGCACCTGATCCAGCGGAGTTGGTTTTCAGCCAAGCATAGCCGAGATCGCCTGCTGCTTCATGCGACATGGCTGTCTTCATATCGACAACCGAACCGACAACGGACGACAACAGAGCGTTGACCAGCGATGGGGCAAAATCAACACCAATAGTTACAACCAATGTAGAATCATCGGGGGCCGTAACCATCTTGTCTATGTTGTCTTTGGTCCAGCCCAATTGCGAAAGCAAGAATACGGGTGTTTTTTCCAGCTTGATCACGCGTTGAAGCGACCATGCCGCGTCCTTTGCGGTGACCGGATTGCCCGAAGAAAATTTAAGGCCTGAGCGAATTTTATACGTGAAGGTTTTGCCATCGTCGCTTACCGTGCTGCCTTCGGCCACGCCACCTACAAGTTTGGTGATGTCGGTGGGGTCAAAGCGCATGATGCGGTCATAGGTGTTGGCCAGAACTTGAATGCCAGTCAACTCATATGCTTCGGCGGGGTCAAGCGAAATGATATCGTCGATGTTTTCGGCGATCACCAATGTGTCCTTGGGTGTTTCGGCAACTGCCAGATGCGGCAGTGCGAACATGGCGCCTGTGAGCAGTGCATATTTCATTATCTTAAGCATGAATATCTCCCTCAATTATTTCTTGTTGCGCATTGCCCAGTAAAATATGCCGGACTAATTGATATGACAATTTTTTTTGCAATCTGGCAAGCGCCACAAATTTAATGTGTCTGTTGAGTTTCTCGGATTCGTGAAAAACCGCGGCTGGCCGAAATCAGTTGGCGCGTATAGCCTTCAGCTGCGTTTCCGTTTCGCAAATCTGTGGCATTGATCACTTCTACAATTTGTCCAAATTGCATAACAGCAATGCGCGTACAGAGATGGGCAACAACGGCAAGATCATGGCTGACGAGGATGCTGGTGAGCGAGTAGCGCGATTGAAGCTTCGAAAGCAGATTGAGAATTTCGGCTTGCACAGATACGTCAAGGGCCGATGTTGGCTCATCCAGCAAGAGGACTGGCGGGCTCAAAATCAAAGCGCGGGCGATGGCCACGCGTTGGCGCTGACCACCCGAAAGCTGATGCGGATAGCGGAAGCGATGTTGCGGGTTCAACCCCACATCAGAAATAGCCTTCACAATGCGGCCATCCTGATTGTCAATACCGTGAATGACGAGTGCCTCACGCAGAATTGCATCGACCGTGTGGCGGGGGTGTAGAGAGCCGTAAGGATCCTGAAAGACCATCTGCATTTGACGGCTTTCTTCGCGGTTGCGTTTGCGCGATGCGGCGTGGCCATTGATCATGAGTGATGTGCTGGTTGAGGGAACCAAGCCTGCAATCGCGCGCAGCACCGTCGATTTTCCAGATCCCGATTCGCCAACAATGCCAAAAGTTTCACCTTCGGCCACAGCGAATGACACATCTTGCACAGCGTGCATGGTGGTTTCATGCCCTCGAAATATCACGTTGAGTTTTGAAACTTCAATCATTTCAGCCATTCCGGATCACGCGTCACAGTCGCAAGTTCGGCGCGTTTCATTTCCAGCGAAGGGGCCGCTGCAATCAGGGCCTTGGTGTAGGGGTGTTTGGCCTTTGAAAGTTCAGAGGCCTTGCATTCTTCCATGATTTTGCCGCCATACATCACCAATATGCGGTCACAGAAACTGGACACCACGGTGAGGTTATGGCTGATGAAAATCAGTCCCATGCCGCGATCTTTCACCAGATCATCGAGTATGCGCAGAACTTCATTTTGCACCGTAACATCAAGGGCAGACGTGGGCTCATCTGCAATCAAAAGTTCAGGTTCAGCCACCAGCATCATTGCAATCATGGTGCGCTGGCCCATGCCGCCTGAAAGTTCATGGGGATAGAGATTATAGACATGGTCGGGATCACGGATCTTGACAGCCTCAAGCATGGCAAGGGCACGTTTTTGCGCATCGGCTGCGGTTGAGCCTAAATGAAGGCGGCAGGTTTCACCGATCTGGTGGCCGATTTTCATGACGGGGTTCAGTGAATATTTAGGGTCTTGCATCACCATGGTGATGCGCCGCCCGCGCAAGCGTTGCCAATCGGCTCCTGAATTGCCCAACAGGTTTGCGCCGTCAAAGGTCATTTTCTTGGCCGAGACAATTCCGGGGCGGGGGATAAGGCCCAATATGGCGCGGCCCATCGTGGATTTGCCTGAGCCTGATTCACCCACAATGCCGAGGCGTTCATGGCCTAGCGTGAAGCTGACATGGCGCACGGCATGGGTTACACCGCTGCGCGAAGGGAAGGACACATTGAGGTCTTGAACATCAAGCAAGCTAGCACTCATGTGGATTTTGGATCGAACACATCGCGCAATCCGTCTCCCAATAAATTGAACCCTAGGCTCACGATGAAGATGGCGATGCCGGGGATTGTGGCCACCCACCATTGATCGAGAATAACTTCGCGGCCCGCAGACACCATGGCCCCCCATTCGGCGGTGGGTGGCTGGGCGCCTAGACCCAGAAAGCCCAAGCCCGCCGCAGTTAAAATGATGCCGGCCATATCCAAGGTGAGCCGCACAATAACGGACGACATACACAATGGCACGATGTGTTTGAACAAAATGCGCCATGTGGATGCGCCTTGCATGATGACAGCTGCAATGAAAT